>JBMOGW010000033.1:0-20370 GCA_049318165.1 Ilumatobacteraceae bacterium
GGCGTCGACGGCTTCCGCTACTACGTGCTCGCCGAGACCCCGTACGGCCAGGACGGCGACTTCACCTACGAGGGTTTGGTGAACCGCTACAACAGCGACCTCGCCAACAACCTCGGCAACCTCGCCGCCCGAGTGGCCACCGTGGTCGGCAAGAAGTGTGACGGCATCGGCCCGGCGCCCGCCGCCGACTCGCCGCTCGCCGCCGTGGCCGCGCAGGCGTACCGCGACACCGCCACCGCGTGGGACGAGGTGCAGCCCAGCCGCGCGCTCGAGGCGACATGGAGCCTGATCCGCGCCACCAACGCCCACCTCGAGGCCAACGAACCGTGGAAGGCCGAGCCCGGCCCCGCCGTCGACGCCGTGATGGGCGACGCGCTGGAGGCGCTGCGCATCGTGTCGGTGCTGGCGTCGCCCGCCGTGCCCGTCTCGGCCCAGGCGGTGTGGGAGCGCATCGGGATGCCCGGCCTCGTGGCCGACCAACGACTGCCCGAGGCCGCGACGTGGGGCGGCTACCCCGGCGGCCTGCCGGTGGTGAAGGGCGATCCGCTCTTCCCCCGGCTCAGCACCGAGAAGTGACCGCGGGTCGACCGATGCACTACGTCGACACCCACTGCCATCTGTACGACACCCGCGGTCCAGCCGTGGAGGACGTCATCGCCGCGGCACGCGCCGCGGGTGTCGACACGATGATCGACGTCGGATGCGACCGGGCGACCAGCGAATCGGCGATCGCGATCGCGTCGCAGCACGAGGGCATCCACGCCACGGTGGGCCTGCACCCGCACGAGGCGGTGCACGGCATCGAGTCGATCCTGTCGCTGTTCGACGACCCGAACGTGATCGCCGTGGGCGAGTGCGGGCTGGACTACTACTACGAGCACTCGCCGCGCGATGCGCAGCGGGCGGCGTTCGCCGCGCAGATCCAGATCGCGCACGAGCGCCGGCTGCCGCTGGTGATCCACACCCGCGACGCGTGGGACGACACGTTCGACATCCTGCGGGCCGAGGGGACGCCGGAGCGGACGATCTTCCACTGCTTCACCGGCGGCGTCGACGAGGCGCAGCGCTGCCTCGACCTCGGTGCATTCCTGTCGTTCAGCGGCATCGTCACGTTCAAGGCGGCGGCCGACGTGCAGGCTGCGGCGGTGCACTGCCCGGCCGACCGGCTGCTCGCCGAGACCGACAGTCCGTACCTCGCACCAGTGCCGCACCGCGGCCGAACGAACCAACCTGCGTTCGTGACGCACGTGGTGCAGTTCCTCGCCGACCTCCGCAACGAGACCACGGAGAGTGTTCGTGCGGCGACGGTGGCGAACGCATGCCTTGCGTTCCCAGCGCTGCGTCCGTAGCCTTTTCACTGCGGACGGTCACCCTCGCGCGAGCGGTAGGTCCTCATGCGCCGCACCACTTCGCCATGAACTCATCCGACCGCCGCCGCGTCGTGCTGGCCAGCGTCTTCACGCTGGTCGCGCTGCCCGCTCTCTGGGCCCTCAACCGCGACACCACCGCGGCCTCGCCCACCGTCGGCGCGGCCGGGGTCGACGTCGGCGACGCCAACGAGGGCACCGAACCGAGCACCACCGCCTACCAGCCGGAGACCCCGTTGTTCGTCGGCGGCGACGAGAACCCGACTCGTCCCGCCGTCATCGACGTCAACGTGCCACCGCCGCCCGGCGCGAACGAGGCCATCGGCAAGGCCAGCTACCACCGCTACGCGGGGTTGGGCGTGTCGGTGTGCACCAGCCTCACCGCACCGGACGGCGCCGAGCTGACGATCACCAACCTCGACAACGGACAGACCACCACGTGCACCAACACACTGGGCATGGCGCTGCCGGCCGGCAGCGACGTGGTGTTGAACACGGCGGTGTACGTGCTGATCGGCGACCTCGCCGACGCGCCCATCCCGGTGCGCCTGAGCTGGTAGCCCGTGCACAACCGGAACGACATCAACGAGCTGCTGGCTCGTGGTGGCCTGGCGCCCCGCCGCGACCTGGGTCAGAACTTCGTGGCCGACGCCAACACGGTGCGCAAGATCGCCCGCCTGGCCGAGGTCGGCCCCGGTGACCACGTGGTCGAGATCGGCGCCGGACTCGGCTCGTTGACGCTGGCGCTGGCGGAGACCGGAGCGACGGTCACGGCCGTGGAGGTGGACGGTGGCGTGGTGCCGCTGCTGCGCGAGCTGGTGGCCCCCCACGCCAACGTCACCGTCGTCGAAGGCGACGCGATGCGTCTCGACTGGGATGCCGTGCTGGGCGAGCACGACCGCTGGGTGCTGGTGGCGAACCTGCCGTACAACGTGGCCACCCCGCTGGTGTGCGATCTGCTCGACGGGGTGCCGCAGATCCAGCGGATGCTGGTGATGGTGCAGAAGGAGGCCGCCGAACGGTTCTGCGCCGCACCGCGCACGCCGCAGTACGGGGCCGTCACCGTGAAAGTGTCGTACTGGGCGACGGCGAAGATCGCCGCGCACGTACCGGCGAGCGTGTTCGTGCCACGCCCGAACGTCGAGAGCGCGCTGGCCGACATCCGCCGCCGCGACACACCTGCGGTCGACGTGCCGGCGGACGAGCTGTTCCACCTGGTGCGCACCGGGTTCGGCCAACGGCGGAAGATGCTCCGTCGCTCGCTGGCGGGCGTGGTGTCGCCCGAGGTGTTCGAGGCTGCCGACATCGACAGTCAGCGCCGCCCGGAGGAGCTGGACGTGCACGAGTGGGGCGCGCTCACCGCAGCGTGGCGAGCGGCCCGATGAGCCAGGCTGCAGCAGGGGCGGCAGCCACGCCGGTCACCGTTCGTGCGCCGGCCAAACTCACGCTCTCGCTGCGCATCACCGCCGTGCGCGACGACGGCTACCACCTGATCGACGCCGAGATGGTGTCGCTCGACTGGGCCGACACCCTGACGATCACGGGTGGGGCCGACGGCCTGAGCGCCGACGGCCCGTTCGCCGCGGGCATGCCCCTCGACGAGTCGAACCTGGTGGCCAGGGCACTGCGCCTCACCGGCAGACGCGCCGCGGTGCACCTGCACAAGGTGATCCCCCACGGCGGCGGGCTGGGCGGCGGTTCGTCCGACGCCGCGGCCGTGCTGCGCTGGGCCGGGTACGACGACCTCGTCGGGGCGTCACGACTCGGGGCCGACGTCAGCTTCTGCCTCGTCGGAGGACGGGCACGTGTGCAGGGCATCGGCGAGATGGTCACGCCCCTGCCCTTCGAGCCGCTCGACATCACGCTGGTGATCCCGCCGCTCGCGGTCAGCACCCCTGCCGCCTACCGGGCGTGGGACGAGATGGGCATGCCGACGGCTGAGGGCCCCAACGACCTGGAACCGGCGGCGATCCGCGTCGTGCCCGAGCTGGCGCGTTGGCGCGACCGCATCACCGAGGCCGCCGGCACCGGGCCGGTGCTGGCGGGCAGCGGCGCCACGTGGTTCCTGCGCGGCCACCACGACATCGGCGAGGCGCTGCCGGATGCGACCGTGGTGCTGACGCGCACCGACCGCCCACGCTGATCGCGGGGCGGTCGGTGCCAGAACGTCAGGTTGTCGCGAGAAGCGTCGTTACTTCTTGCCACGCTGACGCGCGTGACGCGTCCGGCGGAGCATCTTCTTGTGCTTCTTCTTGCGCATGCGCTTGCGGCGCTTCTTGATCAGAGAACCCATAACGTCGCAACGCTATCGGGTCGCCCCCCACCGCCGAAACCCCGACTGGTCGCAGATCCGCGGAGCTAGCCTCGGAGGCGTCGCTCCGGGGTCGTTCAATGGCAGGACAGCGGTTTTTGGTGCCGCGTATAGGGGTTCGAGTCCTCTCCCCGGAACCAGGCCGAGGTCGTCAGTGCGTGTCGACGAACTCGCGCACGAGGCGCACCACGGTGTCGACCTCGTCGAGCGTGTTGTAGTGGGTCGGGCCGACACGCACCACGCCACCGAGGTCCTGCAGACCGAGCCACTCGATCACCGGGAGCGCATAGTTGTGGCCGTTCCACACGTACACGCCGTGCTCGTCGAGGAACGTCGCCACGTCGCCCGGGTCGGTGCCGGGACGGGACCACGACACGGTGGGCACTCGACGGTCGAAATCGGCGGGGTTCGTGATGCCGTGCACGGTGATGCCGTCGATCGACTGAAGGCCCGTGATGAGCCGCTCACTGAGCGATTTCTCGTAGTCGGCCATGGCGATCATCGCGGCATGGATCTCGGCGGTGCGCTGCGGCAGGTGGCGCAGCTGGCTGAGATGGTCGGCACCCATCGTGGTGCCCACCCACTGCAGGTACTCCAGCGCGCCGAGCACGCCCGCCTGGCCCTCGAGCGACTGAGTACCGGTCTCGAACTTGCCGGGTGCCACGTCGTCGACGACGCGCAGCTTGTACGCGCGCAGGCGCTCGAGCAGCTCGGCGCGGCCGTAGAGGATGCCCTGGTGCGGGCCGTACCACTTGTAGGCGCTCGAGACGAGGAAGTCGCAGTCGAGGTCTTGCACGTCGACGACACCGTGGGGTGCGTACTGCACGGCGTCGATGTAGGTGATGGCGCCGACAGCCTTGAGCTTGGCGACGATCTCCTTCACCGGGTTGATGGTGCCGAGGATGTTGCTGGAGTAGTTGATCGACGCGAAGCGGGTGCGATCGGTGATCAGTTCGTCGAGCGCCTGCAGGTCGAACTCGTAGGTCTCCTTGTTCCACGGCAGGGTCTTCACCACCATGCCCCGCTCCTCGGCCATGGTGCGCCACGGCGTGTTGTTGCCGTCGTGCTCCATGTGCGTGGTGATCATCTCGTCGCCCTCACGGAACAGCGGGCCGAGGACACGGGTCATCATGAACGTGAGCGTCGTCATGTTCGCGCCGAACACGATGTCGTCCGCGGAGGGAGCGTGGTACATGTCGGCCATCGCGACGTGCGCCTGGTGTTCGAGCTCGGTGGCTTCGCGGCTGGTACGGAAGTTGCCGTGCATGTTGGCGTTGCAGCCGACCATCGCGGCCTGCATGCGGTCGAGCACCTCGTGCGGCACCTGCGTGCCCGCCGGGTTGTCGACGTACACCCGTGGGATGCCCACGTCGTGCGGCAACGACAGCGCCGGGAAGTGGGCGCGGATGCGGTCGAGGTCGAAGGTCATGGGTCCCCCGGGTTCACACCCGGTCGGCCGGGCGGTGAGCGAACAACTGCGCAGACGTGGATGAGAGGTCGACGTGCATGGCTGACCTCCTGCTGGCTCCCCCGTCGTGCACAGCGTACAACCCGACGACCTTCGACGGGGGTGTGCGATCAGCAGGCAGCGCGGCGACGTTCGAGATGGCGGCGCTCCACTTCGTTGGTGGTGAGCGCGATCGCACGGTCGAAGGCAGCGGCGGCGGCCGGGTCGCCGAGTCGGAGGAGCAGTTCGGCCCTGGTGGCATGGAAGGGCTGGTAGCCGTCGAGCACGCCCGCAAGTTCGTCCAGTTCGTCGAGACCGACCACCGGCCCGTGCAGTTCCGCCACGGCCACGGCACGGTTCAGGCGCACCACGGGGTCGGGCCGGAGCGAGTACAGGTGGTCGTACACCGTGAGAATCTGCGCCCAGTCCGTCGCTTCGAACGTCGCTGCCGCGTCGTGGACTGCGGCGATCGCGGCCATCAGCTGATAGCGCCCCGGCCGGTCGCGCCGGATGCACGCGCGCACGATCTCGTGACCCTCGGCGATCATCGTCCGGTCCCACCGCGACCGGTCCTGGTCGGCCAATGCCACGAACGAGCCGTCCGCCGACGTCCTTGCCGCACGGCGAGCGTCGGTGAGCAGCATCAGGGCGACCAGCCCGGACACTTCCGGTTCGTCGGGCATCAGTGTCGCCAGCACTCGGCCGAGGCGGATCCCCTCGGCGCACAGGTCCACCCTCGCCAAGGAGTCGCCGGCGGACGCCGTGTGCCCCTCGTTGAACACGAGGTACACCACGGCCAGCACGGCGTGCAGCCGATCGGGCAGCTCGGCGGGCGGCGGCACGCGGTAGGCAGCGTGGTTCTCACGTAGCTTGCGTTTCGCACGCACCAGGCGCTGCGCCAGTGTTGCCTCCGACAGCAGGAAGGCCCGGGCGATCTCGGCGGTGTCGAGCCCGGTGACCAGTCGCAGGGTGAGCGCCACCTGTGCGTCCGGGTGCAGTGCCGGGTGGCAGCAGAGGAACAACAGCCGTAGACGGTCGTCGGGCAGCGCGTCGGCGAGCCCGTCGATCTCCCGCCACAACGCCTCGCCGGACGGGTCGACATCGGGCACGTGCAACGCATGCGCGGCGAGTTGGCGGGCGTCGCGTGTCGATTCCCTGCGGAGACGGTCGACCGCCCGGTTGCGAGCCGTGGTCGTGATCCATCCACCCGGGTTCGCGGGCACGCCCGTCACTGGCCACTGTTCGGCGGCCACCGCGAAGGCCTCGGCCACGGCATCCTCGGCGAGGTCGATGTCGCCGAGGACGCGGATCAGGCTGGCGGTGCAGCGCCCGGCCTCGCGACGGAAGGTGTCGACCAGTTCGTCGTTCACCCGTGGAAGGGGCGCACCTCGACGGGCAGCTCGCACGCCAGGGTGCCCCGCTTCGCCCAGTCGAGCGCGGTGTCGAGGTCGGGGACGTCGATGATCCAGAACCCGCCCATCATCTCCTTGGTCTCCGCGTAGGGACCGTCGGTCATCGACACCTCACCGTTCGGAGTGGCGCGCACGACGGTGGCGCTGGTCGGCGGGTGCATGCCGTTCGCGTACACGAAGATCCCGGCGTCCTGCGCCGCCTGGTTCCACGCGTCCACCTTGGCGCCGATGCGCGCCATGTCGGGACTGTCGAAATCGGGCTCGTAGAAGTCGTCGTGCCAGACGGAGAGCATGTAGTGCGGCATCGTGGGTGTCCTTTCGTGTGCCGTGTCACCCATTCCACGAACGGGACCCGGCGATTCGACAGCGACGCGGAAGATTTCTCCGCGGCGAAGCACCCGACCCTACGCCGGTCATGGTGAACGCCACGAGCGTGCGCAGGCAGCGAATGCGGCCGCTCCGGCCGGATTCCCGGACAGCGCTCAGGCGTGGGTGGTGGCGCGGTCGACGGGTTCGTACAGCGTGCTGCGCTGCTGCAATCGACGGCCGAGCGGGGCGACGAGGTCGGTGAACCGCTCCTCGGTCATGCCCTGGCCGTGGGCGGCACCGGCGGCACGGGAGATGTTCTCGTCCATCAACGTGCCGCCCAGGTCGTTGCAACCGGCACGCAGCAACTGCAGTGCACCGGCCTCGCCGATCTTCACCCACGACAGTTGGATGTTGTCGATCAGCCCGCGGTAAGCGATGCGCGCCACGGCGTGCATCAGCAGCGTCTCGCGGAACGTGGGGCCGCGGCGGCTCTTCTTCTGCAGGTAGATCGGCGACGCCATGTGCACGAATGGCAGGCCGACGAATTCGGTGAAGCCACCGGTCACCTTCTGCAGCTCGCGGGTGCGCAGCATGTGCCTCGCCCACGACTCGGGATGCTCGACCGAGCCGAACATGATCGTCACGTTCGAACGCAGACCCACCTCGTGGGCCGCCGCATGGCAGTCGAGCCATTCGTCGGTGGTGATCTTGTCCGGGCACAGGATCTGGCGCACCGGATCGTCGAGGATCTCCGCCGCGGTACCGGGCAGCGACGCCAGGCCGGCGTCCTTCAGCCGGCGCAGGTACGTGGGCAGGTCCTCGCCGAGGCGACGGGCGCCTTCGGTCACCTCGAGCGCGGTGAACCCGTGCACGTGCATGCCGGGCACGGCGTCCTTCACCGCACGGGTGACGTCGATGTAGTAGTCGCCGTCGAAGTCGGGGTGGATGCCACCCTGCAGCGTCACCTCGGTGGCGCCCATCTCCCACGCCTCGGCCGCACGCTGCGCGATGTCGTCGAGCGTCAGCAGGTACGGGGTGCCGCGCAGGTTCAGCGACAGCGGGCCCTTCGAAAACCCGCAGAACCGGCACTTGAACGTGCACACGTTGGTGTAGTTGATGTTGCGGTTGTGCACCCACGTGATGCGATCGCCGACGGTCTCGTGGCGCAGTTGGTCGGCCACCTCGGCGACGGCCACCACCTCCGGCCCGCGGGCACGGAACAACGCCACGATCTCGTCGAAGCCGACCTCCTGCCCGGCCAGCACCCCGTCGAGCACCTCGCGGACCCGACCACGCACGGCCACCGGCGCCGTACCTGCGGGCGGCAGCAGCGTCGGCGGTTCCTGAGTGGCGCCCGAGTACCACTGCGTCGAGCGGTGACCGACGAGCACCACCTCGGCGCCGTCCTGCACGACATCGGCCGCGGTGACCTTCTCGGGCCAGAACGCACCCGGGTCGTCGCGGGCCATGCACTCGGCATCGCTGCGGTCCATCACCGGGAATCGCAGCGAGGGGTGCAGCCAGCGCTCGGGGTCGCGCACGAACTCGGGGTAGATCGTCAGGCGCGGGGCGAGCGCGAAGCCCTTCGCCTCGGTCACCTCGCGCAGGCGGTCGAGTGCCGGCCACGGGCGCTCGGGGTTCACGTGGTCCAGCGTCACGGGCGAGACGCCACCCCAGTCGTCGATGCCGGCGTCGAGCAGCACGCCGAACTCGTCGCTCAGGTTCGGCGGCGCCTGCAGGTGGATCTCGGGCGGCAGGATCAACCGGGCCGTGGCGATCGCCCACAGGAACTCGTCCTGCGGGCATGGCGGCTCGTGCTGCATGCCGGTGCCGGGCTTGGGCAGGAAGTTCTGGACGATGACTTCCTGCACGTGCCCGTGTCGTGCATGTGAGTCGGCGATGGCCTGCAGCGCGTCGATGCGGTCCTGGCGGGTCTCGCCGAGCCCGACGAGGATGCCGGTGGTGAACGGGATGCCCAGCCGTCCGGCGGTCTCGAGCGTCGCCAGGCGGCGGGCCGGCACCTTGTCGGGCGCGCCGCGATGGCACGGCAGGTCGTCGCGCAGCGTCTCGAGCATCATCCCCTGGCTGGGCGACACCTCGGCCAGCAGGCGCAGTTCGTCCTCGTACAGCGCGCCGGCGTTGGCGTGGGGCAGCAGGCCGGTCTCGTCGACCACCAGCTTCGCCATCGCGTGCAGATAGTGAACGGTGCTGTCGTAGCCGTTCGCCGTCAACCACTCGCGGGCGACGGCGTAGCGATCCTCCGGCCGCTCGCCGAGGGTGAACAGCGCTTCGTGGCAACCGCGGCGGGCACCCTGGCGGGCGATGGCGAGCACCTGCTCGGGTGTCAGGTACGGGGCATCCAAACGGGCCGGCGGCTGGGCGAACGTGCAGTAGCCACATTTGTCGCGGCACAACATGGTGAGCGGGATGAACACCTTGGGCGAGTAGGTGATCCGGGTGCCATGGGCGGCGTCGCGCACGGCACGCGCTGCAGCGAGCAGCTCTTCGAGCGACGTCTCGCCGTTCGCCAGTGTGGAGAGTTCCATTTCGAAACCCTAACACGGGTGAGTTCTGTTCCAGAACCGAGTGGTCCGGGGTACAGTCCGGGCGATGGGCCGCAACGACGCCGACGCGACGACGCTGGAGAAGACACTGGCGCTCGTCGGCGACCGGTGGAGCATTCTCATCATCCGCGCCGCCCTGCGCGGGGTGCGGCGCTTCGACGACTACCAGGCCGACCTCGGCATCGCCCGCCCGATCCTCACGGCCCGACTGCGGCGTCTCGTGGAGGGCGGCGTGATGGCCAAGGAGCAGTACCAGGAGCACCCGCCGCGCTTCGAGTACAAGCTCACGCCCGCCGGAGTGGCCCTGTCGCCCGCGCTCGTGGCGCTGATCCGCTGGGGCGAACACCACCTGGCCGACGGCGATGCGGACATCGTGCTCGTCCATGCCGCGTGCGGCACCGAGCTCGAACAGGGCTTCTGGTGCCGGCACTGCGCCACCACGTTCCAACCGACGGCCGTCCGCGCAGCCGCACGCGATAGAACGAAGGGATGAGCGTCTCGGCCATCGTTCTCGCCGCCGGCGAGGGTTCGCGCATGCGGTCCTCCCGCCCCAAGCCCCTCCACCTGATCTGCGGTAGGCCGATGGTGATGCACGTCATCCATGCGCTCGAGGCGGTCACCCCCGATCGCACGGTCGTGGTCGTCGGCCACGGCGCCGAGCGGGTGACGAAGAAGGTGCAGGAGCAGGCACCCGAGTGGGCACACGTCACCTTCGTCGAACAGACCGTCCAGCGCGGCACGGGCGATGCCGCGATGGTGGGCCTCAGCGCTTTCCCGGGTGACGACCTCGACGACACCGGCACGGTGGTGGTGCTGCCCGGCGACACGCCGCTCCTGCAGCCCGGCTCGATCGATGCGCTCGTCGCCGACCACAACGCACACCAGTACGCCGCGACGCTGATCACCAGCATCCTCGACGACCCCACCGGCTACGGCCGCGTCGTCCGCCAGCCCTCGCGGGACGGCGAAGGTCGCGTGTTGCGCATCGTCGAAGAACGCGACGCCACTCCGGAGGAACGGGCGATCAAGGAGGTGTGCACCTCGATGTACGCCTTCCGCCGCGACCTGCTCGGTCCTGCGTTGCGCCACCTCAGCCCCGACAACGCGCAGGGCGAGTACTACCTCACCGACGTCATCGGCAAGCTGGCGGCGATGGGACACCGCATCGGCTGTGTGCAGGTGCCCGTGGCCGAGACGCAGGGCGTCAACGACCGTTGGCAACTTGCGCTCGCCGAGCGCGAGCTCCGCGCCCGCACCAACCGGCGTTGGCTGCTGAACGGCGTGACGATGCTCGACCCGCGCCAGACGTTCGTCGATGTCACCGTGTCCCTCGGGCGCGACGTCACGCTGTATCCAGGCACGATCCTGCAGGGCGACACCGTCATCGGCGACGGCTGCGAGGTCGGCCCCGACACGCGGCTGGTCGACTGCACCGTCGGCGACGGGGCACGTGTCGAGCACACCGTGGGCCGCGACAGCGAAGTCGGCACCGATGCGACGGTGGGACCGTATGCGTTTCTGCCGCCCGGGAGCACGGTGGCTTCCGGCGAGGTGACCGGACCCTTCTACACTGCCCCTGCCGACTGACGCAGCAAAGGGGCATGGGCGACATGGAGAAGGTCACGACGAAGCGGATGTCGCTCTACTCGGGGCGCACGCATCCGGCCCTCGCCCAGGAGGTTGCCGCCCACCTCGGCACCGATCTCGGCGACGCCGGCCTCGTGCAGTTCGCGAACGGCGAGATCCGTTGCCGTTTCGGCGAGAGCATCCGCGGCTCGGACGTGTTCATCATGCAGACGCACTGCAGCCACGACGGCCGCAGCATCAACGACTCGATCATGGAGCAACTGATCATGATCGACGCCGCCTACCGCGCGTCGGCCAAGCGCATCACCGCCGTGTGCCCGTTCTACGGCTACGCCCGTCAGGACCGCAAGGCCGAAGGCCGCGAGCCCATCACGGCTCGCATGGTGGCCGACCTGTTCAAGGCCGCCGGCGCGAAGCGCATGGTCAGCATCGACCTGCACAGCGGCCAGATCCAGGGCTTCTTCGAAGGCCCGGTCGACCATCTCACGGCGATGCCGGTGCTCGAGAACTACGTACGCCAGCACGCCAAGTCGCCGGTGATCGTCGCCCCTGACGCCGGCCGCATCAAGGTCGCCGAGCGCATGTCGTCGCACCTCAGCGACATCGGCTCCGACCTGGCCTTCATCTACAAGCGCCGCCCGAAGGGCACCACCAACGTCGCCGAGGCCAAGGAGGTCATGGGTGACGTGGAGGGCCGCCTGTGCATCCTCAACGACGACATGATCGACTCCGGCGGCACCATCGTGTCGGCCGCCGAGATCCTGATGGCTCGCGGCGCCACCGAAGTGTGGGCCATGGCCACGCACGCCGTGCTCAGCGACCCGGCCATCGACCGCCTGAAGAACTCGGTGATCTCCAAGGTGGTGCTCACCAACACGCTGCCGCTGTCGCCCGAGAAGCAGATCGACAAGATCGAGGTGCTCTCCATCGCCCCGCTGATCGCCGACGCCCTGAACGCCGTGTTCGACGACTCCAGCGTCAGCGAGATCTTCGGCGGCGAGAACCAGAGCTGAGTTTTGCCTTCGGCCTGGCGCAGGTAGGCTGCCACGTCGTTCTTTTCACGTCTGATCGAGGCCAAGTCATGTCCACCAAGCTCGTCGCCCAGTCCCGCACCGCCGCCGGTTCGTCCTCCGCTCGTCGCCTTCGCGCCGAGGGTCACATCCCGGCCGTCGTGTACGGCCAGGGCATGGACCCGATCAGCGTGTCGGTCGAGCGCCGTGACCTGCGCCTCGCCCTCAGCGGCGCCGCCGGCAGCAACACCGTGCTGTCCCTCGAGGTCGGTGGCAACACCTACCCGGCGGTCATCAAGGAGCTGCAGCGTCACCCGATCAAGCGCACCGTCAGCCACATCGACTTCCTGCGCGTGAACATGAACGAAGAGATCACGGTGCACGTGCCGCTGCGCCTCGAGGGCGAGGCCAAGGCCGTCGCCGCCGAGGGCGGTCTGGTCGACCCGTCGGTCGACACCATCGAGGTCACCTGCACCCCGGGCAACATCCCGGACGAGTTCATCATCGACGTGTCGGGCATGCACCCGCACGACGTGATCCGCCTCGCCGACGTGCCGATGCCCAAGGGCGTCACCGCGACCGGCGACCCGGAGATGCCGGTGGTCACCGTGATGATGACGGCCGCGTCGAACGCTGCCTCGGTCGAGACCGCCGACGCCGCCGAGGCTGCCGCCGAGGGCGGCGACGCCGCAGAGTGATCCGAGCGGTCGCCCACCAGTGATCGACGCGCTGATCGTCGGGTTGGGCAACCCCGGACGCGAGTACACCCGTACGCGCCACAACGTGGGCGAGGAAGTCGTCGGCCTGCTCGCCGAACGGCTGGGCGAGAAGCTGAAGGTCGGCCGCGACAAGGCGGCGGTGGCCGAGACGCGCCTCGGTGGGCACCGCGTGGTGCTCGCATTCCCCACCACCTACATGAATCTCAGCGGCGAGTCCGTCGGGGCGATGATGCGCCGCTACAAGATCGCCACGCCGCAACAACTGGTGGTGGTGCACGACGAGCTCGACCTGCCGCCCGGCACGATGCGCATCAAGGTGGGCGGCGGCCTGGCCGGCAACAACGGCCTGCGCAGCATCACGCAGCACCTGAAGACGCAGGATTACGTCCGGTTGCGCATCGGCATCGGCAAGCCGCCGTCGAAGGAACGCGGCGCCGACCACGTGCTGTCGCGTATCCCGAAGGCCGAGCGCGACCTGCTCGACGTCGCCATCCAGCGCGCCGCCGACGCGGTCGAGGTGATCGTGGCCGAGGGCCCCGACGCCGCGATGGCCCGCTTCAACGGCCTCTAGCGAGCAGCCGCAGCTGATCCTGCTGATACCCCGCCAGCAGGTCGGCACACGTCGGCGGCGCATCACCCTCGAACACGTCCCAACCGGGTGAGACCTGCTGCCCGTTGAGCCCCTCCACCGGCTGGCTCAGCACCGTGGCACCGTCCTGCGTGACGGTGAGCACGTGCAGCAACCCGTCGGCGACGACATCGAGCACGACTCCCGAATCCGGGATGGCCAAGGGGCCTTCCGCCACCTGTTGACCGTCGACCATCACGCGCAGGGCGGGCGGTGTGGCGGCATCGCCCGGGTCCGCCACGAGCGACCAGGACCCACCCGACGAGACGACCCGGGGACCTTCCGACAACTCGTCCATCTCTGCCGGGAGCGCCGAGACGACCGACCGGAACGCGCCACCCGACCGCATCTCGAACGGCGTCCAGCCGAACTCGCCGGTGTACATCGCATCGCAGTCCCCGGCGATGACCACCCGCCCGGGGGCCGGCATGATCAGCAGGAACTGCGTCTGTTCGAGCGTGACGACGGAGAGGTCGGGCGGCATGCCACGGAAGAACGCGTCGTCGATCGCGTACCGCATCCGCAGGGTCGTCGCCATGTCGTCGCGATCAGGCGACATCAACAGGGTGCCCGACCACACCGCGAGCCCCACCTGCATCGAGAGGGCGAGCACCGTGACGGCTCCCGCCGTCGCGACGAGCGCCGTCCGGCGGCGCGCCGACCAGCCGCGCACCACGAGCAGCGTGGTCCACCCGCCGGGGATCGCCAACAGGAACAGCAGCGGCACGAAGTCGACCAGGTAGCGGTGCCACACCGCCCAGAAGCCGAGCGTGAGCACGGCCGAGGCCACACCGCCGAGGACCGCTGCACGCCATGCCACATCGGCCTTGCGTGTCACCCACACCACACCGATCGCCGCAAGCACCACCAGCACCGGAGCCGCCGCCGGCAACGAGCCGGTCGGTCCGAGTTGCATCGGGACATCACCGATCGACGGACCCGGCTGACCGAAAGCGGCGAAGGGGAACAACCGCTCCAGCCGAACATCGTCCGGCCAGAGGTCGAAGTAGGTCATGAAGGTCGTCGGCACGAACCGAGCGCTGAACAACGACCCATCGGTCAACGCCGCCGCGGCCTGCTGTACCGGCCGGTACTGAAAGGCCACCTGGTATCGGTGGGGCGCTCCGAACAATTGACCGAATCGAGCGAGGTTGACCGCGCAGTAGACGACGACTGCTGCACCGGCGATCGCGACACCGGACATGGCGGCGCGCCACGATCGACGAGCGACGAGCAGTGCGACGAGCAGTCCGACCATCACGACCGGGAGCATTCCCACGCTCGGCCGCGAGTTCAGTGCCACACACGTGGCCAACGCCGCGAACGCCACGTCCCGGGCGCGGCGGAGGTCCCACCACTGCATCACCGCCACGACGGCCCACAACGCACCGGCGACACCCCACGCAATCGCCTCGTGGTACACCATCGATCGCGCCGCCAGATAGATCATCGGGGTCATCAGCGACGGCGACGCGGCGATCAACAGATACCAACGTGGCGACGCCGGTTCGTCGCCGAACGAGTCCGAGCGCAGCCGTTGCACCCGCCGAGCCAGGCGAGCGACCGCGACCGAGGTCACTGCGACCGCCACCAGGCAACTGAAGAGGGTGAGACGGCCTTCCATCGAGCGGTCGAACAGGAAGAACGGCATTCTGACGAGAGCCGGGAAGATCCCGAAATACATGTGCGAGCCGTGCGGCGTCGCGAACTCCTCGATGCCCAGGCTGCCTCGCGGCACGGTCAGATGACCGTGCAGCAGCCGCTCGGCCTGGATGTCGAAGAAACGCGACGCGACGATGCCCTGGTCCACGAACAGCCGCCAGGGCCGGCCGAGCGTCGCCACCATCCAGAACAGCGCGACGGCGATGGCTGCTCCGGCCGCGGTCCATCGGCGGATCTCGCGATCCAGCAATCGGCTGTCCGGCTCGGACGTCGGCATGGTCAACGGTCCCCGCCGCGCACTCGTCGGAGGATCGGCTCGCAGAGCGGTGCGCGTCCCTCGAGCTCGTCCCAGCCGTCCTCCACCCGCATCGCACCCGCCGGGCCGCGCGCGTCGAGCACCACCCGACCGTCCTGGATCACCTGCACGGTCGACAGGAACGGATCGGCCACCACGTCGAGCACCACGCCGGAGATGGCATCCAGGCGCAGGCTCCCCACCGATTCGTAGCTTCCGTAGGGGATGTACGCCAGCGATGCGCCGCCCGTCGCCGGGTCGGGCCGGCTCTCGATCCGCCAGCCCTCTCCGTTCACGATGGTCCGTCCCTCGGTCGCCAACACAGCGAGGGTCGCCGGTGCGGCGACGACGACCTTGCGACGGTCACCGCCTGATCGACGCTCCAACGCCTGCCATCCCAGTCCGGTGCCGTAGATGGCGTCGCAATCCCCGGCGATCATCACCGTGCCACCGTTGGGCCGCGGCAGCGCCAACGGCACCGTGTCGGGCGCGACGACGACCGCATTCGGCGGCGTGCCACCGACGAGGAAGTCGTCGAGTCGGTAGCGGAATGCAACCGCTGCTGATTGTTCCGTGCGGTCGGGCAGGAAGAAGAAGAAACGTGTCCACAGGGTCAGGCCCATCTGACCGACCATCGCCACGAGCACGACGGAGGCTGCGCCGGCCAGCACCAGCCGGCGCGATCGCGCACGCATGTCGATGAGCCAGCGCCACGCCAGCCACAACCCCGGGGCGGAGAGGAGCACGGCCAAGGGGACGAAGTCGACGATGTACCGGTGCGCGACCGCCCAGAAACAGAGGGTCGTCAGACTCGACACCGCACCACCGATGGCCGCGGCACGCCAGGCGGCATCACCGCGCCGAGCCACCCAGTACGCGCCGATCGATCCGAGGGCGACGAACAACGGCATCGAGGTCGGCACCGTGCCGACGGGCGCCGTCTGCATGGGCTCGTCGAACAGCACGTTCGCCTGGGACCCGAAGGCCACGAACGGGAACAATCGAGTGGGTCGGGCCGCCGACCGCAGCGGGTTGAAGTACGTCGTCAGGGTCGTCGGCAGGAATCGCACGCTCTCCAACGAGCCACCAGTGAGCGCGACGGCCTCGCGCTGCTCGGGCAGTGCGTCGTACGCCTTCTGCGCTTGCATCGGCGCACCCACCAGTTGATCGAACCTCGCCTGGTTGACCGCTGCGTTCGAGCCGAAGGCGACGACGGCGATCGCCACCGCCACGACGGCGGGTCGCCAGCGGCGCTGCCAGCCGGCCACTCCCGCGAGCAACAGCAGCATCACGATCGGAGCAGCACCGACCGACACGCGGGAATTGATCGCCACCGTGGTGGCGACCAACAGCACGGCGGCGTGGCGTCGACCGCCGACGTACCACCACTGCATCGCGGCGTCGACGGCCCACAGCGTGCCGGCCGCACCCCATGCGATCGCCTCGTAGTACACCATCGACCGAGCGCCGAGGTAGAGGAACGGACTGAACAGCACCGGGCTGGCCGCGATGAGTCCGTACCACCGCGCCGACGGCGCCCGGCCGCCCGCCTCGCCGAGTCCGAGTTGCCGCTGCGCACGACGTGCAAGCCGTGCGGTGGCGACGCATGCCAACGCCGCGGCGATCAGGCAACTGGCCACGTTGAGACGGCCGTCGAGGCCGTCGATGACGGCGTGCACCGGGATCCGCAGCACCGCGGGGACGATCCCGAAGTACATCTGGGCGCCCCGCGAGGTGACGAACTCCTCGATGAAGAGGCTGCCCGACGGCACCGAGATGCGGCCGTGCATGAGGCTGTGCGCCTGCAGGTCGAAGAAGTTGGACGTGATGGCGTTCGTCGCGGCGAAGAGTCGCCAGGGGCGGCCGAGCGTGCCCAGCATCCAGAACACGGCGACGGCGGTGACGGTGCCTGCTGCCGTCCATCGCCGGACCGACGGATCGAGCAGCCGACCATCGCCGTTCAGAACGGTCGCCGACTCGACCACCTCGGCACGCTCGACCTGCACGTCGACATCGATCGGCTCGACCCCTTCTGGGCCCCCGGGTTGGCCGACGGCGTCCACCCCGGGGTCTGCGCCGTCAGTGTCCGCCACGGTCGCCACGGTAGTGCAGCGACCCGTTGGTCAACCGGCGCGAGTCGCGTCGATGACGAGTTCGCCGCCAGGGAACGGTGTCGACATCGTCAGCGTGTCACCCTGGCAGGCGGTCACGGTGAACACGCCGACCTTCTCGTCGCCGAGCATGCGGTTCTCGTTGAGGTACTGGAACGTGCCCTCGAACACGGGTGGCACCGTCTCGCCGAGAGTGATCTCCACCTTGGCCGTGGCCGTCGTCAGATCGTCGGTGGTACCGACCACCTTCGACTGCCCGTCGACCGTCCACGTTCCCTTCTCCACGCCGGCCAGGGTCGTCGCCAGCGTGCCCTGTTGGCCCGCCTTGTCGAACGTCGCGGTCGACGGCTGCATCGGTCCGAAGTCGATCTGGAACTCCTGGTTCTCGCCGAACGCGATGCGCATGCCGTCGCCGCCGCCGGCCGGGGTCACCTCACCGAGACCCGCCTGGGTGGGCGCGGTCATCACGGTCGACGTCCACGTCCCCACCTCGCACCGGGCGGCACCTCCGCCGGACGTCCCCGGCGCACCGGAGCTGCCGGTCGACGACCCCCCGTCGTCGCTGCTGCACGCACCGAGCAGGGCGAGCACGACCAGACCAGCGAGAGGGATCGACCTGCGCATCGCACGATCTTGACCGCGCCGCGGCGCGCGGGTCAATCACACCCACCGGACCGCAGGGGGCGCACCGGTACCCTGGGCAGCCCCATGTCCCTCGCGTCACTGCCCCGTCTGCTCCGCAACGAACCTGCGCTCACGCAGGCCATCGGGTCGGAATCCGGCCTGGTCGCCGTGCCCGAGTCGGCGCGCGCCCTCAGCATCGCCGCGCTCGCCCAGTTGAGCGACCGGCGGCCGCTGGTGGTGGCCTGTCCGACGGGCACGGACGCAGGTCAGCTCTACGACGACCTGGTCCAGTACATGCCCGACGGCGACGTGGTGCTGTTCCCTGCGTGGGAGACGCTGCCGTTCGAGCGCGTCAGCCCGAGCGTGGAGACGATGGGCCGCCGCTTGGAGGTGCTGTGGCGCCTGCGCGACGCCGATCGCAGCCCGCGGATCGTCGTCGCCGGCGTGCGCGCCCTGTTGCAGCACCTCGGCCCGGGTGCCGAGACGATCGACCCGATCGAGGTGCGCCGCGGTGCCGTGCTCGACCCGGACGAGTTGGTGGCGACGCTGGTGCACCATGGTTACCGACGGGAGGCACTGGTCGAACACCGCGGTGAGGTGGCCAAGCGCGGCGCCATCGTCGACATCTTCCCGTCCACCGCCGACGCTCCGATCCGCATCGACCTGTGGGGCGACGAGGTGGACCGGCTGACCGAGTTCGGTGTCAACGACCAGCGGTCCACCACCGACCTCGACGAGGTGCGCATCTTCCCCGCTCGCGAGCTGGTGCCCGCCGAGTCCGTCCGCGACCGCGCGGCAGGGCTGGTGGCCACCGAGCCGTGGGGCCGGGAGCAGTGGGAGCGGCTGGCCGAAGGCGCGCTGTTCGACGGCATGGAGAGCTGGCTGCCATGGCTGGCCGACGAGCCGACGCTGCTGACCGACCTGCTGCCGCCCACCGCGAAGGTCGTGCTGGTGGAACCGCGGCGCATGCGTGACCGCGCCGGCGACCTGCTCGCCGAGGAGGACGACCTGGCGAAGGCGCTCGCTGGCACGTGGGGCCGCGACCCCGAGCTGCCGTTCCCGCGGCTGCACGCCGAGACCGACCGACTGCTCGCGGCCCGCCAGGCCACGTGGACGGTCAGTTCCGTGCCCGAGTCGCCCGACTCGCCGATGGTGAACGCCAGCGGCTGGGGGCCGGTGGTGGGCGACGGCGAGGGCCTCGCCAACCGCCTGCGCGACCTGCTGGTCGACAAGTTCCGCGTGATCGTCGCCGCCGACGGCACGGGCTCCGCGCAACGCCTGGCCGGCCTGCTGCTCGACCGAGGGCTCGACTTCTCCATCGCCGGACCCGACGCCGACCTCACCCAACCCGGCGGTTACATCACCGTCGCGCCGCTGCACCGAGGCTGCACGGTGCCGGGCGCCAAGGTGGCGGTGATCGCCGAGAGCGACCTCACCGGTCGCCGGCGAGCGCACCGCACCGCGCGGCCGCGCAAGCGGCAGGCCACCGGGCTGTTCGAGGACCTCAAGCCCGGCAACTACGTCGTGCACCATCAGCACGGCGTCGGCCAGTACGAGGGCATGGTGAAGCGCACCATCGGCGGCGTCGAGCGCGACTACCTGCTCCTCGCCTACAAGGGCGGCGACAAGCTGTACGTGCCGAGCGATCAGATCGACACGCTGCGCCAGTACGTCGGCGGCGAGGCACCGGTGCTGCACCGCCTCGGCGGCGCCGACTTCGCCAAGTCGAAATCCCGCGTGCGCAGCGCGGTGCGCGAGATCGCGCAGGAGCTGGTCGTGCTGTACCAGAAGCGCGTCAACTCCCCCGGCCATGCGTTCGGTCACGACACGCCGTGGCAGACCGAGATGGAGCAGGCCTTCCCGTTCCACGAGACGCCGGATCAACGCAAGGCGATCGACGACGTGAAGCACGACATGGAGCAGACCGTGCCGATGGACCGCCTGGTGTGCGGCGACGTCGGCTTCGGCAAGACCGAGGTCGCCATCCGTGCCGCGTTCAAGGCCATCCAGGACGGCAAGCAGGTGGCCGTGTTGGCGCCCACCACGCTGCTCGCCACGCAGCACGGGAACACGTTCGCCGACCGCTTCGCCGGTTACCCGATCCGTGTCGAAGTGCTCAGCCGCTTCCTCACGGCGAAGGAGGCGAAGAAGGTCATCGAGGGCTTGAAGACCGGCGAGGTGGACTGCGTCATCGGCACGCACCGCCTGCTGCAGGACGGCGTCGAATTCAAGGACCTCGGCCTGCTCGTGGTCGACGAGGAGCAGCGCTTCGGTGTGCAGGCCAAGGAGGCGATGAAGAAGCTGAAGCACAACGTCGACGTGCT
>JBMOGW010000034.1:0-20338 GCA_049318165.1 Ilumatobacteraceae bacterium
TCGCATTGATCGTGGCCAAGCCGATGCCCCTGGTGCAGCGCAAGAAGGCGCATCGCCGCATCGACGCCCAACTCGACCAGATGGAAGCTGCGCTGGTCGACGCGCTCATCCCCCGCTGACCGGTCAGGGGGCAGCGGCCTCGAGTTCGTACATCGCCACGCCGTCGCGTGGCACCCACAGACCTGCGCCCACCTGGCGCAGGTGCAGGCCGAGATGGTTGCGATACCAGCGGCCGGTGCGGTGATGCACCTCCAGGTCGGTGCCGGTGGGGTCGACCAGGTCGCGCAGGTCCGACTTCGTCGGCAATTCCAGGTACAGCAGGCCACGGGTGGCGCCGGCGAGATGGTCGATGGCCCGCACCACCTGCTCGTCGTCGAGGTACTGCAGCACGCTGTGACAGATCACCAGGTCGAAGCGGCTCGGCGGTCGCCACTCGGCGATGTCGCGCCGCTCGTGGCCCCACGTCGCGCAGGCGTGTTCGCTGATGTCGACCGATCGCACCCGCACCCCCGGGTGCTGGTCTCGGTACCAGTCGCGCCAGAAGCCGATGCCGGCACCGACGTCGAGCACGGTACGAATGCGGATGCCCCACCACGCCGCCATGTGATGCACCGCGGTGGCCAGGTGGTCGACGCGGGCCTGATCGTGGGCGCCGTCTCGGCCGTAGAACCGGCGGTAGTAGCCGTCGTCGAACCGGGTCGGGTCGGATGGGGCGGGTCGGGCAGGCACCGTCACCAGTCGTCGCGGGACTGGGCGTCGTTCGGCTGGGTGTCGCGCGACTGCGATTCGAGGAAGGCATGGATCTCGTCGGCGCTCGGGCGGCCGCGGTGCAGGGTGCCGTTGGCCTTCGCCCACTCGCGGAACGCGTCGGCGTCGTAGTCGGGCTTCGGCGCCCCGGACGACGACGTCGACGGCGAGCGCCGGGTGGTGGCGCCGGCGACCTTCGCGTACGCCGAGCCGGGGGTGCGGGCGACGGACACGAACGGCTGCAGCGCGTCCTCCAGCAGTTGCCGGTTGGCCGCGCTGAGGTCGAGCTCGTAGGCCTTGCCCGACAGGGCGAAGCGAACGGTCTGCACGTCGTCCTCCGACCCGTCGAGGTCGTCGATGAGCTTGGTGATCTGCGCCATGGGCGCGACGGTACCGTCAGGCGAAGCCGTCGGGAACCCCGGCGTCCAGTTGCACCCGCGTCGCGTTGAGGAACATGGCCACCAAGTGGTAGTTCCCGACCGTCGCCACGATGTCGAGCACCTGCTGGGTGGAGTACGTGGCCGACAGCGCCGACCACGTGCCGTCCGACAGGTCGGACGTGCGGTGCAGCTCGTCCGCTGCCACCAGCAGCTCGCGGTCGGTGCCGGCCCACCCGGCGTCGGGGCCGGCCTTCACACGCTCGATCTCGTCCTCGGTGATGCCGCACCGCAGCCCGATGACGACGTGCTGCGAGAACTCGTACCGGCTGCGGCAGTTCCACCCGGTGCGCAGGATCAGCAGCTCGCGGTCGCGGTCGGACAGTGTGTTCTTCGCCATCACGTGCGCGGCGAACACCATCCAGCGCCGCAGCATGTCGGGGTGGTGCGCCAGCGTGCCGAAGATGTGCAACGGCTGACCGTCCGGGCCGTTCATGCCCTTCGCGAACAGCGCCGCCAGTTCGGGGTCGTCGGTGGCGGATCGGGGCTGCAGTCGGGGCTCGGTCATGGGCCGACCGTAGCGACCGGTCAGCGACGCGAGCGACGCACGTAGAGGATCGCCCCGGCGGCGACGATGACGGCGATCGCTCCGAAGAACACGGCCGACCCCGCGACGCCCGATGCGTTCTGCGCCGGCAGCGTGGGTGCGGCACCCGGCACCGAGCTGGTGACGGCGGCCGCGTCCGTCGGTTCGCTCACCGCGGCCGGCGGGACGGTGTCGGCGGCGGGCGTGGTGTCCGGCGCGTCGGACGCGGCGACGGCGGTGGCGTCGACCGCGGTCGCGGGCGTCGCGGGCACCGTGGTCGGCACGGTGGTCGCGTTCGCGGCGGGCGCGGCGGCGTACCACGCCTGCACACCCCCCACGCCGACACTGCGGTCGTCCACCTGCTGGACCGGTGTGCCGAACCGCTCCTGGCTGCCCACCGACACGGTGAACCGCGCCGGAGCGTGACCGACGATGGTCACCCGGTAGTCGCCCGGCTGCGCCGCCTCGTCGACCTCGGCGAGGCGCACGTAGCTGGTCTTCGAGAACGACTCGTCGAACACCACCCGCTCGGTGGGCCGCACGTCGAAGGTCGAGCCGTCGGGCCGCGCCACCTGCAGCATCGGCAATTCGTCCGGGGCGAGCGACTGCTCCGGGTCGAGCGCGGGCACCAGCAGCGACATCGACAACCGGTCGCCGGCCGCCAACCCCACCTGGAACCCGCGGGTGTCGTCCGGACCATGCACCACGCCATAGAGCGCGAACGAGATGGTGCCGTCGGGCAGCACGGGACCGGAGTCGGGCGTGGTCTGGCGGTCGGCGATGATGATCGGGTCGTGCGCCGACGCCACCCCGGCACCGAGCGACAGCACCGCCAGCATCACGACGAGGGCGGCACCCACACCTCGCCCTGCAACCCGTCCGGCACGCATGCCCGCACCGTAGCCAGGTGCACGGCCGATGTCGCCCCATGCCCGCGTAGCGTGGTGCGCATGACGTTCCGGATCACCGGCCTCGACCACATCGTGCTGGTGTGCCGCGACGTGGAGGCATCGCTGGCGTTCTACTGCGACCGGCTCGGCCTCGAGCCCGAACGGTTGGACGAATGGCGCGCCGGCACCGTGCCCTTCCCCAGCGTGCGCGTCACGTCGACCACGATCATCGACCTGTTCGCCGGCGACCGGTCGGGCACGAACCTCGACCACGTGTGCCTGACGTTCGAGGGCGACACGCTCGACGCTGTGCAGCAGCGGTTTCCCGACGGCCGGCTCGGCCGGCAGCTGTTCGGCGCGCAGGGCCGGGCCGACAGCCTGTACGTGAAGGACCCGGACGGCAACACCGTCGAGTTGCGCCGCTACGCCTGATCGGAGAGCCCGGCGGCGAGACCGGTCATGCGCATCGCCGGCGTGGCGACGCACGCACTGAGCGCGGCATCCGTGCCGACGACGTACAGCGCCGCCTTGGCCCGGGTGACACCGGTGTACAGCAGTTCGCGGCCGACCAACGGCGACGAGGGTGGTGGCAGCACCATCACCACCACCGGGTACTCCGACCCCTGGCTCTTGTGCACCGTCATCGCGAACGCGGTGTCGACCGACTCGAGCTGCACCGGATCGAGCAGACCCACCGGCCCGGGGAACGCCACGAGCAGCCGGCCGTCGTGGCGCACCACCACACCGGTGTCGCCGTTCGCGAGCCCGAGCCGCGGATCGTTGGCGGTCACCAGCAGCGGACGGCCCGGGTACCAGACCTGCGACGCACCCGCCGGGCCGCACATCCACTGCTCGCCCAGCCGGTTCCATGCGCTGACGCCGTGCGGGCCCTCACGGTGCGCGCACAGGACGCGCGCCCGGGCCGTCGCTGCGAGCGCGGCCGCGGCGTCGCCCGCCTCCGCTGCCATGCGCGCCTCGTGCAGCACCGGAGTGAGCACGGCGGCCACTGCGGCCACCGCCGACGGATCGAGCGGGTCGGCGGCGTCGACGACGCGCAGGCCGTGCCCGTGCTCGTCGAGCGCCGGTGCACCTCGCACCACCGCGACGGCACCCGGACCGTCACCGTCGCGGACGGCGTCGGCGAGTCGCGCGATCTGCGAGTCGTCCTCGAAACGGTGGCCGCGGCGCAGGCGAACCACGTGTTCGGCCAACGGCCCGCCCGCACCCGCCGCGTCGACCAGATCGGCCAGCACCGCGCCACGGTCGACGCTCTCGAGCTGGTCGGGATCGCCGAGCAGCACCAACCGGGTGTCGCCGCCCACGGCCTCCAGCAGCCGGGCGAAGAGTGGCGACGACACCATCGACGTCTCGTCGATCACGACCACGTCGTGCGGCAGCGGGTGCCGGTCGTCGTGGGCGAAGCGTTGCTGGCGGCCGGGGCGGTAGCCGAGCAACTTGTGGATGGTGCGCGGCTCGAGGTCGTGGAGCGAGGCGCGCACGTCGTCGGGGATCGGCGCGTCGCCGGCCAACGCGCCGAGGATCGACTCGCGCAGCCGCTGCGCTGCCTTGCCCGTGGGCGCTGCCAAGCCGATGTGCAGGTCGCGACCATCGCGGCGGGCCTGCTCGAGCAGCACCGCCAGCAGCCGGGCGACGGTGTAGGTCTTGCCGGTGCCAGGCCCGCCGACGACGACCGCGAGGCGTTGACGCAGCGCCACCTCGGCCGCTGCACGCTGCGCGTTGGCGGCGCCGTCGACCGTCGCCGGCAGCAACTCGTCGAGCAGCGCGGTGGCGGCGGGATGCAGCACACCGCTGCGGGCGGGCGACGCGGCCAGCGAGCGCACCGACGCCGCGATCACGCACTCGTCCACCCAGTGCCGCTGCAGGTACACCCGAGCGCCGCACACGACGACCGGCCGGCGATCGAGCACCGGCTCGGCGTCCGGGCCGTCCACCACGCGCACGATCTCCGGTCGCGCAGTGAGCGCGGCGAGCACTGCGTCGGCCTCGGGCCACTCGAGTGCGGGCAGCTCGATCGCCTGCTCGTCGGCGGCACGCACGCGGCGCTGGTGCTCGACCACGGCCGGCAACCGGGTGAGGTCGGCGCAGGAATGACCGTTGCGTGACGCCCACGCCGCCATCGCCACCGCGTGCACCACCAGCGGATGCAGGCCGTCGGGGCCGAGCGCCGCCCCATGGTCCGCCGCCGCGGCTCGGCAGACCCAGCCTGCGACGTGCACGTCGGCGGCCGACAGCACGCCGCCGTCGCACCAGGCGCGCAACGACTCGGTGCCCGGCGGCAGCTGCTGCACGGCGGCGCTCATTCCATGCCTCCGGTGGCCAACAGGTGGTCGAGCGCGATCACCGTGGCGGCGGGCGGGCGCCAGTCGAACACACCGTGGCGGCGGCCGTCGGCGGTGGTCGGCGTGTCGGGGCCCACCATGCCGCGCAGGAACAGGTACGCGATGCCACCGAGGTGCTGATCCGGCCGGTAGCGGGCGCCCAGTCGCCAGCGCAGCAGGCGGTGCAACGCCACGCTGTAGAGGATCGACTGCAACGGGTAGTCGGCGTCGGCCATCGCGTCGGGCAGCACGTCGGGGTGGTACGCCTCGAGCGGGTGTGCTGCGTCGCGGCGGTGCAGGCGGTTGGTCTTGTAGTCGACGACGACGAACCGGTCGCCGTCGTCGCCACGCAGGCGCAGCACGGCGTCGATCGACCCGGCGAGGTAGCCCTTCAGGTCGGTGCCGAACCGGCCGTCGGCCAGTTGCTGCGCGTACTCGCGCTGCGGGTCGCCTGCGGGCAGCGTGGCCAGCAGCACGTCGCCGATGCGCGGCGCACCGATCACCTGCGCCGCACTCAACGGCATGTCGAAGTCGAGCTCGGCCAGGCGATCGACCACGGCGATGCCGGCCAGCGGCCGATCGTCGGCGATCGGGCCGAGTGGTGTGCGGATGGCGGCGGCCAGACCGGTGACCACGTCGGCCACCGGCGCGAACGTGGTGCCGACGGTGCGCGCCGCAACGAGCCGCTCGAGGTCGTCCTCCAGCGTGGGGCTGGTGGGGTCGACGTGCTCGAGCACCTCGTGCACGAGGGTGCCGAACGCCGTGCCGCCGCCGAGCGCGGCCCACGGCATCGACGGGCTGGCCGGCGCCGGTGACGCGGCGTCGCCGGCGTCGGTCTCGTCGGTGCCGCCGGTGACCGGCATCGCCGGCACCCAGACGTCGTGACGGTCCTTGGTGATGCCGGTGAACGACCACCGCCGCCAGGCGGGGTCGGCCAACCGATCGCGGCCACGGAGGTCGGCGGTGCGCAGCAGCGGCGGCTCGTCGGCAGGCGGTGGTTCCACCCAGCGCGCCCTCGGGTCGTCGAGCGGCACCTCCTCCACGGCGATCAGCGTTCGCCCTCCGGCATCGCGGCCACGTGCGACGAGGCGGTCGAAGGCCGCGTCGACACCGGACGGGTCGGGCGGCAGGTGCGACGGGAAGGTGGTGGTGACGGTGGTGCCGTCCAGTGTGAGCGTCGGTTCGGTGTGTGCCGGCTCGCCTGCCTCGTCGCGGTCGAACAACACCTTCGACAACCCCCACGCGCCCCCCTTCTCGTAGGGCGCCCACCACACCACCGAGCGGTGCTTGGCGCGTGTCAGGGCCACGTAGAGCAGGCGCAGGTCGTCGCCCAGGTCGCCCACCTTCGCAAGGTGCTCGCGGCACTCGGGGCTCTCGTCGGGCGTCGCGCCCGTCCAGCGCTGGTTGCTGGCCACGTCGATGGTGCGTGCGCCGTCGGCGGTGTGGTACTCGAACGGCGCCCGGGTCATGCAGTCCTTCCACGCGAACGGCACCAGCACCACCGGGTACTCGAGGCCCTTGCTGCCGTGCATGGTGGACACCTGGACGGCGCGGGCGTCGCTGTCGATGCGGCGCATCTGCGGGCCGGTGTCGGTGTCGTCGGCCGACGTGACCAGTCGCGCCAACGCCCGCCGCGCCGACGCGGCGGTGGTGCGCGTGCCGCCCAGTTCGCCGCCGAGCAGCTCGGCGAGGTGGTCGAGGTCGGTGAGGCGGCGCTCGCCCATCGGGTGGCGCAGCACCCGCGCGGCGAGCCCGGACTCGGCTCGCACCGCGTCGTACCAGGCCAGGAACGGCACCCGCGTCAGCAGGTCGGCCCACCGTGCGCAGCGGCGCTGCAGCGCGGCGAAACGTTCCTCGTTGCGCGCCGCCACCTGCGGATCGCCGGGGTCGGGGTCGAGTTCGGCCGCGGGGATGCCCACGAACACACCGAGGCCGAGGTTGCGCACCAGCCCACCGCGCGACGGCTGCTCGAGGGCGGCCAGCAACGACGACAGGTCGTCGACCGCCTCGCTGGTGAGCACGCTGCCGGTGCGCGCCCGCACGGCCGGCACGCCGGCCTCCACCAGCGCCTGCACCACCCGCTGTGCCTGGTCGTTGTTGCGCACCAGCACCGCCACGTCGCCGGGGGTCATCGACCGCGCCACACCGCCGACGGTGATGGCCTCGTCGTCGAGCATCTGCACGGCGACGCGCACGACGTCGTCGACGATCGCCCGCTCGGTGAGGCCGCTCTGCACGTCGCCACGGGCCCCACACACCGACGGGTGCACCGGCACGCGGCGGATGCGCAACGGGGCGCCGTCGAGCGCATCGGCGGCATGGTCGGGGCTGGCGACCTCCGACACCTCGATGCGTGCATCACCCAGGCGAACGCCGGACAGCAGCCGGTTGGTGGCGGCGACGAGCGACGGGTCGCTGCGCCGGTTGGTGCCCAGCCGCCGCGCCTCGGCACCGTCGACGGCACGCAGATAGGCGTGCACGTCGGCGCCACGGAAGCGGTAGATCGCCTGCTTCGGGTCGCCAACGGTCACCAGATCGCCGCCGGAGAAGATCCGTTCGAACGTGGCCCACTGCACGGCGTCGGTGTCCTGGAACTCGTCGACGAGCACCAGTTGGTGACGACTGCGCAAGGTGGCCACGGCGTCGGCGCCGGTGACCGGGTGGTGCACCGCGTCGTGCAGGCCGTTGACCAGCTCGTCGTAGCCCATCTCCTGCCGTGCGCGCTGGCGCTCGCCCACCAGTTCCACGGCGCGGTCGACCAGCTCGACCCACCGCCCGAGCCGACCCGGACGGTCGGTCGGCGCTGCGGTGCACGTGGCATCCGGCACGATGCGCACGCCTCGGTTGCCGAGCACCGCCGACACCGACGCCTTCAACGCCTCGAGCACGCGTTCGGGACCGGGCACCGTGTCGGCCGGCCAGCTGAGCGCCTGCGCGTCGCGGAACAGCTCCTCGAGCACCAGGTCGCGGCACACCTCTTCGACGTACCACGCCTGATGATTGCTCAGCTCGGTGTCGACGGCAGCGCCCGACCGCAGGCCGAGTTGCGCGAGCGCGGTCTGGCAGTACCCGTGGATCGTGGCGATGGTGGCGTCGTCGAAGGTGCGCACCGCGTCGATGAGCGCGCGGTGACGTTCCACCAGCTCGTCGTCGTCGGCGTCGAGCAGCACATCCATCCACGAGAACTGGTCGGGCACCACGCCGGTGGCGAGCACGCGCTCGGCCGCCACCAGCGCACCACGGCACCGGTCGCGCAGCTCGGCCGCCGCAGCGCGGGTGAAGGTGACCAGCAACAGATCGGCCGCGGCGCGGCGACGTTCGGCGACGTGGCGCACCACGAGCGCCGAGAGTGAGTACGTCTTGCCCGTGCCCGCGCTGGCTTCGATGACCAGCCGGCCGGACGGCAACGGACCGCGGAGATCGAGTTCGCCGTTCATGCTGACGCCTTCTTGGCCCGCCGCGGCCGGGCATTCGGCGCCTGGCAGTCGACGTGCATCGCGAACGAACGCCACACCCATTCCGCGGTGGCCTGCGCACGCGACCCGCCGATCCACTGCATCGGTTCGGGGTCGAGCGGCGACACCTGTTCGGCCATCAGCACGTCGAGTTCGTCGTCGGGCCACAACGTGCGGACGACGTCCTCGAAGCGGTCACCGCGCCATGCGCCGTCGACCTTCGAGCGCGACCCACCCTCGACCAGCTCGATGCTGAGGCGCTCGAACAGCGGCACGGCGTCGCGGGACGCCCAGTCGTGCACGACGGCGGCGAGGCGAAGCACCTGGCGAGCGTGCTCGAGACGTTCCTCGCCGTCGCCGTGCAGGCGCAGCACGTAGACCGGCAGTGTCTTCGCACTGCCGGCGGGACGGCACACCAGCACGACCGAGCAGTCCTCGTCGGGCAGTTGCAGCTGCAAGGCCGCCAGGCGCACCGCCGCGGCGAGGCGGAACGACCCGCGCTCCTTCGTGTAGCGCACGTCGGCCAGCTTGGCGGGCACCATGCGCACCACCGCACCGTCGACGGACTCGGTGGCCAGCAACCCGCTCACCCGACCGACCACGTGCAGCGCCCGCGGCAGGCCGTCGGAGACCGGCACGACGACATCGATGTCGCACGACACGGTGTGCGCCTGCAGCGGCACCTCCTGCGTGGCCGCCGCGGACTCGAACTCGCCGACCTCGGTGCGCACGCCGTCGAGCACGACCGCACTGAGCGCCCCCGGCGGCAGGGTGCCGTCGAGCTGCGCGACCGCCCACCAGTCGTCGGCGTCGGTGCCCCGACGGCGGGCCTCGAGCAGTTCCCGGCCGAGCCCGCTCTGCTGGAGCGGCGTGGCCGACAACGGCAGGTGGTCCTCCGTGGCGACCGTCTCGCGCGGTGTGCTGACGTCGAGCCGGTCCTGCAGGTACACCTTGGCGGGCACAGTGAGCGCGCGCACGAGTTCGTCGACGGTGCGCACCACCGGCACTCCGGACGGCCCCGCGGAGAGGTCGCGCGCGACGGGCGGCAGCGCCCAGGGGGTCGGCTCGTCGAAGGAGTGGGTGCGACGGGCCACTGCGGCGGCGCGGCGCGCCTCGGCGGCCTCGACCATCGTCGGATCGAACGTGAACGGGCCGGGCACGGCGTGCCACAGGCCGCCGTCGAGCAGCGCACGTTCGTCGAAGCCGTGCCGCGGGTGGCGCACGACGACCGGCGACCCGTTGACCTCGAGCGACACCATCTCGCGCACCACGTCGAGCAACTCCACCAGCGGCACGACGAAGGGGATCTCCTTGTTGGTGTTCACGTCGGCACCGTCGCAGGTGATGACCAGCCGTTCCTGGGCGGCGAGCACGGCATCGAGCAGCAACTGTCGGCCCTCGAGCCGCGGGTGGCGCTCGCCCACGCACGGGTGCACGCCGAGCACGTCGTCGCCGTCGAACGTGCCACCGCGCAACGTGCCGTCGTCGAGCCCCACCAGGCACACGACGCGCGCCGGCACGCCGTGCTGGGGCACCATCGAGCTGACGGTGACCGCACCGCTGCGCAGGGGCAACCGGCCGGGCCGGTCGCGCAGCGTGTCGCCGAGCAGGGCGCGCACGTCGTCGAGCGACAGCTGCGGCGGCGTGGCGCCGGCGGACGCAGCAACGGCGGCCTCGCGCACGGTGTCGAGCGCACGGTGCACCGCCACCAGCCGCCAGGCGTCGTCGGATTCGACGGCGCAGAACGCGTCGAGCGTGTCGTGCAGCAGATCGACCCACTCGATGGCCGTGCGCGTGTGCCCGACCGTGTCGGCGTGCAGCCGCACGAGCCGCGAGAGCAGCTCGGCCAGGCCGCCGACGAGGGCGAACTCGTCGGTGCCGACGTCGTCGAACGGGGCGACGTCGCCCAGCACCTGACGCGGCTCGGGCGCCGGCATCACCATGCCCGCGAGCAGCTGGTCGACCATCGCCTGCCACGTGCCGGCGACCACGTCCGCCGACACCCCCCAGTCGGGACGGCGGTCGGCGGTGAGTCCCCAGCGGGTGCCCAGCTCGACGCACCAGTCGGCCAGCTGCTCGACGTCGTCGAGCGTCCAGCCGAAGCGGCGGCGCACCGGCTCGAACTGCACCAGACCGAGCACGTCGGACAGTGCCGCACGCCCGGACACGAGCGACAGCACCTCGGCCAGCGCTCCGCCCACCGGATCGTCGGTGGTGAGCGAGCGGTCACCGATGCGCACCGGCACCGGCAACGCCCCGCGGCCGAGCACGGCTTCCACGAGCGGGGCGACCCGGTCGAGCGCCGGGCACAGCACCAGCACGTCGTGCGGCTCGAGGGTGGGGTCGGTGGCGAACGCGTGACCGAGCGCGTCGCGCAACGCCTCGAGTTGACGGGTGACGCCGTGGCAGGCGTGCACCTGCAGCGTGCCGTCGGCCGCGGCCAGGTCGAGCCGCAGTTGGCCGTCGCGATCCGGCGGCGCATCGAGCCGGATGGCGCGCTGCAGCTCGCCGAGCAGCGTGGTGGCCGGCGGCACGGTGCGTCGACGGCCCTCGGGCGCGTAGCGGACCTCGGGTGCCCCACCGAGCAACGCCCGCGCCTCGAGCGACGGGCGACCCCACGACGCAGTGAGCGGATGGCGGACGTGGCGGGCGACGTCGACGTTGGCGCGCAGCGACAAGCTGCCGGCCAGGCCCTGTCCGGCTTCGTCGCCCCAGGCGACGTGCGACGGCTGGCGGAGGAACACGTGCACCTCGCGCTGCTCGCCGAGCGCTCGCAACACGGTGAACATCGCCGGCGGCACGGCGCCGACGCCGAAGACCGAGACCCGGGCGGGCAGCGCCGGGTGCACCGCACCACTGCGCAGGTCGTCGAGCAGGCGCGGCAACCGCTCGGGCGGGCTCTCGGTGCCGATGCGGGCGCGCAGTTCGCGCCACAGCTCGAACTGCCAGCGGTGCTGCGGTTCGAGCTGCGCGGGCTCGCCGTTGAGCAGGGTGCCGTCGAAGGGACGACCGGCCGCCCAGTGCTGCACCAGCGACGGACGCTGCGTGGCGTAGCGGTCGAACAGGTCGGCGACACGACGGGCCAGCGACCACAGATCGCCGCCGGACGCCGTGCGACCGGGCACGGGGATGGACGTGGCCGACAACGTCTGCAACACCCACCACGTGAGCGGTGGAAGACGCCAGGGGTCGCCCGCGGCGTCGTCGCCATCGGGCTCGCCGAGCGCCCTGGCCACGAACCGGCCCGGGAACATGAACTCGATGTTGGTGGCGATGCCGTCGCCGTGACCGGTGGCGCCGAGCAGGCGGCCGAGGCCGACCTTCACCGCGTCCTCCATCCCTGCGGCCGGCACCACCACGACCTCGGGCGTGAACGGGTCGTCCGGCGCCTCGGCGAACACGCCGGCGAGCGCGGTGACCAGCGGCTCGAGTTCGTCGGCGTGGTGCAGGTGGAGCATCGGACTCACTGTACGAGAGGGGTGTGACACCGGCGGGTGGTGACGCCCGCGCCCTAGGGATGCACGGTCAGAGTGGACCCGCGGCCGCCGTCGAGCGGGGTGACCTCGATGCCGACGTGCAGCCGCTGCTGCATCACCTCCACATGGGTGATGACGCCGACCATCCGGCCCGCGGCGTGCAGCATCGTCAGCGCGCCGACCGCATCGTCGAGCGAATCCGGGTCGAGCGAGCCGAAACCCTCGTCGACGAACAACGCCTCGAACTGGCGGCCGCTGGCCGTGCCACCGTGGCTGACCACGTCGGCCAGGCCCAGCGCCAGCGCCAACGAGGCCTGGAACTGCTCGCCGCCGGACAGGGTGGGCGTGGCGCGGTCGCGGCCGGTGTGGGCGTCGATCACCGACAGGCCGAGGCCGCCGCCCGCACCCGTCTGGCGCTGCAGGCGGTAACGGTGCCCGGTCATCAGGGCGAGGTGCTCGTTGGCCGCGGCCGTGACCCGGTCGAGTTCGGCACCGAGCACCCACCGCTCGAGCTTCACCTTCAGGCTGTTGTCGCCGTTGCAGGTGCGGTACACCACTCGGGCGACCTCCTGCCGGCGACGCAGGTCGGCCGACGCCGTGGCGATGGCCGCCACCTGTTGCACCGCTCCCTTGGCCCGCTCGAGCGAGTCGGACGCCGTGGTGAAGCGCGCCGTCGCGGCATCCGCCTCGGCGGCGAGCCGATCTGCGTGGTCGCGCGCTGCGGCGGCGTCGGGCTCGTCGTCGGGCACACCCTGCTCGACGAGTTGTGCAAGACGAGTGGTGGCCTCGGCCTGGCGTGTCGACCACTCGTCGGCCACACGGTCGAGACGGCGCTCCTCGGCGAGGTCGAGCAGCGCGGCGCGGGCGGTGTCGACGTCGTCGAACCCGCTCTCGGTCAGCGCCGCCAGCACGGCGGCCCGTGCGGCGTCGGCCGTGGCCTGGGCCGCGGTGACCGCCTCGAAGCGGGCGGCGATGCCGTCGGTGACCGCCGTCAACGACCGCAGGACGTCCTGGTGAGCGGCGACCATCGCGGCATCGATGCCGGCCGTCTCGGCCAGCAGGCGATCGCGGTCGGTCATCGCTGCGTCGGCCTGCGCTCGCGCCGTGGCCTGCGCCGTCGTCAGCATGGACTGCGCCGCGAGCGCCTGGTCGACGAGCGAACGGATCTCGGCCAGCTGCTGCTCGGCGGTGGACACCTGCTGGTGGGCCTGCTGGGCATGGGCGAGCGCCTCGGCGGCGGCGACGCGCTCGGCATCGAGATCGTCGGCCGAACGATCGGCCGCCTCACCGAGCGACTCGAGGAGCGATGCGGCGGTGGCGCGGTGCGCGGCGGCATTGGCGGTGCAGGCGGTCCACTCGCCGCGGGCTCGGTCGACCTGGTCGTGGTCGATCACCTCCATGCCCGGCTCGAGCGTCGCCGGGTGCGGGTGCTCGCACGAGCCGCACACGGGGCACGCCTCGCCGTCGGTGAGCCGAGCGGCCAGGCGCGGCGCGTGTGCAGCCAGGTACTGCTGGAACACCTCGAGGTAGTGCAGCTGGGCGCGGTCGGCATCGGCCGTGAGCCGCTCGGCCTTCGCCACCGCCTCGTCGTACTTGGTGCGGATGCCGCAGCGCTGCTGCGCGGCGGCGAACTCCACCTGGCGAACGACTCGCGACTCGCCGAGGTCGCGCCACTGGTCGATGAACGCCGTCAGGGTGGCCTCGTCCTCGCGCAGGCCGACGAGGTGCGCGGCCGCCTGCTGCACCGCGGCGTCGGCCGCAGCTGCGTCGGCCTCGGTGGCGGACGCCGCGGCAGTGGCGCGCTGCAACGCGTGCAACGACCCCGCGCGGGCCTCGACCTCGGCGGCAGCCTGGGCCACAGCGGCGGCGACGGACGCGGGATCGAACGCCGGCACCGCACGACCGAGCGCCTCGAACGCGCCCTCCACGCCGTGCTGCACCTGCTGCAGGAGCGCGAGCGACCCGACGACCGAGGTCCGCGCCTCGGCCTCGGCGGCCGCGGACTGCACCACCGGCCGCGCCCGGCGCGAGGCCTCGGCCGTGGCCCGACCGGCGTGCACGGCCTCGGCGGTGGCGGCCAACTGGCCGAGGGTGGCGCGGTGGCCGGCCGCGTCGCGCCACCGCTGCGCGGCGGCGGCGATCTCGGCGGCGACGGTGGCGGCCTGCACGGCGGACTGACGGGTGGTGTCGACCTCCGCCCGCGCCGCGTCGCGGCGCAGTTCGAGCACGTCGATGATGCGGCCGAGCCGATCCTCGTCGGCCAGGTGCAGGTCGTCGGCGTCGAGCGGCATCGCCCCATCGACGTCGGTGGTGACCGCGGTCAACGGCACCTCGACCGGCGCCGGCGCGGTGTCGGACAGGTCGAACAGCGTGCCCGCCCACTCGTCATCGGCGTCGGCTGTCGGCGGCACCGCCGCCGTGGTGGTGGTGGCCGGCGCGACGACGTCGGAGCCGAGCACCGGCCAGTGGGCCATCGCCGCACCGATCGCCGAGACGGCATTGGCACGGTGGTGGCGCACCTGTTCGTCCACCTCGTCGACCTCGGCGTCGAGCGCCACCGCGCGCTGCTTCAGCACGCCGAGTGCACGCTCGTACAGGTCGCCGCCGAACAACTGGCGCAACAACACCTCTCGCGTCTCGTCGCTGGCGACGAGGACGTCGTTGAACTTGCCCTGGGGCAGCAGCACGACGCGCTGGAACTGCACGAAGTCGAGCCCCACCAACTGCTCGCACTCGGCATTCACCTGGCTCAGCTGGGTGATGGGCGCCCGCACGTCGTCGCCCATCAGGCGGCCGACCATCGCCGTCGGCTGCTGGGTGGTGGTGCCGCTGCCGCGCTGCTTGCGCCGCTCCCACTTCGGCGTGCGGCGCACCCGGTGGCGCACACCGTCGACCTCGAAGTCGAGCGTCACGTACGTCTCGGTGTCGGGGTCGGCGTGGTGCGAACGCGGTTCGCCCTCGGCGGCGCGGCCGCCCGGCAGGCGGCCGTACAGCGCGTAGACCATCGCGTCGAAGATCGTGGTCTTGCCGGCGCCGGTGGGACCGGTGACGACGAACAGGCCTCGCCGGCCGAGCGCGTCGAAGTCGACGACGTGGCGACCGGGGAACGATCCGAACGCGTGGAACTCGAGTCGAACCGGCCGCATCAGGCACCGTCCTGCCGGGCGGCGACGAGCGCTCCGTGCAGCCAGGCCCGCTCGGCGTCGGTGGGCTCGACCCCCACGGCATCGAGCCAGAAGCGGTCGACCACCTGCTCGGGCGTGTGGCTGCGCCGGTCGACCGGATCGGCCGACGTCCCGAGTGGCAGCGTGGGCGGCGCGAGCACGATCTCGACGACGTACGGGTACACCTGGGCCAACCGCTGCTTGGCGTCGAGCACCACGCCCGGGTCGGTGAGCACGGCACGCACCAACGAACCGGCTGCACGGGCATCGGGGCGACCGTGCAGCAGCTCGTCGATGCTGCCGGTGAGCGTGAGCACCGGGCGGCCGACCGGGATGGGCACCTCGCGCACCTCGCAGGCGCCGTCGGCGGCCATGTCGACCAGCAGCACGCTCTTCGTGTGGTTCTCGGAGAACGAATAGGGCAACGGTGTGCCGGAGTAGCGGATGATGCCGCGGTCGCCGATGCGCTGCGGCCGGTGCAGGTGGCCGAGCGCGGTGTACGAGAACCCGCGGAACGTGGCCGCGGCGACGGTGCCCGAGCCGCCGACGGTGAGCGGGCGCTCGGAGTCGCTGCTCGCCGCACCGGCCACGAAGGCGTGCGCGACCGCGAGCGATCGGGCGCCGGTGAGGTGGCGGCGCGCGACCTGCACGGCGGCGTGGAGCACCGACTGGTGCGAGCGACGCACACGGCGCTCGAACGCGTCGAGCATCAACGGCCCGTCGGCGCGGGGGTCGTCGCCAGGGTCGTGCACGGTGTCGTCGCCGGTTTCGTCGCCGGTGTCGTGGAGGGTGTCGCCGTCGGTGAGCAGGGCTGCGTCCATCTCGCCGCTCAGGTCGTCCGGTGCCTGCTGCGGGTCGAGGAACGGCAGCAGCACCAGGTCGAGCGGCCCGTCGGCGAAGTCGAGCGTGAGCACCTCGCCGACGGCCGAATAGCCGCCGCGCAGCAGCACGCCGCTGCCGTCGAGGAGGTCGTGGTAGGTGTCGACACGGTCGGCGCCGTCGTGGTTGCCCGTGATGGCCGCCACCCGGGCGCCCGTGGCGCGCAGGCGCTGCAGCGCTTCACGGAACAGCACCACCGACTCGGTGGGCGGGATGGACCGGTCGTAGATGTCGCCCGCGATGACCACCAGGTCGACCGATTCCGCCGCGACGACGCCCACCAGCCAGTCGACGAAGGCTTCCTGGTCGCCCGACAGCGACACGGGGCCGACGCTGCGGCCGAGGTGCCAGTCGCTGGTGTGGAGGATGCGCATCGGGTCTCCGGGGAGGAGTGCTCGCAGAACTCAAGTTCGGCGGGGCCGGGTGGGTGGAACGGGTCGGTGGACGACTGAACGCAATCCCACCACAGGGGTGTGACACGGTCGTGGACCCCGCCCGCCGGCGGCGCGTCGCCCCTGGTCAGCTGCCCGAGAGCGCCTGCACGACCGGCGAGAAGGCCATCGCCTGGTCCTGTGTGAGGCACACCGACGAGTACCCCCAGCGGCGGCGGCGATCGCGCAGTCGCTCGACCACCCCGTCGGCGGTGCCGGCCAGCACGATCGGCGAGTCGAGCACCTCGGCCGTGGTCACCCCCGCGAAGCGGGCCAGGCCGGCCACCGCGTCGTGCGCCGCCGCGTCGTCCGCGGTCAACGCCGCGGTCGCCACCCAGGCGTTCAGCTCGAGTGCGTCCCAGCGCTCCCCCGCCGCCGTCCGCAGCAGGTCCACCTTCACATCGATCGCCGGCGCGAGCGCGTCGAGGAACGTGCCCGGCTGATCGCGTCCGGCCGCGGTCGACGGGTTCACACCGACGACGTCGGCCAGTTCCCCCGCCAGACGCAGCACACGCGGACCGCCGCCGGCCACCAGGATGCGCGGGCCGCCCGGTGTCGCGGGCAGCGGGGTGCCGGTGATCTCCTCCATCCGGAACTCCTCGCCGTGGAACGACACCTCCTCGCCGGTGAACAGCAGGCGCAGCACGCGCACACACTCCTCGAGGCGGCGCACCCGGCGGCCGGGTGACTCCATCGGGATGCCCGAGCGCGAGTAGTCGAGCGGGTTGTACCCGGCACCGAGGCCCACCTCCACGCGCCCGGGGAACAGCACGTCGAGTGTCGCCATCTCCTTGGCCAGCACCGCCGGCTGGCGGAAGTCCACCGCCATCACCAGCGGCGCCACGGTGATCGACTCGGTGGCGGCGAGCGCGGTGGCCATCGCCGTGATCGGCCCGAAGCCGGAGTGGAAGTGGTCGGGCACGTACAGCGTGGCGTAGCCCATCGCCTCGAGGTCGCGGGCGGATTCCGCCCAGGTGCGGCCGGGGAACGGCGCCTTCATCTCCACGCCGAAACGGAAGGGCCGGTCGTGCGGGCTCACGACAGCGGGCCGACCTCGTGGATCGCGTCGAGGCGTTTGGCCGACACCTCGCGCATCGTGTCGACCGGCGGGCGCTCGGCACCGCCGGCGCCGTACATCGCGCCACTGCGCGGCATCGGCGACGGCGGGTTCGCCGCATACGACACGGCCTTCGCCAGGTCGCGCGCGAAGTCGGCCGTGACACCGGGCTGCGTGTTCGGCCGGGTGATGCAGAAGTGCAGTGCCGGCGGGAACTGCAGACCGTTCATCCGCCAACCGAGGTCGCCCAGGCCGTCGTTGACGTGAAACACGTCGATGCCGCTCTCGGGCGTGGTGGTGAACGCGATGTTCCACAACGAGTCGCCCACCAACTGCAGTTCGGGGTGCGAGACCACGGCGGCCCGGACCTCGTCCGCGGTGCGGAAGATGTCGCTCGCGATCTTCCGGTAGCCGGACGCACCGAAGCTGAGCATCGACGCCCACGTGGCAGCGATCAGGCCACCCGACCGGCTGCCACCCATGCCCGGCGAGGCGTACGCGCCGCCCGGCCAGCCGTCGATCAGCAGGTACTGCTCGCGGCGCAGCTCCTTCGGGCGGAAGAGCAGCACGGAGCTCCCCTTCAACGCATAGCCGTACTTGTGCGTGTCGGCGCTGATCGACGTGACGCCGGGGACACCGAGGTCGAACGGTGTGTGGTCGTAGCCGCAGTCCTTCGCCCAGGCGAGGATGAACCCGCCGAGGCACCCGTCGACGTGCAGGCCGATGCCGCGCTCGAGCGCCAGTTGGCCGAGCTCGGGGATCGGGTCGATGACGCCGTGCGGGTAGGTGCCGGCCGAGCCGACGAGCGCGACCGTGTTCGGACCGATGTGCGCGCGCACCCAGTCGACGTCGACCTTCTGCATGTCGTCGACCGGGGCCAGCAACGCGTCGATGCCGAACCAGTGGAACGCCTTGCTGTGGGCCGGGTGCGCGGTGACCGGCATGATGATCTGCGGGTGCTCGATGCCCTTCTTGTTGCGGCCCCATTCGCGGTAGGCGAGCATCGCCGTCACCAGGCTCTCGGTACCGCCCGACGTGACGAGACCGCCGGTCGTGTCGTCACCGTGCAGCATCGACGCCGTCATGGCGATGATCTCCGCCTCCATCTTCGTGGCGCTCGGGTACATGTCGCGCTGCAACACGTTGGCGTGGCCGAAGTAGCCGAACGCCTCCACCTGGAAGTGGTAGTGGTCGTGGTCGCCGGAGTAGATGGACCCGCTGACGCGCCCGGTGTCGCCCTTGCGGTCCTCCTCCTCCGACATCTGGCGCAGCTCGTCGAGGATCTGCTCGCGCGACACCGGCTGTTCGGGCAACGTGGCGTGCACCTCGAAGCGTCCGGCGTAGGGGTGCAGCGGGCTCTTGCGCGGTGCGTTCATGTGGTGGGCTCCTTGTGCTCGGTGCGACCGCGGTCGAACGCGGCGTAGAAGGGTGACGTGGTGTCGTGGAAGTCGGCGAGCGTGGCGGCGCGCGCCGCCAGCACGCGATGTGCCGCGGGGTCGGGCTCGTGCAGTTCCTCGGTGACGAGGAACGACGGCAGGTCGTCGATCGCGCACACGCCGGTCTCGGCCAGCGCCAGCAGCGCTGCGCCGTGCGCATTGGTGCAGCTGGACTCGGCGAGGCGACGAACGCGCACGCCGCAGGCGTCGGCGAGGATCTGGCCCCACAGCGCACTGCGCGCCCCGCCTCCGCCGAAGGTGAACTCGTCGTAGCGGTGGCCGGCCAGCGCACTGAAGTGCGGCAGCAGCCACGCGACGTTGCAGGCGACGCCCTCGAGCACCGCCCGCGCCATGTCGGCGCGCGTAGTGGCGAGACCGATGTTGACGAACCCGCCGCGCTGGCGGCGGTCGAACCCGGGCGCCATCGAGCCGACGAGCCAGGGCAGGAACAGCACGCCGTTCGCGCCGCAGGGCACCGCAGCCGCGGCAGCCAGCACCTCGTCGTAGCCACCGGGGTGGGCCGGCCGGCCGAGGCCGTCGTCGGCGAACACCATGTTGTTGACGAACACGTCGAGCGCCTTGCCGCCGATGCCGTTCTCGGCGACGAGGAACCACGACTGCGGCAGCGGGCTCGGCGCCGCGGTGAGACCGTGGGCCATGTCGTGCCGCTTGTCGGGCAGGTGCGTGGCCATCACGGCGGTGGTGCCGATGATCAGGCCGCAGCGGTCGGCGGAGATCGCACCGGTGCCGACGGCGGAGGTGACGCTGTCGATCGTCGCCCCGGTGACGACGGCGTTCGGCGAGACACCGAGGTGCTCGGCCGCCGCGGCGGTGATGGCGCCGCGTGGCTCGCCCAGGCCCACCAACGCCGGCAGCTTGTCGGCCGGCATGCCACTCATCGCCAGCACCTCGTCGCTGTACGACGTGCTGCCCCACGTGCGGTTGTCGCAGCTGAGCATCGGGAACATCGTGTTCTGCGTGGCCGTCACGCGCCCGGTGAGGCGCGCCGCGAGCGCGTCCATCGGCTCGACGAACGCGTGCGCCTGCGCGTACACGTCGGGCACCAGCGCGCGGAAGACGTCGACGTGGCTGACGTCGTCGGTGTCGCCCGGGGCGAGGCCGTGCAGGTCGACGAAGCGGGCGAAGTCCGACGAGTACGGCGTGCGGTGACGGCGACCGCGACCGTCCATCCACATGATCGTGTTGGCCAGCGGCAGGCCCTCGGCGTCGACCGGGGTGGTGGACGTGTACTGGCTGGTGACGGCGACGAGCCCGATGTCCGACGCGGTGAGCGACGACCGCTCGACGGCCTGGCGGGCGCAGCGGCCGAGGGCGGCCCACCACGCGTGCGGGTCCTGCTCGACACCGCCGCGGTCGACGAACACCAGCGGGATCACCTCGCCGGCGACACCGCGGACGCGTCCGTCACCGTCGACGACGGCCACCTTGATACCGGTGGACCCGAGGTCCACCGCCAGCACCGCGGTCATGAGATCGCACC
>JBMOGW010000035.1:0-20162 GCA_049318165.1 Ilumatobacteraceae bacterium
GATCCCGAACTGCCCCCTGGTCACTTCCCCGGTCATGCGTACGGGCACGATGTGGCCGTCCTCGAGGCGGGGCAGGACGACCACCTTGCCGTCACGCTCGAGTCGGGCGACGAGACCATCGGTGTCGGGCTCGGACGGCATCGAGGCGAAGACCATCACCGTGGCGGCATCGCGGTACTGCGGCAGATCTGCGAGCTCCGACCAGAGGGCGACGCTCCGCAACTCGCGGTCGTCGACGAGGTCGAGCACCTGCTTCATCCGACGTCGGAGGGCCACCTTGTCGAGCACCTCGCCAGGATCGCACACCCCAGGCAACCGTGTCGCTCGCGTGTCGCCCAGCGACACCTCATCGACAGAGTTCCGTGGTGCGGGGTCGGTGAGGGTCTCGCGGTCGAGCTCGTCGATGGGTGCGGTCGAACCCGGGCGCAACGCACGGCCCACCAGGAGGACGAACCCGAGCAGGACGCAAGGCCCGGCTGGACCTGTAGTGAGATGCTCGTGCCCGCGTTCGACACCGAAGCGCCCATCGCGAAGTCGATCGTCGGCGCGTTGTACGCGAACGCCAACCCGCTGCTGATGGCCGATGCCCCGACGATCGTGACGCCGCTGGCGCCGATGAGGCGAAGTGCTTCGCGACGGTCCATGGCAGTGCCTCCCACTCACCCGGTGCGACACCGGGTTCCAACGAGCACAGTACGAAGTGCTGCTGCGAAGGACCATGGACCATGGTCCCTGATCTGCGAGGACACATAGAGTCGAAACGTGACAGTTCCCTCCGGTTCCGCGGCGACGATGCCCGATCCGCGCGCCGATCTGCACGTCGCTTCGTTCGACACCGAGTACGTGGTGTGGGACCCGACGTGTGGTCTGGTGCACCTGCTGGAGGGCCTGCACGCCGTCGTCTTCGATGCATGCCGCAGCCGCATCGGGCGCGATGAACTGGCGGCCGAACTCGTCGCGGCCGGCATCGACACGCCTGCGGCGCAGCACGAGGCACAACAGGCCGTCGATGCGGCTCTCGACCACCTCCGCGGACTGTCGATGTTCGCCGACGGCGGTGGTCGCCCACCCTGACTGCAACCATCGCGCCGGCTCGTGCAGCCGGCCGCACCACCACGCCGAACCCGCCTCGGCCGCCGTCGCTGACCCGCGTGGCGCGCCGCCGCGTCAGCGGCCGGCGCGCAGGAACGCCGCCGCGCGGCGTGCCTCGTCGCGCACCGTCCACCCGCGTTCGTCGCGCACCGCCTTCGAGGGGAAGGCGATGCCGGCGAGGAAGCGCACCCGTTCCACCGGGCCGTAGGCGAGCATCGAACTCTTCGCGTCGGCGCGCCATTCGTCGCGCCACCCGGCTTCGGCCAGGGCGAGCGCACGCGCGGCCGTCGGCGACGGCTGCACCTCCGCCGCCCACGTCGCCGCCGGGTGTGCCGGGTCGAGCCCCAGGGTCGTCACCGCTCGCCGCACGGCGCGAGCGATGACCGCGTCGCCCTCGTCGTGCCCGGCCAGCCGTGCGGCCGCGCGCCAGTCGCACTCGGTCACCAGCAGCAGCTGCGCGAGGTCGCGCAGGTAGCGCAGCCCGGTACCGCGGCTCAGCTCGGCGGCGTAGCACGCGGCCAGGAACCGCCCTTCGGGCCCGAAGGCGCGGCATGCCACGCCGCCGAGGTCGACGGTGTCGGTGCCGAGCGCGACGAGCGCGTCGTGGTCCAACCGCTCGCCGAACCAGCCGACCACCAGCGCGACGTGCAGGTCCACCTCCACGCCGTCGGGCGACAGCATGCCGATGCCGCGCAGGAACCGGCGCTCCCACCACGGCCGGTGCGCGGGCTTGGCGCGCCGGAACCCTGCGGCCTCCAGCACGGCCACGGCGCGGTGCAGGTGATCCCGGCGCACGTACATGTCGGCGTCGGCGAACGTGCGCCACGCCGGGTCGGCGTGGTCCAGTTGCGCCACGGCCGCGCCCTTGTGCAGCCACGAGGGCACGTGCGCCGCGTCGAGCAACTGCGTCACCTCGGCCATCGTCGCCTCGCACGCCAGGGCGACGCGCAGTGCGTGGGTGTGGCTCGCGCGCGCCGCGTCCAGCGATGCGGCGGGCAACTGCAACAGCCCGGCACCGGCGGCTGCGCACCACAACCCGGTCATCCGCTCGGTGGCCGCCCATCGGTACGACGCCTGGGCGGCGTCGGCGTCGAGCGTCACCGGTGTCGGCACCTCGGTCAGCGCCGTCGGCGGCAGGCCGAACGTCGCCACCACGCGCTGATCGGCGACGATCACACCCTCACCCGACGCACCACGCGTTCGATCTCGTCGAGCAGTACGTCCGGCCGAGCTCTCGCCATTCGCACCGTCGGCACCGCGCGCACCATCCGGTCGAGACGGGCGAACGTCTGCGGCTCGACGTGCTCGGTGCCGATCGTCAGGTTGGTCAACTCGAACAGCGCACGTGCCGGGGCGACGTCGGTGGCGACGCCCGGCTCGCCGTCGCCACCGAGCAGCACCACGAGCGCGAGCGGCACGCGATCAGCCAGGGTGCCGAGCGCGGAGCCCGCCACCGGGCGGACGAGGCGATGGGCCGGCGAGTCGGATGCCGGCAGGCCGAGTGCAGCCACCGCGCCGGGTCGCAGGCCGAGCGGACGGTGGTAGGCGACGGTCACCATGTCGTCGTCGACGACACCCAGCTCGTCGGCGACGAAACCGTGGCCGCGGCGCACCGCCGCAGCCGTCAGCGTCGTCTTGCCGGTACCGCTGTGGCCCACGAGGGCCACTGCCACGCCGCCGACCTCGACGACACCGGCGTGCAGCACGAGGTGGTGCACCGAGGCCACGCGGGAGACCGCTTCGTTGCAGCACGACAGGACGGCGGCCACTGCGTCGCCGGCGTCCACGTCGAGCACCTCGGCATCGGCACCGAGGCGCACGTCGAAGCGGTCACCGCGGGCTCGCACGCGCAGGCGGGGCGGACGGGCGCGGTACCGGAACCAGCCATCGGGTACCCGTAAGTCCACCAGTCCCTCGGCCAGGGCCTCGTGCACGGGTGCGGGCGCGTCGAGGTCGAACGTGAACCCGAGCGCTGTGAACCGCCCGACGGAGGTGCGACGCACGCGCGGTGTGGACGGTCGGTGTGAGCGGCAGCTCAGGCGATGGCGTGGCGGCGACGACGCAGCGCGACGACGGCCAGGATGACACCGACACCGACGGCCAGGGCGGCCCAGTAGACGGTGGACATCGAGTCGCTACCGGTCACCGGCAGCGGCGGCAGCGAGTTGACCGTGAAGGACACGGTGGCCGTCAGCGGGCCGCCCTGTCCGCACTCGCCGGCGGCGGTGGCGACCACCGAGTAGGTGCCTGCTGTGGCGGGAGCGTCGAAGGTCACCGAGGCGGTGCCGTCGGCGTCGGCGACGTCGGTTCCGAGGGCCACGCCACCCGGGTTGAGGGTGAACGTCACCGTCTCGCCCGGACAGAAGTTCTGGACGGAGACCGTCTGCGGGTCGCCCGGCACGACCGAGCTGCTGCCGACCTCGATGGTGGGTTCGTTCGGCGGGTAGGCGGCGTGCGCCGTGGACGCGAGCAGTACCGGGAAGGCGATTGCCGCCACCAGGGTGAGCATCTTGCGCATGGGAACTCCTCCGGTTCGCTCCGACTGCGGCCATCGTACCAGGTAGGTCAACCTGCAGGGCAGTGACGAAGGTCCCTGGCACGTCCGTGGTTCGGATCAGCAGCATGAGCGCAATCGACGAGGCGGTCGTGGTCGTCATCGAACCCGATTCGGTCGACGCAGATCTGGCCGTGAACTCACGGGTCTCGGCGCTTCTGTGTGCTAGAGAGATGGACACCTCGAACTGAAGTCGCGCGATGGGACGATCGGGCGAGACGGGAGGAATGTGACTGCAGTCGGCGATGCCCGGGGCGAGGCGTTGCATGCGGCACCCTGGCGTGTCCGTTGGCTGCCGGTGCTGCACTGGGTGGCCGACTCGGGCTGCTGGATGGTCGCACTGGTGCTCACCACGTTCTTCCGGTACGACTTCGCCTTCGACAAGCTCGCTGGAGCACACCTCGGCCAGTCGGCGTTGCTCGCCGCGCTGTTGCAGGCACTGTTCGGTTGGCTCAGCGGCCTGTACCGCCGCCGTTGGCGATACGGGAGCGACGACGAAGCCGTGGCCGTCGTGGCGACGATCGCGGCCACCGGACTCGCCCTGTGGTTCATCACGCTCACCCTGCCGTCCCACTTCGGGCCGCGCTCGGTGCCGCCGCTGGCCGCGGTGTTCACGATGGCCGGCGCGTTGGCCGTCCGGTCGCTGTGGCGCGTGCGACGCGAACACCGCAACCGTCCGCTCGCGGCGTCGGCGGTGGTGGTCGTGGGTGCCGGCAGCGGCGCCGAGCAGATCGTGCGCAGCATGCTGACCGACCCGCTCAGTCCCTATCTGCCCGTGGCGATGGTGGACGACGACCCGATGAAGGCCAACCTGCGGATCCACGGGGTGCGCGTCGCGGGCACCGTCGACCAGTTGGCGGCGGTGGCGGCGGCTCGACAGGCCGACAGCGTGCTGATGGCCATCCCGTCCGCCGACAGCGAGTTCGTGCGCCGGGTCGGTGACATCTGCAACGAGGCGAGCCTGCGGATGCTGGTGCTCCCGACGGTGGAGGAGGTGTTCGGCGCTCCCGTCGTGCGCGACATCCGCCCGGTGACCGCCGCCGACCTGTTGGGTCGCGACGAGGCCGTCATCGACCACGGCGCCGTCGACGCCTATCTCCGCGGTCGCCGGGTGTTGGTGACGGGCGCCGGGGGCAGCATCGGCAGCGAGCTCTGCCGGCAGTTGACCAAGTACGGCCCGTCGGCGCTGATCATGCTCGACCGCGACGAGACCGGCCTGCAGCAGGTGCAGTTGACGCTCGACGGTCGCGGGCTGCTGGACGACCCGAACCTGGTGCTCGCCGACATCCGCGACGAAGCCCGGATGTGCGAGGTGTTCCACGAGCACCGGCCCGACGTGGTGTTCCACGCCGCGGCATTGAAGCACCTGCCGTTGTTGGAAGGCGCTCCGACGGAGGCGTGGAAGACCAACGTACTCGGCACGCTGCACGTGCTGCACGCGGCGCAGGCCGTCGGCGTGTCGTACTTCGTCAACATCAGCACCGACAAGGCCGCCAATCCGGTCAGCGTGCTGGGCATGTCGAAGCGCCTCACCGAACGGCTGACGGCGCACGCAGCGGCGACCGCTGACGGCACCTACGTGTCGGTGCGGTTCGGCAACGTGCTGGGTTCGCGCGGCTCGGTGCTCACCACCTTCCGTTCGCAGGCCGATGCGGGTGGCCCGATCACGGTCACCCACCCGGACGCGACGCGGTTCTTCATGTCGATCGAAGAGGCCGTGCGTCTCACCAAGTACGCGGTGGCGATCGGCCGCTCGGGCGAGGTGCTCGTCCTCGACATGGGCACGCCCGTCCGGATCGTCGACGTCGCGCAACGATTCGCCGACTCGCAGGACCCGCCGCTACCGATCGTGTTCACCGGGCTGCGCCCGGGGGAGAAGCTGCACGAGGACCTGTTCAGCGACGACGAACGCGGCGAACGGCGTGTGCACCCGCTCATCTCGCACGTGCACGTGCCGCCGCTCTCGATCGACGAGATCGTGCTGCGCGTCGGGGACGATGGCAGCATGGCCGCCATGACGGCTGCGGCCACCTTCACGGACGTGGCTGCGTCCGAGCCTCGATGAGCCGCATCCACCTGTCGCCGCCCGACGTCGGCGAGCGAGAGCGGAACGCGCTGCTCCGTGCCTTCGACAGCGGGTGGGTGGCGCCCGCCGGTCCCGAGCTCGATGCGTTCGAGCACGAGCTGGCCGAGTGCGTCGGTTGGCCTGGCGTCGCTGCGCTCTCGAGCGGCACCTCGGCCCTGCACCTCGCTCTGCTGGCGCTCGGCGTCGGGCCGGGTGATGAGGTGCTGGTGTCGTCGTTCACGTTCGCCGCCACCGCGAACGCCGTCACCTACTGCGGCGCGACTCCGACGTTCGTCGACAGCGATCACGACTCGTGGAACATGTCGCCGGCGCTCCTCGCCGATGCGCTGTCCGCCGCGCGTGCCGCGGGCCGTCTGCCCAAGGCGGTCGTGGTCGTCGACCTCTACGGGCAGTGCGCCGACTACGACGCGATCGTGCCGATGTGCCGCGAACTGGGCGTCGCCGTGGTCGAGGACGCGGCGGAGGCGCTGGCGGCCACCTACCGCGGACGCAGTGCCGGCACCTTGGGCGACGTCGGCGTGTTCTCGTTCAACGGCAACAAGATCATCACCACCTCCGGTGGTGGTGCGTTCGTGTCGCCCGACGTCGACCTCGCCGACCGTGTGCGTCACCTCGCCACGCAGGCCCGGCGTCCGGCCGCCCACTACGAGCACACCGAGGTCGGGTTCAACTACCGCCTCAGCAACGTGCTGGCGGCCATGGGCCGGGCACAGCTCGAGCGGCTGCCGCAGTTGGTGCAGCGGCGCCTCGCCGTGCACGACCTCTACCGGGCGATGCTGGCCGACCTCGACGGGGTGCGCTTCATGCCGGTGGCGCACGGTGGCGGCTGGAACGGCTGGCTCACCTGCCTGCTGTTCGATCGACCGGACGTGCGCGACCTGGTGATCCGTACGTTGGCCGACGACGACGTCGAGAGCCGCCCGCTGTGGAAGCCGATGCATCTGCAGCCGGTGTTCGCGGCGCGCCCTGCCTTTGTCGATGGCACCAGCGAGTACCTGTTCCGCCACGGCCTTTGCCTGCCGAGTGGGAGTTCGATGTCGGACGCGGACGTCGAGCGGGTGGCGCAGCTGGTGAGGGCCACCATCCTCGGGAGCCACTGATGACCGAGGTCGGCTTCTCGGTGATCATCGCCGCGTACCAGGCGGCGGACTCGATCGAACAGGCGGTGCAGAGCGCCCTGGCGCAGACGCTGCCCGCGGTGCAGGTGATCGTCTGCGACGACGGCTCCACCGACGGCACGGCCACGCTGCTCCGCGATCGATTCGGCGACGCAGTGATCGTCGTGCAGCAGGAGAACCGGGGCGCGTTGGCGGCGCGCAACGCTGCGGCGAGTGTGGCGACCGCGGAATGGCTGGTGGTGCTGGACGCCGACGATCGTTTCGCGCCCGGTCGCTTGGAGGCACTCGCGGCGTGTGTCGTCGGCGTTGCCCCTGACGTCGACATCGTCACGACCGATGCGCTGCTCGAACTGCCGGACGGCACGGTGTTCGGCCGCTACTACGACACCATCACGTTCCCGACGGAGGACCAGCCGAGGCGGCTGCTGACCGGGAACTTCATCTTCGGTGCTGCCGCCATTCGACGCTCGCGGTTCGAAGCGGTGGGCGGCTATTCCGCCGGCCGACTGGATCTCAGCGAGGCCGAGCTGTGGATGCGGTTGGTGCTCACGGGTAGCCGAGTGCGGCTGGTCGCCGAACCGCTCTACCACTACGTCCAGTCGTCATCGGCGCTCACGGTCGATCGCTCGGCGACGGCTCGCCACCAGATGGCTGCGCTGCAGATGGCGATCGATGCCAACCTCGTGGATGGCGAGTACAGGGCGATCGCGGCGTCGGAGGTGACACGCCTCGGGTCGTTGGTGGCCGCGGTGGAAGCACGCGCGGCGCTGTTGGAGCGACGACCCGGTTCACGCCTCGCTGCGTTTCGGGCGGCGCGCGGGCCTGGGCTGCGAGCGCGGCAACGGGCCAGCCTCCTCGCAATGGGAGCGCTGCCATCGTTGGCGCAGCGGCTGTGGTCCACGCCTCGCGAGCGTCAGTCGATCAGCGACGCCAGGTAGTCGCTCAGGGCATCTGCGGTGGGCGTGCGTTCGGGTGACGCGCCGCGCCAGTCGATCGTCCGCTCGTACCGCGCTGCGGTCGATGATCGGCCGATGCCCGCAAGGATGAGCCGCCGACGCATCCCAACGGGCCGGTCGACCGGCCGCACGCCGAGCATGCTGATGGCCGTGAAGCGGGTGTCCTTCGGTGGTGCGAAGAGCACCACCGGCACACCCATGGCCACGCAGGGCAATGCGGCGTGCAACCGCGTTGTCACGACCAACGCTGCGTGGTCCCGGTACGTCCGCAGCAGATCGTCGGCGGCCGTCATCTGCTGCGCGTCCGCGGTGCCGACCGGCAGGGCGTGCGTCAGGTGGCGCCCGCGAGACCTGATCCGGTCGGGCAGTGGTACGTCGTCGCCGACGTCGACGATCAGCACCTCGGTCTGCGTCGCGGTGCGAGCACGGAGGGGCAGGGTGCTCGTCACACAGCCGGACCACCAGGCAGCGATGCCGGCTGCATCGAACCATTCGAAGGTGGCTCGGTCGCGGCAGCCCACCGGGTGCTGGCTGAAGAGTTGGCGCATGGCCGGTGTGGTCAGGAGCGTGGTCTGCGACAGGGATGGGTCGATGCGCAAGCCCACGAAGCGCGTCTGCTGCCAGGGTGGGATCTTCGCCAGGTCCTCGGCGTGCGTGTCGTACCAGCCGTTGACGATCAGTAGGTCGGGACGCAACGCTTCGCAGTCACGGTCGAGTGCCTGGCGGTCCACGGTGAGCAGCCTGCGACCCACTGCATTCTCGAGTGCGAGCGACTGGATGGCGTCGCCGGCGTTGGTCGACGCGCCGTAGCCGACGCGAGCGACGGTGAGCGGTGTGGGCCGCCGGTCACTCACGAAATTGCTTCCTCCAGCCGCAGCGCGGCGACGAACTGGCGGGCGACGACGGCTCGATCGAAGCGTTCGGCGACGTGCTGATGCAACTCGGCAGGCGATGGCCAGGCGTTGTGATCCCTCGCTGCAGCGATCGCCGCCACGACGAGTGCCGGATCGGCGCGGTCGGGAACGAGGGCCAGGTCGCCCAACCCGTGATGTACGCCCGGCAACTGGTGCAGCGAGACAACGGGGATCCCCCGCACGGCTGCCTCGAGTGCGGTCGTCGGACCGACCTCGTCCGGGCTGAGGATCAGCAGCACGTCGATGTCGGTGTAGAGCTCGTCCGTGTCGAGCTTCACCCCGCGGAAGGTCGCGCAGTCGGAGCAACAGGCCTCGAGGTCGGCCCGCAGCGGGCCGTCGCCGTGCACCACCGTGAGCAGGCCATGGTCACGGGCGAGCGTCGTGGCGATGTCCGGCAGGTGCTCGAGTCCTTTGCGCGGCACCAGACGACTCACGATCCCGACGACCGGCTGGTCCGCCACGCTCCAACGCACCCAGGCTGGTGCCTGCACCGCGTTGGGCACCACGTGCAGCCATCGTCGCGGCAGATGGCAGGACCGTGCGACCACGTCATGCTGGTGTTCGGTGAGCAGCACCAGGCGACGTGTCAGCACGGCGGTGAGGAACACCAGGAGCCGTGCTCGGAACGACGTCGGGTTGACGTGGATGCTGGCTGATCGTGGTGTCCGCGTCGCAGCCAATGCCAGCACCACCGCGATGTCACCGTCGACCATGTGGACGTGCCCCGGGCGTTCACGTCGGCAGAGCCTCACCATCTGCTGAAAAGTGGCAATGCGGCCGGCGGTGGCCGCCGGCTCGAACAGCGTGTCATGGTCGGCCGCAGGAGCCGCGACGCCGGGGACGACCGTGCGGACCAGCAGTGACGCTGGGTGTCCGATGTCGGCCAGCCCGGCCTTCAGGGAGGCGGCCCAGCGGGTGACGCCGCTGAGATGCCAACCCCGCACGTAGATCAGCGTGCGCCCGCTGCCGTCGGGGTCACGGCTGGTGGAGGTGCGCATCGTCGATCAGGGTCGTGGACACCATCTGGAAGAAGCCCGGGCGCGCAGCGAGTTCGTCAGGCGTGCCGACCATCTCGATCGCGCCGTCGCGCACGACGACCAGGCGATCGCACGACTCGAGGGTGCTCAGGCGGTGGGCCACGATCACCATCGTGATCGTGCCCTTGAGATGCCGCAACGTCTCCTGCAACATCCGTTCGGAGCGGACGTCGAGCGCGCTCGTGGGCTCGTCGAGTACCAGTAGGCCGGGCTTACCCACCAGCGCCCTTGCGATGGCGACGCGCTGTTTCTGCCCGCCGGACAGGCCGCCGCCCTGCGGCCCGAGCTCGGTGTCGAAGCCGTCCGGCAGCCGCAGCACCTCGGCGTCGATGTGGGCGTCCCGGGCCGCGGCCACCACCTCGTCCCGACTGATGCCCGGTCGAAGGAACGCGATGTTGTCGGCGATGCTCGAGCGCATCAGGCGCGGCTCTTGCGGGACCAGTGCCACGAGTGATGCCCAGGACGCTTCCGAGATCTCCCGATAGTCGACGCCGTCGATGGTGACGGTGCCCGACGTCGGTGGCCGCAGTCGGGTCAGGATCTGCACCAGGGTGGACTTGCCGCTGCCCGACGGGCCGATCAGACCGATCACCTCGCCGGGCTCGATGCGCAGGGACACGCCGGCGAGTGCCTCGGACGACCCCGTGCGGTCGTCGCCCTCGGCTGGTCGGCCGTAGTGATACCCGACCTGGTGCAACTCGACGACGCCCACGCGGTCCAGCGAACGGTCGCCGAAGTGGGTGCGGTTCGCCTCCATTTCGCTGATGCGCGTGTTGAGCGCGTCGACACTCGGTACGGATTCGCGGAGCTGCTGCGTGTTGCCCTGCAGGGCCGTGGCGGTTCCGACCGCTCGGACCACCAACACGACCACGGTGCCGACCGAGGGGAGGGCGCCGCTGGAGGTGAGGTACAGGGCAGCGACGCAGACGACCAGCAACATCGCCGCCAGGTCTCGGTACATGCTGGAGCCGAGACGGGCAGCGAAACGGAGGCTACGGACCCGGTCGGCCACCGACTGGCTGTTCGCCAGCAGTCGATCCGCCGCGATGTCCTGCACCCCGAAGGCCTTCAGTTCCATCGCGAGCGAGTTGGTGGCGGCTGTCGCTTCAGCGAACTGCGAGTTGGACTCGACGAACCGCTGGGCTCGGCGACCGGTCAACCTGGAGAGCGGGCGGAGCACGGCGAACACCAGCAAGCCTGCTGCAACGACACCGAGCGTCGCGACGACGTTCTGTGCCATCGCCACGCCGAGGAGGACGACGAGGCTGAGCAGCGCGTTGATCGACGACGAGAGGTTCATGACGACGGCGGCCGACTGCACCGAGAGCGTGCTCACGCTCTCCTGGATCGAACCTTCCGACTCTGTTGACTGTCGCTCCCACGATGAAGAGGTGAACGCGAGGATGACCCTCGAGCGCACCCCGTGGAGCACCTCGGCCTGCATACGAGCCGTCAATCGCGCGATCAGGACGTTGGAGACCATGCTGACCACGCCGCACGCCCCGGCAACCCAGAGGAGGAGAGGGATCGTGACCTCGGTGTGCAACACCGGCACTCGGCCAAGGTCGGTGTTGCTCCCTGCAACTGCGACGGCGGCGCGGACGACGGACACGAGGAGGGCCGCCTCCGCGAACCCGCCGATCGTCGATGCGCCGGAGAGCGCGACCATCTTGCGCGCTGGGTGGGACAGGTACCGGTCGATCGACCGCCAGGCACGGCGGATCATCGAGGTCCCGTCGCAGTGCTGGCGGGTCGTTGCACGGTCATGCAGCGGACATCCTTGCAGCGACGGCGCGCAATCGTTGTGCCAGCCCGTCGCACCATGCACGGCGCACCTCAGCGCGCCGCTCCACTTCGTCCGCATCGGTCGGCGACGGGAGGGCGGCTGCCCGTTGCGCCTGGTCGATGTCGAGCAACTGTCGTCCGAGTTCGTCCGCATCGGTCGTCCCGTAGTACCTCGGCCCCGACGCGAGCGCGCGGTGCCCCGGGATGTCGGACACCAGCACTGCTCGGCACGTGGCGATCGCCTCCAGCGCCGTCAGCGGCGCATTCACCTCGACGGTGGACGGGAACACGGCCGCGGTGGCGTTGCGGAAGGTGGCGAGGACGGTCGGCCGAGGCACGTGCTGCTCGACGAACGTGACGCCGGCGGTGATGTCGGCGGCGCGCCGTGCGTCGCGAAGTGGCACGCTGCCAGGCCCTGCGATCACGAGGGGTATGCGACCGCCGGCGTCGCGGTAGGCGGCGTAGCCGCGGACCAGGTGGGAGATGCCGCGGTACGTCGTGAGCGAGCCGATACTGGCGAAGTACGGTCCTTCCTCGAGCAGCGGACGAGCGTGCTCGGCGTCGGCGAGCGCCTGCTCGAATCCCTCGTCGAGCACGTTCGGCAACACGTCGCCGACGGCACGACGTCGCGCGGGGATCACGTCGCTGATGCGAATGACGCCAGTGGCACGTCGCATCGACAGTTCGGACGCAGCACGCAGAGCCCATCGCCGTGCGCGGGGCTGGACTCCCGAGACCTCGCCGGACCACGGCCACGCGTTCTGCGGCATCAACGCGAACGGCCGGTCGCCCACGCGCCTCGGATCGACCCAGTTGAGCGTCACGAATGCAGCGTCGCTGCGCGGGTCGTCGCCGAGCAGATCGGGGTGCAGCCGGGCGGCCGTGGCGATGTTGCCGGCGACTGCGTGACCACCGCCCGACGAGCGCGCGCTGGCGATCACTCGGAACGTGGGGACCCGGTCGCTCATCCTGCATTCGCCGCGGGAATGAGCGCGGCGAACTCGTGCGCGGCGTGTCGCGCGACCGCCGTCGAGGCGAAGCGCGCTGCATGGAGTTGTTCCGAGCGCTGACCCATCGCCGTCAATGTCGCATCGGGGGTGACCGAGATGGTGTGCAGCAGCGCGGCGATCGCGGGGACGTCTCCTGATGGAAACAGCCAGCCGTTGACCTCGTCGGGCGTCTCGTCACCGAGGGCATCGCAGGCGTTGCCAACGGCGTCGCTGAGCGCCAGCGGCAGGCCACTTCGCAGCGCTTCGACGGTGGCGAGGGGGGAGGCGTCGCGATGGCTGGGCAGCATCATCACGTCCGCTGCGGCGTACCACTCGTGCATCTCGGCGTCGGGAACCTGGCCGATGAGTGTCGCCGGCCGATCGATGAGCAGGGGGCGAATCTCTCCGTCGAGCGAGCCCGAGCCAGCGAAGGCGACATGGACGGTGGAGTCGCGCGACAGCGACGCGACTGCCTGGACGACATCCAGAACCCCCTTGAACCGCTCGAGCCGGGCCGGGATCAGCACGACGCGGACGTCCGGGCCGACACCGAGCTGCGCTCGGCGCCGAGCGCGGATTGCCGCGCTGGCCGCGTCGGCGCGTGGCGGGAACTGCGCCTCGTCGACGATGTTGGGGAGGACGATCCACGGCTTTGCCGCGGCACGGGAATCATGGCCGAGCACGTAGTCCTTCGATGCGGCTCCGGGGATGTAGAACGCGTCCGCAGCCCTGATCAGTCGACGCTTCCACCAGGCAGCGGGGCCGTGACGAAGCACCTCCGACTGGCCGTTCGACTCGATGCCGAGCACCAAGGTGGACGACCGGCGTGAGCGGGCAAAGGTGGCCATCCATGCCGTCGGGTTCGACAAGCCACCGATCATGAGCACGTGTGGCGTGTCGCGCATTCCTCGCAGACGGGCGATGACCGCAGGGTTCGTGTGCATCGGGCGGCCACGCACGTAGGTCAATCGTCCGGGGAGAACTTCGTGCGGGTAGTTGGCGTCCTCGGCTCGGTAGGTCCAGGGCCGATGCGGTTCGCGTTCTCCCATGAACAGCACGCGGAAGTCGATTCCCAACTCGGTGAACGCAGTGTGGAGCGTGGCGAACTGGTGATGCCGGTAGGGGGTGGGGATGTTGGTCAGCCAGACGACGGCCCGAGGTGCCATGTCAGGTGTCGCCACCGTGTGCGACAGCGGTGCTGGACCGAGCGTGCGGCGGCGGTGCCGTGGGTGTGGCAGGCCCGATCGGGGTGGGCGGACGTGTGAGGCGGCTGACGAGCAACCCGATGGCCACCATGCCGACGGCGTTGATCAGCGCGGTCGACATGCTGCGCGCGGCGAAGTAGGCGAGCCCGAACGAGCACCCGACGAAGGCTGGGCCCCACACGGTCGCCTCGAGCCGGCGGACGCCCCGCGCCTCGTAGTACGCGAAGCCGGCACCCACGAGTGCGAGCACGATCACGCCTCCCAGGAAACCGAAGTCGGCGAGTGCGTCCTCGGCGAACGACGCCGCCGCGGAGAAGCCGGCGCTGAAGCCGGTCAGCCCGTACTCGCGAGGAAACCAGTACCCCAGCAGCGTCGGCTTGCCGCTCCACATCGCTCGGGGCACCCAGAACAGCATCACGGACACGTGGCTCGCGCCACCGCGCAGTCCGGAGGTGCCGGTGTAATCCATGATCTGAGCGACGGTCCGGAGCACGCCTTCGCTGCCGAGCAGCCGATTGCTGCTGGAACGCAGCGTGTCGAGCGAGAGAACGTTGGCGATGCCTTCCGATCGTGTTGCGGCGACCACCCAACTGGCCATCGACAGCGACACGGCGGCGATGCCGGCGTACCGCAATGCCATGCGCTTCGTCAGATGCGCGGTGAGCAGGAATCCTGAGGCCGCGATCAGCAGCACGTACCGCGTGGTGAGTGCGAGAAGGGTGGCGAGGATCGGGAGTGCCACCATTGCCGCCATCCATCGGCGCCGTGCGCCGAACCACGACACCCACAGCGCGGGCAACATCATCGCCAGGCCTTGGTAGAGCGGGTTGAGAATGGCAGTGAGTGCGCCGGTTTCGCCACCGCTGTCATCTGCTTCGATCAAGCCGAGGCGACCGACGCGTGCCGCTCTGAACGCGGCGGGTACGTACCGCCACAGGAGGATGGCGGTGAGGATCACCAGCACGATGCGCGCCTTGGGAGACCCCTCGATGCTGCGCGGCTGGCGAGCAGGAGGCGAGGCTGTCGCCGCGTCGCGGGTCCGCAGCCGGTGCAGCACGAGTTCGTGGGTGACGATCACGACGGCGGTTGCGACGACCAGGTAGCGACGGGCGGCGTCGAGCGTGGCGTCGGCCACGTTCGGCACCACGGTCGGCCCCACCAACCCGTCGCCGAGCACCACGAGTGCCACGCCGAGTTCGAAGGCGGCGAACACCGGCAGACGTGGCTCGTCCACCACGCGCAGCACACAACTGGTCAGTACCGCCGCGAACGCCAGCTGCTGCAATCCCTGACCGAGCGACGGGACGAAACCCAATGCGATGAGTCCCGAGAAGATCACGATGCGCAGCGCTCGAACGGGAAAGCCGCGCGTCGCTCCAGCGGGCAACTCGGCGACACTCACTGTGGGATCCTCGCATCTCCCGGCAGGCCGTTGCCGTCGACCGACAGTGCCGCCACGGCTCGCAAGGCCACCTCGGTGGTGGCGATCGCCGCCTCGCCGGCCGCAGTGCCGGCGCTGCGCAGGTCGCGCGCGAATGCGTGGAGCTGGGCGACGTGGCCCTTGTCCTGCGGGTGCCGGTCCACGGAGCCGTCGACCTCGATGGAGCGGAAGTCGTCGATCACCACCGTGTGGCCGCGGCCGAGAATCTCGATCCGTTCCTTCGCAGTGTTCGCGTGGCCTCCGGAGCCGTAGGCGATGGTGGCGATCGAGCCGTCGTCGAACCCGAGCAGGACACCGATGTCGTCGACGAGCGCGGCTTCGCCGGTGGCGCTACCGGTCGCGGCCACCCGCAGCACCGGCCGTCCGACGAGGGCCATACAGGTGTCGATGAAGTGGCACACCTCACCGAGCAGACGACCCCCCTGACGTCGGTCGTGGTACCAGTGTGACGCCGGCAGCGTGCCTGCGTTGACCCGATAGGTGATCACGAGGGGCCCGCCTGCGACCCCGAACACCTGCCGTGCACGTTGCACATCGGGCGAGTGGCGTCGGTTGAAGCCGACGGCCAACTGGCGACCGGAGGCCGTCCACGCCCCACGCACGGCCTCGAGTTCCTCGTCGGTGATGGCGAGCGGCTTCTCGCAGAACACGTGGCGTCCTGCCTGGAGTGCGCGCACGGCCAACGCCGCGTGGCTGTCGTGCGACGTGGCGATCATCACGACCTCCGCGTGGCCGTCGCCGGCTGCCAGCGCCTCGTCGGTGGACACTGCCCGCGCACCGATCCGCTCGGCGAGTCGCTGCGCGGACACGCCGCCCGCGGAGCTGACACTGACCACAGTGCCGAAGTTGGCGTGTTGCACGGCCGGCACCAGGACGCCGCGAGCGAAGTTGCCCGCGCCGATCAGAGCCACGGAGGCCTGGCGCGAGGCGGTCGGGGCGACGTTGCCGGGCGCGGGCGTTCGTGCCGGGCGCTCGGGCGAATACAGCAGTTGCACGCCGAGGTATTGCTGCGTCGGGTCGGCGATCACGGCGTACGCGTCGATGGCCTGCTCGAACGGGACGCGGTGTGAGACGAGGTCGTCGACGACAAGGCGACCGGAGGCCATCAGGTCCAGCACGGATTCCAGATTGCGGCCCTCGGTGAAGCGCACGTGACCTACCGGCAGGTCGATGCCCCACTCCTCGTACTCGCGCTCGTATCGCCCGGGACCGTACGAGCGGGCGACCTTGAGCGTGATCTCCTTCTCGTACAGCGGAGTTCGCTGCAGGTCGAGCCCCACGTCGCCGACCACGACGATGGTGCCGCGGTCGCGCAGGCGGGCCGGCGCGTGACGAACGGGATCCGACGAGCCGGTGGACGCGGTGAGGAGCACGGCGTCGACGCCACGTCCCCGGCTCCATTCTCGGATCAGTGCGGTGGTGTCGTCGCCCCGCTCCACGTCGCCGTGCGCGCCTGCCGCGCGAGCACGGTCGACGGTCCAGTCGCGCACGTCCACGCCGATCACTTGCAGTCCGGACGCGAGGGCGAGGCGAACCGTGAGCTGCCCGATGAGCCCGAGACCCACCACGCACACCGTGCCGCCGGTGCCGACGTCCGCGAGGCGAAGCCCGTGCAGCGCGACTGATGCAATGGTGGCGAACGCCGCCTGCTCGTCGGTCACTTCGTCGGGCACCGGCACGGCCAGCAGCCCGGCCACCACCTGCAGGTCGCCGTGACCGGCGCCGCCGGTGGCGACGCGTTGGCCGGGGCGCACGCCGGTGACCGCCTCGCCGACGGCGAGCACGCGGCCCGTCGCGGAGTAGCCGAGCGGCATCTCGTCGTCCAGCCGCGTGCGGACGGCGTCGAGAGTGGATCGCACACCGTCGAGCCGCGCTCGGCGCACCACCTGGCGCACCAGATCCGGTCGGGCCCGCGCCTTCTGCAACAAGTTCTTCGACGCGAGTTCGCGCACGGCGCGTTCCGTGCCGGCGGAAACGAGGGAGCGCGTCACCTCGACGAGGACTTCGGTCGCCCCGATCGTCGGGTCAGGTCCGTCGACGATGCGCAGCTCGCCGGAGCGGACGGACTGGACCAGTTGCCTCACCCGCGGTGTCCTCCCTTGCCCTCCGCCGTCGGCATCGTTCGCACTTTTGGCACAGTACCAGCAAGGTGTCCGCTGGTACCGAGGGTCGCGGTCGCCTCGTGACCGTCGACCACCCGGTTCAGCAGTGTGGTGAGGCGCGCTGCCATCGCGGTGCGCGACTGGGTGGCGGCGATGTGCGCGCGACCGCGGTCGCCCAGCGCGTCCCGCGCTGCATCGTCCAGCGCGGTGAGGCGCACCAGGCCGTCGGCGAGTCCGTTGGGCGGCACCGCGAGGCCCGCGCCGGCGGCGTCCACGTAGGCGCTGCACAGGCCGGGTGTGTTGGTGATCGCTGCGCGGCCGGCGGCCATGTAGTCGAACAGCTTGTTCGGGCTGACACCCGCGCGGAACAGTTCCACGTCGGCCAGGCAGTGCACGCCGATGTCGGCGGCAGCGAGCAGGTCGGCCATCTCCGACTTGGGCACGGGATCGAGGAAGCGCACGTTGCCGATCGCCTCGTCGGTGGCGCGTCGGACCAGTCGTTCCTTCTCGGCGCCATCACCGACCAGCACGACGGTGAGCGCTGGGGCAGCGGCGTGCGCGGCGGCCGCGGCGTCGAGCAGCAGATCCAGACCGTTGGCCGGGCCGTGTGCGCCCGCATAGATCGCGACCACCCCGTCGAACCCGTACGCACGTCGCAATTCGTCGCGGTCGCGGTGCGACGTCATGTCGGCCGGATCGGCACCGTTGGGGATGTACACGATCCGTTCGGCCGGCACGCCACGGCGCTGCACATGGGCGCGTACACCCTCGGCGAGCACCACCACGCTCGCGGCGCGTCGGTAGAGGAATGTCTCCAGCCGTTCCAGCACGCGGACGATCACCGAGTCGGCGGGCAAGCTGCCCATGTCCACCAGCACCTGTGGCCACACGTCGCGGATCTCGAGGACGAACGGTCGACGACGGACCGCGGCGATGCACCACGCCGACAGGCCGGCGAGCAGATGCGGTGACGAGCCGTACACGACGTCGAGCGGCCGTGCGCGAACGCCGCGCACGAACGAGGTGACCGCGTACGACATCCAGTTGACGATGCGCCCGGCGCCGTTGCCCCGATAGCGCGAGGTCCACACCGTCTCGAGCACGCCGTCGGCCACGATGCGTTCGCCGGTGAGCAGGTTGCGGTTGGAGGTGATCACGCGTGCCGACCACCCGTCGAGACGGCTGAACAGTTCGGCGTGGCGTGTGCCACCGGGTGCCGACCGTGGCTGAGCGAAGTGGTTGAGCACCAGCACGGACCGCGGACGACCACCGTGACCGACGGTGGCCGCTGCTGCCGTGGCGGCGGCAGCGATCGCGGCATCAATCGCTGCGATGCTGAGCAGTGCCTCGTCCTTCGGGCCGAAGCGAGCGATCGTCCGCCCACCGTCCGCCAGCGGCACCTCGACGACGTCGGCCGGGTCGCGCCGGGCGTATCGGGTGCACCACCAACCGCTGGCGGGGTCGTCCTCGGTGCGCGCGACTGCGACTGCGCCGGGGAGGTCGGCGACCGCGCCGTGGCCCTCTGTGAGGTTCCATCGCACCACGGCCGGGCCACCCGCCGCGTCGTCGACGATGGCGTAGCGGTCGCCGGAGCGGACGATCGTGCGGGTCAAGCGGACGCCCTCGTCGTGGCGGCGGCTCACCATCACGTCGCCATCGGGTGTGGTGTGGTGGCCGACCACCTGGGCCGTCGGCATCGGCTCGCGGAGGAACCGGCCCACCGTTGCCCGCGGCGCGCCACGCAACGGCCGCAGCGTGGCGTGCACCTCCACACCGACCAGCGGGTTGCCCCACGGTGCCGACGCGGTGTAGCGGAAGGTGCCCGGGTCGTGCACCACACGCTCGCCGTCGATGAACAACTCGACCGCCTGCTGATCATCGTGTGCGGCGCGGTGCGGACCGCGACCGACGTGGGTGACGAGCAGCGAGCGCGGTCCGCGCATCGTGCGGTAGGCGGTCGTCTCGGCTGCCGTTGCGCGGGTGTGTTCGCTCGTCGGCGTGAACCAACAGCCCATCTCGCCCGCGCCGTCCGCAGCCGGCCCGGTCATGCCCAGCAGCGCGAGCGTCGGTCGGGCGTCCAAGCGGTCCGGCCCGGCCAGGTCGAGCAGCAGTGCACCGTCGTTGGGGCCGGCGTTCGGCCACTGCCCGGTCACGGGGTCGGCACATCGGGCCATGAAGGTCGCTGCACGGTCGAGCGTCGCGTCGATCTCTCGGCGCAGGTCGCCCGGCAGCTCTGGTTGCACCTGCAACAACCAGCACAGCGCGTGCACCGCGAGTTGCTCGTACACGAGGCTCTGCTGGCTGTACGAGCCATCGGGGAGGAACTGGTCGCGCAGCACCTCGCGCAGCAGCCGCACCCACGTCGGGCGCACGCCACCGGGCAACGAGAGCAGGAACACCAGCTCACTCACCGCGTGGTTGTTGCGCTGCGACAGCGCGTACCCCACGGTGGGGGTCACTCGTTCGACCGTGGCGCCGAGCAGCCGTCGGGCGCGGTCGAGGCGCGGTGGCGTGGATGCCGGATGCCCGGCGAAGGTCGACAGTCCGAACTGCACCGCGATGGCGCGCAGCGAGGACTCCTGCGCGCACCGCCAGTTCACCCCGGTGTTCGGCGGGTTGGCCTCGAGCCACGATTCGAGGAGCTGCCACCAGCCCTCCACCCACCGATCATCGCCGGACCACGCCCACGCGCGTGCCAGCAGGAACGTGGCGCCGAGGCGGGACGGCTCCCACACGTCCTTGATGTCGCCGACCGTCGGGTCGTCGTCACGGATCTCCGTCCAGTGCACGGCGGGGTACGGGTGGCCGGTGGTGGGGTCGGTGGTCCACCGGATCGGTTCGTGTGGCTCGCTCCATGCCCAGCCGAAACGTGGCAGCGAACCG
>JBMOGW010000036.1:0-19822 GCA_049318165.1 Ilumatobacteraceae bacterium
GCACCGGGACGACCAGCACCGGGGCGACCGGCACCGGGGCGACCGTGGCCGCCCCACGGGCGGTGGCAGAGATCTCGCCTGCGACGACGGCAGCCGCCACGCACGCTCCGCAGCGAACGGACGACGTACCGCAGGCGCCCGCCATCGTCACCTCGCCGCAGCCATCGACAACACCTGCCACCGCGCCGACCGGTGCCGCGACGGCTGCGGCTACGGCTGCGGGCACCATGCAGCACGACGTTGCACCGGCCGACGGGACCGCGGCGCCCGACACCACCGACCCGAACGCTGCGAACGCCCGGCCGGGCGCGGCACCGCTCGCCGACCGACCGACCCAACGCGCCGACGCCGCGACCACCGCTGCGCCGGTCGAGGGAATCGCCGCGGCCACCGAACCCGCACAGGGGGACGACACGGACACGACCACGTCGGCCGATGCACCGGGCGGCGCTGAAGCGGGCACGGCACCCACCACGGTCGACGCCCCGGCACCCGGCGCCCATCGCGTCACCGCCACCGCCGACACGTCCCGCCGCGGCGGCGAGGGCGCACCGTCGTCGAACGCCGACGGCAACCGCAACCACCCGCCGACCGCATCCCCGGACGATGTCGGGCGACCGTCGCAGCTGACGCCGCTGACGACGCACGGCGCTCGGCACCTGTCGATCTCGATGGAGCACGAACAGCTCGGCGCGATCCGCATCGGTGCAGCCGAGGACCGCGGCACCATCAACATCTCGCTGCAGGCGGACGACGCGAGCGCAGGCGCCGTATTGCGCGAGCACGCCACACGCCTCAGCGACCACCTCGCACTCAGCGGCGTCGCGGTCGGCCAGGTCGAAGTACGGCACGGCGACGGCTTCGCTCACCGGCATGCGCAGTCGACGCCCGCCGAGTTCATGCCGGACGCCGGCCGGACCGGCACCGACGACGACCCGTCACCCACCGGCCCCCGTCTGATCCGCCCGAGCCTCGACCCCGATCGACGCGTCGATCTCCTCCTCTGAAAGGACCCTTCGTGCCCACATCCGCCATTTCACCGGTCGGGTCGTCCGCTTCCGCCGCTGCCTCCGCACCGGCAACCACGGCACCCTCGAGCGGACCTCAGCTGGACCGCGACACGTTCCTCCAGCTGCTCGTCGCACAGCTGAAGTACCAGGACCCGTCGAAGCCGACCGATGCGTCGACGTTCATCTCGCAGTCGGCACAGCTCGCCGTCGTGGACAAGCTCGACGCGATCTCGACGACGATGGAGCGCGCCGCGCTGTCGTCCCGCCTCGACACGGCAGCGGCGATCGTTGGCCAGAACGTGCGCTACGCCCTGCCCAGCGGCGTGGTCACCACCGGCGAAGTGACCGCGGTCCGCTTCGACGGCAGCGACACGTTCGTCGAGGTCGGCGGCGTGTCGCTCCCGCTGCAGTCCGTGCTCGGCGTGGTGCCCACCCCCAAGCCGGTCGCACCGGCCGCGGTCACCACACCGGCCACCACTCCGGCCACCACGCCGGCGACGACTCCGACCTCGCCGTCGACAAACCCCGCACCTGCGGCCACCACCTCGCCCACCATCCCCCTGTCCAACAACCCCATCTGAGGAGACCCCCATGATCCGTTCCATGTCCAGCGCCCTGTCGGGCCTGCGCAACCACCAGACGATGCTCGACGTCGTCGCCACCGACATCTCCAACGTGTCGACGGTCGGCTTCAAGGGGTCGACCGCGGTGTTCTCCGACGTGCTGACCCAGCAGCTGAGTGCGGGCACGCTGCCCGGCGCCGGCATCGGCGGCACGAACCCGGTGCAGATCGGCCTCGGCTCGCGTCTCGTCGGCACGGTGCAGTCGTTCGTCCAGGGTGCGCTGCAGCGCACCGGCCGCGCCACCGACCTGGCGATCCAGGGTGACGGCTTCTTCATCGTCGACAACGGCGCCGAGCGCCTGTACACCCGCGCGGGTGCGTTCACGCTGGACCAGGCCGGCAACCTCACCACCCCCGAGGGCATGCTCGTGCAGGGCTGGCAGGCCGACGTGAACGGCGTGATCAACAGCAACGCCACCGTCGGGCCGCTCCAGATCCGCGTCGGCGACCAGGTGTCGCCCGTGCAGACCACGTCGGCCCAGCTCGGCGGCAACCTGCCCGCCGCTGCCGCGGTGGGCACCGCGGTCGACATGACGGTCACCGCCTACGACACCCAGGGCACCGCCGTGCCGATCAACCTGACGATGACGAAGACCGCCGCCAACCAGTGGACCGCGACCGGCTCGTACGGCAACCCGGCCACGGCGTTCGCGATGACGGACAACGTGCTCACCTTCAACGCCAGCGGCGAGCTCACCGCACCGGCCGACCGCGGCATCGACATCGCCGGCGGCGTGATCCCCGGCATGGTCGGCGCCGTGGTGCTCGACCTCGGCGCCGCGGGCCAGTCCGGCCGCGTCACCCAGTACGCCGGCGGCACGACGCTCACCGTGATGGACCAGAACGGCGCGCCCGCCGGTTCGTTGCAGTCGTTCAACGTCGGCCAGGACGGCGTGGTGATCGGCAGCTACTCGAACGGCAAGACCAAGGCCATCGCCCAGGTGGCCCTCGCCGTCTTCGCCAACGCCGAAGGTCTGCAGCGCATCGGTGGCGCCTGGCGCGCCAGCGCCAACTCGGGCGTCGCCAACATCGGCACCGCCGGCGTCGGCGGCAAGGGCCTGCTGTCGGCCGGCACCGTCGAGATGTCGAACGTCGACCTCGCCGAGGAGTTCACCCGTCTGATCGTCGCCCAGCGCGGCTTCCAGGGCAACGCCCGCGTGATCACCACGGCGGACGAGGTCCTGCAAGAAGTCGTGAACCTCCGCCGATGAGCACGCGTCGATCGAACGGCCACGACCGCCGCCGCGGTGGGCGCTCCGGCATCCACAACGGCGCGGTCAAGCCGTTCGACTTCCGCAGGCCGACGTCGCTCTCTCGCGAGCACGTCCGTGCGATGCAGATCGTGCAGGAGACGTTCGCGCGTGGCCTCGCCACCACGATGTCGGCGATGGTCGGCTCCGTGGTCAACGTGACCACCGGCGCGATCGAGCAGCGCACCTACGACGAGTACGTGCGCGAACTCCCCAACCCGACGGTGCTGTCGCTGCTCAACATCAAGCCGTTGAACGGCGCGGCGATCCTGCAGATGCCACTGCCGGTCGCGATGTGCACCGTGGAGATGCTGCTCGGCGGGAAGGGCTACCTCGAACAGCCTGCCCGGCCGCTCTCGGAACTGGAGCTGCTCTTGGTGAAGGGCATGATCGAGCGTCTCCTTCCCGAGCTCCGTTACGCGCTCGAACCCGTCGTGCCGACGGAGATCACGTTGGCCGGCCAGGAATCGAACCCGCAGTTCGCCCAGGTCGCCGCGCCGACGGACATGATGATCGTCATCTCGTTCCACATCAAGGTCGAGCAGGTCGCCGACGTGGCGACCCTGTGCGTCCCCTTCACGGCACTCCAGTCGCATCTCGAGGCACTGTCGGCGAGCTCGTCGCTCATCGGGAAGGGCAACGACAACGCGGCGGAGCACCGGCGACGGATGGGCGGCCACCTGGGTGCCGCCCCGGTCGAGGTGGCCGCCGAATTCCGGCCGGTGATCATGTCCTCCGGCGACGTCGTCTCGTTGCAGGTGGGCGATGTCATCCCGCTCGCCCACCCCGTGGGCGAGCCGCTCCTCCTCACCGTCGAGGGCGTGCCGACGCTGACGGTCAGCGTCGGTCGGCGGAACCGGCGAGCCGCGATCCAGGTGGTCGGCAGCGTGAACCCGTCGGACACGCCGCACCGTCCGACGCGCTGGGCGCGGGTGCCGTGATCGCACCGGGTTGACAGTTCCCCGGTCCGAGGGACCGTTGAACGGGCGAACCGGTGAACGGGAAGGGCGCAACGATGATCGAACAGGAATTGGCGGCAGCGGCACTCGGCGCCGCACGGGCACTCGCTCAGGCCTTCGGGTTGGGCGACGAGGTGCAACCGCTCGATGAGTGGCCGGTGGAGCAGGGCGACTCGGTCATCGCCGTCCGCCTCGGCCCGGACGACGTGCAGTTGTGCCTGGCGGTGAACGACGACGTCGCCGACCGACTGTCGGCAGCACCGGACGTCCTCGAGGAGGGCATCCGCGCAGCGGTCGGCGCACTCGACGCCGCGCTGCGCACCGAGGTACCGCTGAGCGTCCTCGGGGTCGATCGCACCAGCGTGACGAGGCCCGACGTCGTGGCCGGCATCACCGACCAGGGCACCCTCACCGCGCTCGTCGGCCTCAGCGCATCGCTGGCGACGAACGCCGCCCCCGCGGCCGCCGAGACGGCACCGCAGGCCTCGCCGCCCCCTCCGCCGGCCCCGGCCGATGCGGCGAGCTTCCAGCCCGGCGTGCTCGCCGAGGCCGACGGTCGCGGCGCTCGCGCCGGCAGTCGCCCGCTGGCGGTGCTGCACGACGTCGACCTGCTGGTGACCGCGGAGCTCGGGCGCACCACGATGCCCGTCCGTGAACTCCTCGACCTCGCGCCGGGCATGGTGGTCGAGATCGACCGCGCCGCAGGTGCACCGATCGACCTGCTCGTGAACGGCCGGCGCATCGCGTCCGGTGAAGTCGTCGTGATCGACGAAGAGTTCGGCGTCCGCATCACCGAGATCCTCGAGGGCGACCTGTCGTGACCGACGCTTCCTCGATGATCCTGAGGATGCTCTTCTCGCTCACGGTGGTCCTCGCGGTGATCGGCGCGATCTACTGGGTTGCGCGCCGCCGCATGTCCGGGGGCCGTGTCCCCGTGCGCCGCCGGAGCGGCGCCGCAGCCGGGCCGCGCACCGTCCGTGCGCCGCTGCAGGTCCTCGGCCGGGTGAACAGCTCGCGGTCGACCTCCGTCACGGCGATCCAGTTCGGCGAGCAGGTGCTGCTGGTGAGCAGCAACGACCAGTCGACCGCCACGCTGCTCGCCACCATGACCCGCGAGCAGTGGGAGGGCCCCTCGGAGCGCCGCCCCTCGAACGACCCGGCAGCGGTCACCACCGGCACGCCCCGCAGCGTCGTCGACTCCCTGCGCGAGATCACCGTCCGGCATGCCTGATCGACGTCACGTCCGGCGGACCGTCGGCGGCCTGCTGCTGCTGCTGGTCGCGCTCGCAGGCCTCTCCGCGTGGGCTCCCACGGCGGACGCTGCAGCGCGCCCGACCGTGGCGCCGCCCGACACGATCGCCCCACCGGACACCATCGCCGTGCCCGACACCATCGACCCGTCCGCCCCTGCCCCGACGCTGCCCCCCGGCTCGAACGTCGACGGCGGAGGCGACGGCGGAGCAGACGCCGGCACAGGTGGGGGCGTGACCACGACGACCAACCCGGACGTCTCCATCACGCTGCCCGACGTCGCCAACCCGACGCCCAACTCGGTGCTCATCATCCTGTTGATCACGGTGATCTCGCTGGTACCGAGCCTGCTGATCCTCTGCACGGCGTTCACCCGCATCGTCATCGTGCTGTCGCTCACCCGCAACGCGATCGGGATCCCCCAGCTGCCACCGCAGCAGGTGATCGTCGGCCTGAGCCTGTTCCTCACGATCTTCGTGATGGGCCCCACCTTCTCGAAGATCAACGAGGACGCGCTCCAGCCGCTGCTGGCGAACGAGATCACCACCTCCGAGGCGTTCGACGCGGCGCAGGTGCCGCTGCGCACGTTCATGCTCGCCCACACCGGCCAGGACGAGCTGCGCCTGTTCCTCGACGCATCGCGCACCGAGACCCCTGTCGCGCGGGACAAGGTGCCGCTGTCGGCGCTCATCCCCGCATTCGTCCTCAGCGAGCTGAAGGCCGGCTTCCTGATCGGCTTCTGCATCTTCGTGCCGTTCCTGATCATCGACCTCGTCGTGTCATCGATCCTGTTGGCACTCGGGATGATGATGCTTCCACCGTCGTTCGTGTCGCTGCCCTTCAAGTTGTTGCTGTTCGTGATGCTCGACGGTTGGGCCCTCGTCGTCGGCACCTTGCTCAAGTCGTACGCCTAGGAGACCCCGTGAACAGTCAGAGCATCATCGACATCTGCACCCAGGGGCTGATCGTCTGCGCCAAGGTGGCCGGGCCGTTCCTCGGCATGGTCCTCGCCGTCGGCGTGATCATCGGCGTGCTGCAGAGCGTCACCCAGCTGCAGGAGCCGACGCTGTCGTTCGTCCCCAAGCTCGTCGGCGCCGGGTTGATCATCGTGCTCGCCGGCAACTGGATGCTCGGCGAGCTGCTCGACTTCGCCCGTCAGGTGATCACCTCGGCACCGGGCATCGTGGGCGGTTGACCCCATGCGCGTGACGGCGGATCCCGCGCTGCTCGGGGCGTTCCTCCTCGCGCTGGTGCGGTGCACGGCGTTCCTGGTCGCCTGCCCGTTCTTCAACGGCCCGTGGGTTCCGTTCCGGGTCCGCCTCGGTTTCGGCATGGCGTTGGCGCTCCCCCTCACGATTCACTTTCGCGACGTCCCGCTGCCCGGCAGCACCGCCGGTTGGATCGTCGCGTTCATCGTGCAGGCGATCGCCGGCATCATCGTCGGCCTCAGCCTGCTCATCGTGTTCGCCGGTGTGCAGGCCGCGGGCGAGCTGATCGACCTGCAGGTCGGCTTCTCGTACAGCGGGACCGTCGACCCGGTCGCAGGCGTCACGTCCACCCCCGTTGCACGCATCGTGCAGATGACGGGCACGGCGGTGGTCTTCGCCGCCGGCGGGCACCTGCTCGTCATCCGCGGTTTCCTGCGGACCGTGGACGCCGTGCCGATCGGCACGATCGACATCGCGGCGTTCGGCAGCCGCACCCTGGCGCTCGCCTCGACCGTCTTCATCGCGGCGATCGAGATCGCACTCCCGGTGCTCGCCGCGCTGTTCTGCGCGGAGATCGCACTCGGGTTGCTCGGCAAGGCGGCGCCGCAGATGAACATCCTCGTCATCGGGTTCGCCGCGAAGTCCGCCATCACGATCGCGCTCCTGGCACTCGTGCTCGCTGCCCAGCCCGGCGCCATCACCGCGCTCATCGAACGAGGGCTGCGAGCATCGTTCCAGGCGTTCGGCAACTGACATGAGCAAGCGCGAAGGGCGCACCGAACGCCCCACGCAGAAACGCCTCAAGGACGCACGACGCAAGGGGCAGGTGGCGGTCTCGCAGGACCTGTCGCCGTGGATCTCCCTCCTGGTCGGCAGCTATCTGCTGCCCGGCGCCGTGCACGGTGCGGGCGAGGGCGTGCGGTTGGCGTTCGACGCGCTCGACGGCGTCGCGACCACGGGCGACCCGTCCCAGGCGGTCTCGGCGCTCGGTCACGGCCTGCTCGCGTCGCTGCTCGCCCTCGTTCCCCTGTTCGCGGTCATCGTGATCGTCGCGATCCTCTCCCACGCCGCGCAGACCGGTGGGATCGTCTCGTTCCACCGCCTCAAGCCCGACTTCAAGCGGGTCAACCCGTTCGAGGGGTTCAAGCGGCTGCTGTCGCCGCGCCGCCTGTGGGACACCGCGCGCCAGGTGGCGAAGGCGGCGATCGTCACGTTCGTGGTGTGGCCGCGTGCCGTCGCGCTGGTGCACGACCTCGCCCGCCACCGCGACCGGGCCGCGCTCGCCGGCATCGCGGCCACCGGGTCCGCCCTGCTGGGCATGGTGCGAGCCGTCGCCTGGACCATGGTGATGCTGGCGCTCGCCGACTACGCCGTGCAGCGTCACCGGCACCGTGCGGACCTGAAGATGACGAAGCAAGAGGTCAAGGACGAGATGCGGCACAGCGAAGGCGACCCGCACCAGAAGGGCCGCATTCGCCAGATCCAGGCCGACCGGTCGCGCCGCCGCATGATGAGCGACGTCCCGCTCGCCAACGTGATCATCACCAACCCGACACACATCGCCGTGGCGGTCCGCTACGACCCGCTGCAGGGTGCGGCGCCGAAGGTCGTGGCCATCGGCATCGGGGCGGTCGCAAAGAAGATCCGTACGATCGGCGCCGAGGCCGGCGTTCCGGTGGTGGAGGCGAAGCCGCTTGCCCGAGCGCTCTGGCGGTCGTGTGACGTGGGCGATGCCATTCCCATCGCGCTGTACGAGGCCGTCGCTCGCGTACTGGTCTTCGTGCGCCAGCTCGGGCGGACTCCGACACGGCCGTCGGCGATCGAACTGCCGCGCTCGTTCGAGATCGATCCCGCCGTCCTCGAGCAGGTGGCGGCGAAGGCCCGACGCCGAACGCGAAGTTTCGCTTGACAACCCGCTCGACGACCGGACGGTCCCTGTGCACACCCCGAACCCGAAGGACCGGACCATGCAGCACTTCCACGAACTCGCCGTACTCATCGAGCACAGCCCCGACCACGACTGGCTCGACCGCGCCGAGTGCGGCAACCTCGAGGTCGACCAGCTCTCGATGTTCTTCGTCGATGCCGGCAAGGCGATCTCCAAGGAAGCGCTCGAGCTGTGCAGCCGGTGCCCGGTGCGGCGTGACTGCCTCGACCATGCGTACCGCTACGACGTGATCAGCGGCTACTTCGGTGGCATGTCGCCGAGTCGGCGCAAGATCCTGACCCGCGATCAGGCGCTGGCCGAGATCGAGCAGGGGTGACGCCGGCGGCGGGGGTGCCGCCGCCGCCACTCACTGCATCACGAAGTCGGTGAACAGCACTTCCTCGATCATCTCGCCGTAGGACTCGCGGATGGCCGTGGACAGCTCCTCCTTCGCGGTCCGACGGCCCTCCGGGGTGCTCAGCTCCTCCATCGTGCGGCCGCTCAGCGTCTCGACCACGAGGTCCTTCGCGACCGCGCCGTTGAACTCCTTCACCTCTTCCGGCGTCATCTCGGCCGACATCGCCAGGCTGACGGCGACGCGGAGGAAGTGGCCGTCGACGAGGTTCAGGTTGATCGCCGGCAGGTCGACGATCGGGCCCAGTGCCAGGGCCGGAGCGATCGTCGTCGTGGTCGTGACCGCGGCAGCGGCGTTCGACGACGAGCCTGCGCCGTAGACGTACCCGCCGGCGCCCACGGCCGCGGCCGCCACGACCCCGATGATCAGCTTCTTCTTGCTCTTCTTCGGCTCTTCCTCGCCGCCGGCAGCGTCAGGATTCGGCGCCTGCTTCTTCTTGGCCATCCGTGCCTCCACTCGTGTTGCTTCCGTTCGTCGACGTGTCGTCGACCAGCGTGACCTTGCTCAGGATCACGATCTCGACGCGGCGGTTCTTCGCCTGCGCCTCTGGTGTGTCGCCTTCGGCGATCGGTCGCGTGTCGCCGTAGCCGCCCACGTGTACCCGCGCCGGGTCGAAGCCGTGCCGGTCGACCAGATACCGCAGCACCGACGCCGCACGGGCGCCCGACAGCTCCCAGTTCGACGGGTAGCGTGCGGTCGAGATCGGCCGCGAGTCGGTGTGGCCCTCGACGGAGTACTCGAAGTCGTTCGAGCGGATCTGTTCGGCGACGACGTCGAGCAGCGCCATGCCCTCCTGCTCCAACTCGGCCCGCCCGGACTGGAAGAGCACCTTGTCGGTGCTGATCGCCACGACCAGTCCGCGACCCTCGAGCCGGAACGTCAACCGGTCCGACAGCCCGTCCTGCGCTGCGGCGGAACCGAGTTGTTGCGCCAGGCCGCGCAGTTGGTCCGTCTCCGCAGCGACCTCCTGCGCCTGGTCCCGCTGCGCCTGCAGCGCCTCGGCCCCCTGGGCCTGGTCGGACAGCTTGCGCAGCTGCGTGAAGATGCCGCCCGACGTCATCACGCCACCGTCCGTCGTCGCGATCGGCTGCAGCTCGACCACTTCCGAGGGCTTGGGCGACGCGCCGCCGTCGATCGACTGGTGCAGGCTCTCGGCCAGCTTCTTGAACTTCTCCGTGTCCACACGGCCGATCGCGAACAGCACCAGGAACAATGCCATCAGCAGCGTCAGCATGTCGGCGTACGGGATCACCCACGCCTCGTGGTTGACGTGCTCCTCGTGCTCCTCGTGGTCGTGGCCCTTCCCGGGCGCGTGACCCTTGTGACCCTTAGCCATTGCTGCTCTCCGCCCATGACGCACGCACCGAGGTGGGCAGGAACGACAGCAGCTGCTCCTCCACCACGCGAGGGTTGTGGCCGGCTTGGATCGCCAGCACACCGTCCATGACCATCTCGCGGAACATGGCCTCCTGCGCACTGGAGTTCTTCATCTTCGCCGAGATCGGCAGCATCACGCCGTTGGCGATGAACACGCCCCAGAAGGTCGCGACGAACGCCGACGCGATGCCGCTACCGAGCTCCTCTGGTTTGTCGAGGTGGCCGAGCGTCGCGATGAGGCCGATGACGGCGCCGATGATGCCGAACGTCGGCGCGAAGATGCCCATCTGCTGGCACCAGTCCGACGAACGTTTGTGACGCGCCTTCATCGCCTTCACCTCCGACTTCATCACGTCGGCGACGGCCTCCGGATCCGAGCCGTCGATGGCCAACTGCAGGGCCCGGCGCAGGAACTGGTCCTCGACCGACGCCATTTGCGCCTCCAGAGCCAGCAGGCCCTCGCTGCGAGCGGTGCGGGCGAAGCCGACGAGCTGGCGGACCGTCGCCTCAGGATCGTGGTCCTTCTTCGGCAGGAGCACCCGCATGATCGCCTTGAAGATGCCCGAGGTGGTGGGCATGTCGAAGCTCGCCATGGTCGCACCGAACGCGCCGACGATGACGATCAGCAGCGCGGTGATGTTGCTGATCAGGAAGACCGGGCTGACGTGGTGCGTGATCGCGCCGACGAACACGCCCGCGAGCGCGATGAGCAGACCGATCAGTGTGGCGGGCATGTCGTCTCGTCCTCGTCGTCCTGCGGGTCCCGATCGGGATCGTCGTCACCTGGGTGAGCACGGAGGGCGCCGGAGGCGAGCTCGTACGACAGCGCGAGCACCCGGGCCCGCTGATCCGTGATCAATGCCACGATCTCGGCGGCCGACTCCGACACCACGTATTCGTTGCCGTTCTCCATGCGCACGACGGTGTCGGCATGCTCCTCGATCCGCTCGACGCGGTCGGGGTTGAGGTAGAGGGGTTCGGAATGTCGGATTCGGGTGAGGCGGATCATCGGTTTCTGTCGCAGTTCTGACGAGCCTCCGTGCTCGACACATGGAACCGTCCGACGCGACCGCGCCGATGCCAGGAGGTGCGGGGGCATTCGCGAGGGGCGAAGGAAATCTCCGTGCCCTCCTTGCGCATCGGCTCCATGGCAGGACCGTCGTTCACGTGATCACTGCCGACCGGACGTATCGAGCGCTCATCGAGGCGCTGACGCGGATGCAGACACAGCTGGACGACCTCGCCTACCTGCTGGAGGTCCACACCCTCGTGATCGGCTCGGGTTCGATCGATGCGGTCCAGCGCACCACCCGCGACATCGAGGCGGCGACGCTCATGGTGGTCGACAGCGAGCGCCGCTGCGGCGAGCTGACCGACCAACTCGTCGGACGGGCCGGCTCGTCGCTCGGCGAACTGATCGACCGGTCGGACGAGCCGTGGCGAGGGCTGCTCGACCATCACCGCAACGCGCTGGGTGCGGCGCACGTCGCCGTCGCCGACCTGGCGTCCACGGCCCAACGCGCGGCCAAGCGAGCGGCTCGCCGCCAACGCGACACCTACGTCGCCGCCGTGGGCAGCCCGACCGCCGAGTACTCGGCCGGTCCCGCGCCGCTGCCGCAACGGGCCCTGCTGCTCGATCGGAGCGTGTGATGCCGAGCATCTCGTCGCTCTACACCGCGCTCTCCGGGCTGACGGCGCAGCAGCGCACGACCGAGGTCGTCTCGCACAACGTGGCCAACCAGGCCACGCCGGGCTACCGGCGCCAGCGGGTGGACCTCATCCCCGTGGCCGTCCGCCCCGGCTTCGGCGACACCGGTAACGGCACCCGGACGGGTGGCGTGCTCATCAACGGCGTGTCGCAGAGCCGCGACGAGCTGATCGCCGCACGAGCGATCCGCGAGCAGGGCGCGCTGAAGACCGCCGAGGGCCTCGGCGCCACGCTCGGCCGACTCGAGCAGATCTACGCCGAGCCCGGCGATCTGGGTATCGCGTCGCAGCTGCAGGCCCTGTGGACGTCGTTCAACGACGTCGCCAACCAGCCCGGCAGCGTCGCCGCGCGCACGCAGTTGCTGCAGCAGGCCGACGCGCTGACGCAGTCACTGCACAATGCCGCCGACACGATCAGCGGGCTGCGCACGGTGACGTCGGACCGCATCGCCGGCCTCGCCGACCAGGTGAACACGCTCGCCACCGAGCTCGCCCGGCTGAACGCATCCATCACGTCGACGCCCACCATGGCGAACGACCTGCGCGACCGTCGCGACATGCTCGTCACCCAGCTCAGCGAGCTGACCGGCGCCCAGCCGCACACCACCGCCTCCGGTCAGTTCGACCTGACGGTCGGCGGACGGTCACTCGTCACGGGTGACCAGGTGTACCGGCTCGACGGCACCGGCGGTGCGCTCACGTGGGTGGCCGACGGCCGACCGGTGAACGCGGCCCGCGGCGAGGCCGCGGCACTGGTGACCACGATGAACGACATCGTCCCGCGCTACACCGCAGCGCTCGACGCGGTCGCGGCCACGCTCGTGCAGGACGTGAACGCGTTGCACAGCACCGGGTTCGACCAGCAGGGCATCACCGGCCGCAACTTCTTCGATCCGGCCGGGGTGACTGCTGCGACCATCCAGCTGTCCGTCGACGTCGACGGCCTGCCCGGCAACATCGCCGCCGGCGCACCGGTCCCCCCACTGAACACCGCCCCCGGCCCGCTGGACGGCGACCTCGCGCGGCAGATCGCGCGCCTCGCGGACTCCACCATCGGCGCCGACTCCACCTACCGATCGATGGTCGGCTCGCTGGCCGTCGAGTCGCGGGCGGCGGAGCAGGCGACGCGGGTGCAGTCCGACATCACCGACGCCGCGGTGCAGGACGACGCATCGGTGTCGTCGGTGTCGCTGGACGAGGAGATGTCGCAGCTGGTGACCGCCCAGCGCGCCTACGAGGCGAGCGCCCGGGTGCTCACCGCGGTCGACGACATGCTGGGCATTCTGATCGAGCGGACCGGCCTGGTCGGGCGCTGACGGAGGACGACGTGCGCATCACTCCATCCATGATGTCGGCGAGCACGCTGCGCGATCTCAACTCGAACTATGCGCGTCTGACACTCTCGCAACAGCAGATGTCGACCGGGAAGCGCCTGTCGAAGGCGTCGGACGATCCGGTGATCGCTGCTGCTGCCATGACGCTGCGGTCCTCGCTGGGTCGCTACGAGTCCTTCGACCGTTCCACGGAGGACGCCTCCGGGTGGCTCGGCGCCGCCGATGGTGCGTTGACCGCGAGCCTCGACCGCCTGGTGCGGGTGAAGGAGCTGACGGTCCGGGCCGGCAACAGCGGTGGCCTGTCCGACCCGAACGCTCGGGCCGCGATGGCCGCCGAGCTGCGCGCGATCCGCGCCGACCTGATCAGCCTCGCGAACACCAGCCACAACGGCCGGTCGGTCTTCGCCGGCACCGCCGCCGGGGACGCCTACACCGCATCCGGCGTGTTCCAGGGCAACTCGGCCGTGGTCTCCCGTGACGTCGACCCGCACACCGTGATGCAGGTGAACGTGGATGCGCTCGCCGCCTTCGGTGACCCTGCGGGACCTGGCGGCGACCTGTTCGCCGTCATCGACCGTCTGGCGAACGCTGCCGCGACCGGCGACGTCACCGCACTCGGCGCCGCCCACGCGGACCTCGACACGGCCACGTCCCGCCTGGGCGCCGCCACCGTCGAGGTCGGCGCCCGCGGCGCGCAGCTCGAGCAGACCGCCGCCCGCAACGCGAGCGAGCGCGAGCGGATCAACACCCTGCTGTCGTCGACCGAGGACGTCGACCTGGCCCAGGTGATGGTGCAGTTGAAGGAGCGCGAGAACGCCTACCAGGCGGCGCTTCAGGTGGCGGCGAAAGTGCTGCCGCCGACGCTCGTCGACTACCTGCGCTGAGCGGCACACGCTGTTCGTGTCACGCCACTGCGCGGTGCGTACGCAACCAGCGACGCGACACAGAGGGGTTGCGACACGCGGCGAGCCGCCGCGACCGAGCCGCTCAGGACGTGCCGGTACCGCGGGCCGGGCGCGTGTCGGCGTCCGTCTGGGGCGGCACACGGTCACGCGCGGTCGAGAGTGCTCGGTCGATCACGCCCAAGGCGAACCACACGACCAGGCCGAACGCCGCCCCGACCGCCACGATCCGCTCGAAGCGGTCCGGGTTGGCGGCGTCGAGGATCGAGCGGCCGAGCAACAGCGCCACCGCCAGCACCGAGACCGCGAAGCGCCACGGTGCGATGGGCCCCGGTGGCACCCGGCGCCGCTTCGATCGTCCACGTCGTCCCATTGCGCGCCCCGTCAGGAACGGTTGCCGGCGCGGGCGTCGGCCCGCAGCTCGCTACCGTCCGCCAAGGCGATGCGCACGCTCACCGAGACGGTGCCGTGCTCGCCGAGGTGAGAGATCATCGCCTCTGCCACGTCGCGTGCCATCCTGCCATGATCCGCGGTGAGCAGCACCGGCGCGGGTGCCGCAGGGGCGACCACCGGAACCGGCAGGGCAAGGTCGACCGGGGCCGCCGCGATCGGCGGCGCCAGGGCGACCGGCGCAGCCGGTGCCGCCATCACGACGGGCGCAGGCGGAGCCGGGGCGACGGCGGCGGTCACGACGGCGTCCGCCGCCGCCGGTGCGTCGGCGGCGGGAGCGGTCCACGCGGTCGGCACCGTGGGGAGCGGTTCGCTCACCGGCATGACCGCTGCGGCCGGCCACGTGGCGCCGGCCCGCAGATCGGCGGGCGTCTCGTGGGGGTCAGCGAACTCGTCGATCGACTCGTCGTCGGACGGCGCACGCTCGAGGCGCGACCGGACCACCAGCGGCGCCGGGATCGGCAACGGCGTGGTGAGCAGGCTCGAAGCTTCGTCGCGGGGCGTCTCGGCAGCGGGCGGCGGCGCGCTCGCCACGCTGTGCCGGTCACCGGTCGCCGCGTCGGCCATCAAACGCTCGAACGCCTCCGCGAACGACACGGCAGGGGTGTCGTACGGGACGTTGCTCACCGGGACCACCGTCACCTCCACACCGAGGTCGGTCGCGAAGAAGCCGGCGATGCCTCCGCGACGGATCCGGTCGGCCTTCACGACCTTCACCGGACGACCGATCAGGTCCTGGGCCGTACGCGCGGCCTCCTCGATGCTGCTGCCACGCACGACGATCGGCTCGTCAGCGAGTGCTTCCTCATGCGGCCACATTCGGTTCCCTCTCGTTGTTCATCGGTTCGGTCAGATCAGGGCCCAGCGACACCACCGCGACCACGTCGACGGTGAGGTGGTCGCCGATCTCCGGGTAGGAGACGACGGCGACGCCGGGCAACAGCGGCTTGAGCATTCGCCGGATGGCGGGGCGGAGCGTGCTGGAGCAGACCAGCACGGGGTGACGGTGCTTCACGGCGATGCGTTCCGCAGCGTCGGCGATCGAGCGACTCAGGTGATCGAACTCGGCCGGCATCAGGTCGATCTGCGAGGCCAGGTCGTCGACGCGCAACCGCTCGGCCAGACGCGCCTCGGACTGCGCATCGAGCACGATGGTGGACAGCACACCCTCCGACGACAACGAGCCGGTGATCGCCGGACCGAGCTGGATGCGCACGGCCTCCACCAGCCCTTCGGGGGTACGGACGGTCGGGGCACGTTCGCTGATCGCCTCGAGGATGCTGACCAGGTCGCGCACGGCGACGCCGTCGTCCAGCAGGCTGGCGAGCACGCGCTGGATGTCGGCGGTGGTGATGTGGGCGGCGTGGAGATCGTCCACCACCGCCGGGTCCGACTGCCGGACGCCGTCGATGAGGGCCTTCACGTCCGACCGGCTGAGCAGACGGCTGGCACGGCGACGTACCACTTCGGCCAGGTGCGTGACGATCAGCGTGGTGCGGTCGACCACGGTGTTGCCCACCAGTTCGGCCTGCATCGACAGTTCCACCGGGATCCACTTCGCGGCGAGCCCGAACACCGGGTCCTTGGTCGGCTCACCGGGCAACTGCGTGAGTTCGTCGCCGATCGCGAGCGCCATGCCGGGCAGCACGACACCACGCCCGAGCTCCGCGCCGTGCACCTTGATGACGTAGGTGTTCGGCGGCAGGGCGGCATCGTCGCGCGTGCGGATCGAGGGCATCACGAACCCCAGCTCGAGCGCCAGCTTGCGGCGCAGCATCGCGACCCGCTCGAGCAGGTCGCCGCCCGCCTGCGCGTCGACCAGCTCCACCAGATCCAGCGCCAGGTCGAGCGCGAGCGGCTCGACGCGAGCGTCGATCACCATCTGCTGCGCCGACTGCGATGCTTCGTCCAACTCCTCCACCACGACGTCCTCGACCTCCACCGTCGCCCGGCGCATGAGGTACCGGCCGAGGGCGAACAGCCCACCGCCGATGAGGATGAACTGCGGCTTCGGCATGCCCGGCACCAGCGCCAGCGCCGCGACCAGGGCGCCACCGTTGCGCATCGCCATGCCCTGGCGGCCGAACTGGCTGAACACCGCCGACCCCAGGTCGCCGGTGCCACCGCTGCGGGTGACGATGAGGCCGGCGGAGATGCTGACCAGCAGCGCCGGCACCTGTGCGACGAGACCGTCGCCGATGGTGAGGAGCGAGAAGTGCTGCAGTGCCTCACCGAGCGACATGCCCATCTGCATCACACCGATGATGAAGCCACCGATCAGGTTGACCGCCGTGATGACCAGCGCGGCGATGGCATCACCCTTCACGAACTTCGAGGCACCGTCCATCGCACCGTGGAAGTCCGCCTCGTCGGCGACCTCCTTGCGCCGTCGCCGCGCCTCGGCCTCGTCGATGGCGCCCACCGAAAGGTCGGCGTCGATCGCCATCTGCTTGCCGGGCATCGCGTCGAGCGTGAATCGGGCACCGACCTCGGCAACACGACCCGAGCCGTTGGAGATCACGACGAACTGCACGAGGGTGAGGATCAGGAAGATGACGATGCCGACCACGAGGTTGCTGCCGACGACCACCGACCCGAACGTCTCGATCACGTGGCCGGCCTCACCCCTCGTCAGCACGGCACGCGACGTGCTCACGTTGAGCCCCAGGCGGAACAGGGTGACGATCAGCAGCAACGAGGGGAACGACGAGAACTCGAGCGCCTTCACCACGTTCATCGAGACGAGCAGGATCAGCACCGCGACCGAGATGTTCACCACGATCAGCACGTCGAGCACCGCCGACGGGGCAGGCACGACCATCATCACGACGACGAGAACCACCGAGATCGGCAGCAGCAGTTGTCCCGGCGATCGCTCGCGCATCTCGTACTCCCTGGACCACCGTCACGAGACGGGTCCGGGAGGGATGGTGCCGAGGCACCCGGGTTTGTCAGGGAGGCGTCGTCAGCCCTCGGCGGCGCCCGCGACCACCTGCAGTCGCAGCGCCCGGCCGGACCAGTTGGCGGCGGACTCGAGCCCCGACAACGCGTTGGCCCACACGACCACGCGGGGGACCACACGGGCACGCCACGACGTCGCGTGGGGCACCAACGAGGCGAGGTGCCGGGCCGAGGCACCCTGCAGCGCGAAGATCTCGCCCTGCTCGGTCTCGAGGCGCACGTGGTCGTGCGCGACCCGCATCTCCCGGACACCGTCGGCCTCGATGCCCTCGGCGGTCTCGACCACGAGGAGGCGGCCGTTGGTGCGGCCGACGACGGCGAGCGACTCCGACCAGATCAGCATCTCGTTGCGCAGGCCCGACCATGCGAGCGCCAGCCCACGTGTGGGCGACGACCCGCCGCCGGCGACGAGCCCGCCGCCCACGCCCCCGACCTCGTGCAGCGCGACGACCGCACGGTCGACGGACCTGCTGAGGGCGCGGCGGCCGGACTCCTCCAGTGTCACCTCGCCGCGGCGGAAGAGACCGTCGCGGAGCTGACGCCACAGCGTGTCGGCACAGAGCGCCGCCGCGTGTTCCGCCAGGTCGAACACCTGCTGGCGGGTGCCGAGATCCCAGTTGGTGCGGCCCCCGGGCGTCTCGACGACAGCCATCACCCGAGCGATGCCGCCGGGCACGGAGGCCACCTGACCGACGGTCCGGCAGCGGCCGATGGTGCGCATCGCGTGGCGCTCCGTGGACCGGTGCGGCACGGCCCGATCGTGGGTCCGTCCGCGCGGGGAGAAGTCGTTCTGCTCGAAATCAGGCTGCATCTTCGTCCAGGAGTGTCCTCAGGCGATCCGGCACGATGTCCGTGACGCGGGCGGGCAGGTACGCGGGGTCGCTCCACAGCGTGGGGCAACCGGGCTCGAACAGTTGGAGCGCGAGGCGTGGGCGGTGCCCGCAGTCCTCCGCACAGCGCTCGATGCGCTGCTCGACCTCGGCAGCGACGTGGAAGGCGGCGGCGCACCGCTGCTCGATGCGGGCGACCGCGTCGGGCACCAGTTCCGGCCGGGTGCGGGCGATGCTCCACAACTGCGACACCGGGCCAGGGGCGATCCGGTTGGCGGCGACGGCCAACTCCAGCACCGCGTCGGCGGTCCGCAGGGCCACGATCTCGTCCCAGGCGGCCCGCGCCGTGCGACGGCGGTGCTGCAGGTCGAGGTACGCGGCGAGCAGCTTCGCCGGCACCAGGCCGGGCGCCGCGTCGAGCAGTTCGCCGACCGTCAGCCCGCCGCGGAGCGCGTTGAGGATGGCGGTGGCGTCGCTGCGCCGGTACGTGCCGGGGCGGCCGCCGGTGAGCTCCCAGAGATCGAGCAGGAACGTGCGCTCCTCGCGGCGGGTCACCGGCCACCCCCGGCTGCGCCAGGGCAACCACGGTGCCGACACCTCGGCGAGGGCCGGCGCACCACACGTGCACACGGGCGCCCGATCACTCAGCACCTCGTCCCACAGCAGCGGCGGACTCGTCACCGTCATGCTCAATCCTCCTTGACCAGCGTTCTGCATCCATGCAGTTCGTCATGGGTCATCGTCACCGGGACTCGGCTGCCGTCACGGGTGACCGCGGGGGATTCACCGCACTCGGCGGCCGGGACGGCGGCGTCCTCGACACGGCTGCGCCCAGCGCATGGTCGGCCCCGACGTCGGCGACGGCCGCCGCCCGGTTGGCCTCGACGATCTCGCAGTAGACCTCGTGACGGTGCACGGTGACGTGCCGCGGCGCCTGCACGCCGATTCGCACCTGGTCGCGGCTGACCTCGAGGACCACGACCTCGATGTCGTCGGCGATGCGGATCCGCTCCCCGACCTTGCGTGACAACACCAACATCAGTGCACCGCCTGCGTGGCACGCAGCAGCGGCTCGTGCACGGACCAACGGGTGTCGGAGAGGATCACCTGCTGCAACCGGCGCCGGCGCAGATCGATCACCAACGGGGCACGCAGGTTGACCGTCATCGTCGAGGCCCGGCGTTCGGCGATGGGATGGACGTCGCCGTTGCGGCGCACGGTGACGAGGTTGAGCACCCGCACGTCCTCGGCGTCGGCGATGCCCAGTGCCCGCTCGTCCACCTCGACGTCGTAGCCCGGAAACGCTGACCACGGGACCACGCAGAGGAAGGCCAGCTCGGGGTCGTCCAGGTCCTGCAACCAGTACAGGACCGCACCCTCCACCCCGGTCTCGACGGCGAGCAGCGCCGCCCGGCGCAGCCCCACGAACCCGGGGATGCCGTGCGGCACCTCGAAGACGTCGTCGTCGTCGATCTGAATCGTGCCGAAACGAGTGGTGTCGATGCGCATGGGCGACCTCCGTGTCACGCAGCAACGCTGCATCCGCGTCCGCGGACACCGGTGACAGTCCGTCGAATCGGCGGCACGCAAGGAGGTGTCCGGCATGACGGCCGGTGACC
>JBMOGW010000037.1:0-19372 GCA_049318165.1 Ilumatobacteraceae bacterium
ACGCCGATCTTGTGGCGCTCCTCGGTGGTGCGGATGAAGTCGTCGTTGGTGATGCCGAGCCGCTCCCACGCCTGGGCGTAGAGCGGGGCGATCTCGTCGACGAAGTCCTGCGGCGACTTGCCCGCGGCCTCGGCGTAGTCGGCGACCTTCTGGCCGTGTTCGTCGGTGCCGGTGAGGAAGTGCACGTCCTCGCCGAGCAGGCGGTGCCAGCGGCACAGCGCGTCGGCGGTGATGGTGCTGTAGGCGTGCCCGAGGTGGGGCTTCGCGGTGACGTAGTAGATCGGTGTGGTGAGGAAGTAACGGCTCATGAGGGAGGTCCTTTCAGGGAATGGCGGTCAACGGCTGGTTCAGGAGCCGGTGCACATTCGACGAGTCAGGACCACATGCGTCATGCCGCAAGGATATGCGCCCGTCCCGTGGGTGCGACAACGAGTTCTCGGCGGGTCAGCTGGTCGCGTCGTCGGCGACCGGGTGGTCGCTGGTCGGGTCGGCCTCGCCGGAGTGGGTGTCGGACCCGGCGACGGGCGTGGCCCGCCGGACACCGACGAGTGCCGCGGCGGCGCCCAGCACCGCGGCGGGCAACAGCATCAGCACCATCGCCGACGTGGCGAACTCGACCTGGAGCGGCATGAGCGGCGTCACGAGCAGTGCGAGCCCGATGCCGACGACTGCGGCGATCAACGAGAGGGCCATCGACGAGAGGGGCGGCACTCGCGTCCGCTGCGCCCTGACGGCCACGGCGATGATCAGCCCGGCGACCAGCCAGAGCAGGTACCCGAGGACGTCGAAGGTCTGCATCAGGTCGTGGAGCGGCCGCAGCAGGTCGGCCTCGACCTGTGGGCGGCGATGCGCCACGTACGTGCCGGGCAGGTCCGCGGCCCCCTTCGCGACCACCATCGATGCAAGTGGCTGGCCGCCGAGCAACAGGCGCTGGGCCTCCTCGATCCGCATCGTGATCGTCGGGGCGCCGCCGTCGAGCGACGCCTCGTCGACCACCCCGCCGACCGACAGGACGGCGCCGGCGATGGTGATGCTGTCGCCCACGCTGCGGCCGAGCGAGCGGGGCACGATCACCTGGCCGAACGCGAGGTCGGTCGTCCCCTGGTCGACGGTTTGCGGGGCGCCGACAGCACCCGGCACCACGCCGAGCACCGTGACGGTGACCGCCGTGCTGTTGTCGCTGCCGGGGTTCGTCTGCGCCGTCGTGCTGCCGAACAGCGCCGCCGACGCTTCGGTGAAGCCCATGCCCGGCCCGGTGAGCACGCCCACGTCGTCGGCCGTGAGGAGGCTCCCGCCGCTGAAAGGGCCCGGCGCGTCGGCCCGCGTGACCCACCAGTCAGCGTCCATGCGGTCCAGCGTGCGGCTCACCTCCGCCGAGAACGACTCGTTCACGCCGCTCATCAGCAGGCTGGTCGCGAACGCCAGCGCGGCGCCGAGCACCGTGAGCACGAGCAGCGTGCGGCCGCCGCGGCCGAACCACCTCAGCATCTGTGCTCCTCACGGCGCCGCATCGGTGCCGACCATAGCGAACGCACTCCCTCAGGAGGGCCGACGGCTCCGGCAGCACGGCCGATGGATGGTCCTTGTTACGGTCGTCGGCATGGTCGCCGTCCGCCGTGAACTGGGTCGCCACGTCACCGTCCTGTTCGGGCACGAGCAGGGCAAGTACCCCGACGGGAACACCGTGGTGGTGCGCGGCACGCACGACAGCGTCGTGATCGACCCGGCTCTGTCGGCGCGCACGCTCGACCCGCCGCTCGAGGTGGGCCACGTGCTGCTCACCCATCCCCACGAGGACCACGTCGCCGGTGTGTCGGCAGTGCTGGCGGGCAGTGTCGCCGTGCACGAGGCCGACCATGCCGCCGTGCAGTCGGTCGACGGGCTGATGGCGCTGTACGGCGTGCCGGAGGAATCGCGGCAGGGGATGACCGACCTCGTCGTCCAACGGTTCCACTTCGAGGGCTGGCCCGATGCGGTGGCGCTGCGTGACGGCGACACCATCGACCTCGGCGGCGTCACCGTCCAGCTGGTGCATGCCCCCGGCCACACCGCCGGCCACAGCGTGTACGTCATCGACGACGGGGAGATGATCGTCGTGGTGACGGGCGACGTCGACCTGAGCACGTTCGGCCCGTACTACGGCGATGCGGCATCGAGCCTCACCGAGTTCCGTTCGACGCTGGCCATGCTGCGCGACCTGCGCGCCGATCACTACGTCACGTTCCACCACAAGGGTGTGATCGACGGCCACGACGCGTTCGCCGACGCGATCGACGCCTACATCGCGGTGTTCGGGCGACGCACCGAGTCGCTGCTCGCGCTCCTCGACCGGCCGCGCACGTTCGACGAACTGGTCGACGACGGCATCGTCTACCGGGCCGGGACGCGGCCGCCCGTCTTCGGCGACTCGGTCGAGCGGTTCAGCATCCGCCGACACCTGGACGAGCTGCTGGCCGATGGGACGATCGGCACCGACGGCCTGCAGTATTGGCGAGCATGAGCGCGTTCGAGTTCGACCGTGACACCGCCGTCACCGACGGCGATGGCGACATCCGCGACGGTTGGGACATCGGGGGCAACGCCAATGGCGGCTACCTGATGGCGCTCGCGGCTCGGGGTCTGCGCGATCTGTCCGGCCGGCCGGACCCGATCTCGATGACCGGGCACTACCTGTCGCCGGGGCGTCCCGGGCCGGTACGCATCGATGGTGAGGTGGTGAAGGCCGGCCGCCGGTTCACCACCGTCGCGGGTCGCATGCACCGCGACGGGAAGCCGATCCTGCAGGTGGTCGGCTCGTTCGGCGACCTGTCGCAGCCGCTCGGCAGTTACGAGCACCTCGCCGCGGGTCCGCCCGAGCTGCCGCCGTTCGAGGAGTGTGTGCCGCGCACCCGCGACCAGGGCCAGGTGGTGGTGTCGATGATGGACCGTCTGGACGTGCGTCTGCACCCCGATCACGTCGGCTGGGTCACGGGGAACCGCCGCGGCGTCGCTGAACTGGCCGGCTGGTTCGCATTTGCCGACGGTCGTCCGCTGGACACGCTCGCGCTGCTGATGGTGTGCGACGCCTTCCCGCCCGCGGTGTTCCACCTCGACATGCCGCCCGGCTGGGTGCCGACGCTGGAGTACACCGTGCACGTGCGCGGCGTGCCTGCGCCCGGACCGGTGCGGTGCGTGTTCCGCTCGCAGTTCGTGCAGGGCGGGTTCCTCAACGAGGACGGCGAGGTGTGGGACAGCGCCGGCAACCTGGTCGCCCAGTCCCGCCAGCTCGGCCTCACCCCGCTCGACGAGACCTGACCACGTCGTGACCGGCGAGGTCAGCGCGAGCGGGCGTAGCGGATGCCTGCGGCGAAGCCACCGCCGGCGAGGCTGACGCCGCCGACCACCTGGGTGGTGCGGCGGATGACCGCCTTGGTGCGCTTGCGGAACTCCACCACGGGCCAGCCCGCCCGTTCGGCATGTCGTTGCAGCTTGGCGTCCGGGTTCACCGCCACCGGATGACCGACGGCATCGAGCATCGGCAGGTCGCTCGCCGAATCGCTGTACGCCCAGCAGCGGTCGAGGTCGAGGCCCTCGGTCTCGGCCAGCGCCTCCATCGCTTCCACCTTGCCGGGGCCGTAGCAGAACGGCCCGTCCAGCTCGCCGGTGTACACCCCGTCGACGATGACGCTGCGTGTGCCGATGCCGGCCGTCATCCCGAGCGCCCGGGCGAGCGGCTCGACCAGCTCGATGGGCGATGCCGACACGATGTACGTCGACCGGCCGGCATCGCGATGCAATTCGATGAGCCGCATCGACTCGGGCCGCACCCGCTCCATCAACTTCGGCACGATGTCGGCGTTCAGCGCCACGAGGTCGTCGACGCGCACGCCGCGCACGGCACCGAGGATGCGGTCCCGCACGCCCATCGACGTCTCGTCCGAGGCACCCGACATCGCGAAGCTGAGTGCGTCGGCGGCGTCACGGACGAACTGATGCGTGGGCACCAGCTTCGCTCGCCACGCGGCAATCCCGAGGACGAACGCGCTGGAGCCGCTGATGAGCGTCCGGTCGAGGTCGAAGAACGCGGCACTCGGTGCCGTCGTCGTACGCCGACTGGGATGGTGGGGCGAAGGGCGTTCACTCATCGGCAGAGCGGGGAAGTGTGAGGGACAGGTCGTACACGCGGCGCTTGTTCGCTCCGGTGCTCGCCATCACCGTAGCGATTGCCGATCGCCGATCCGCGCCGCCTCGGATTGCGTCGCGCAACGACTGCACGATCTGCTCGTCGGTGGCTGCCGTCGGCGCCGGCGCCCCTTCCAGCACCACCACGTACTCGCCGCGCGGCGGCACTTCCGCGAGGTGGGTGGCGGCGTCGGCCAGGGTGCCACGCCACACCTCCTCGTGCAGCTTGGTGAGTTCGCGCGCCAGGGCGACACGCCGGTCGGCGCCACACGCTGCGGCCAGGTCGTCGACGGTGCGCGCCACACGGTGCGGCGCCTCGTACAGCACCACGGTGCGCCGCTCGGCAGCGACCTCGGTCACCCGTTCGCCGCGCTCGCGGCCGCTCCGCGGGAGGAACCCCTCGAAGACGAACCGGCCGGTGTCGAAGCCGCTCACCACCAGTGCCATCACCAGCGCAGCCGGTCCGGGCACTGCGCTGACTCGGTGTCCGGCGTCGATCGCTGCGGCAACCAGGCGCATCCCCGGGTCGCTGATGCCGGGGGTGCCGGCGTCGGTGATCACGCCGACGTCCTGCCCGCCGGCCAGCAGCCCGAGCACCTCGTCCGTGCGTGCCGCCTCGCGGTGTTCGTCGGCCACGGCCAGCCGCACACCGGAGATGCCCGCGTGCGACAGCAGCTTGCCGCTGTGGCGAGTGTCCTCGCAGCAGATGAGCGCACAGCCGCGCAACGCCTGCACGGCACGGGGCGGAAGGTCGCCGAGGTTGCCGATGGGGGTGCTGACGAGCAGCAGGGTGCCGCTCATTCGCGCACCTCGACCACGTCGCCCTCGCGCAGCCCCCAGCGGCCGAACGCGCCGGCCTCGGCCTCCACCACCATCCTCGCCCGTTTCACGTACGGTCCGATCCGGTTCGGCGGCATGTGTGACACCTTCAGCACCAGCCCGTCCGCATCGACGTGCGCGACATCGATGGCGAACCGCATGCCGATGGTGTGCACCCAGCGTGTGCGGTCGAGCACCAACGCGCCCTCCACGCCGTCTCGGCCCAACAGGCCACGGCCGCGATCGGCATGGCTGACGGCGCGCTCGGCACTCGCCAGCACGTTGCCGTCGCTCACCAACCAGCAGGGGCGGGTCATCCCGCAAGACTGTCACGTCGGCCGTCCGGGCCCGCGGCGCGTCGCCGCCCGGTAGGAATGTGGCCGTGGAATCCCCGCCCCGTCACGCGCGCAGCTTCCGCCCACGGCGGCGAGGACTGTCGGACGAGCGCACCGCGGCGTTCGAGCGCGAGGCGCCGCAGTGGCGACTCGACGTGGAGGGACCGGCGCTCGATCTCACGTCGGTGTTCGCCACGGCCGGCGACGCAGCGTCCCTCGACGTGGTGCTCGACATCGGGTTCGGTGGTGGCGAAGGCCTGGTCGAGATGGCAGCGGCGCGGCCGCACGAGTGCATCGTCGGCGTGGAAGTGCACACCCCTGGCGTGGCGCGCGTGATCGAGGCGGTCACCGAGCACGGCTGGCAGCACGTACGCGTGGTCGAGGGCGACGTCATCGACTTCCTGCCGCGCGTGCCGAACGCCTCGCTCGCCGGCGTGCGCATCTGGTTCCCCGACCCGTGGCTGAAGCGCAAACAGCAACACCGCCGTCTGGTGCGTCCCGACGTGGTGCGCATGCTCACCGACCGCCTGCGGGTGGGTGGCACGCTGCACGTCGCCACCGACATCGCCGACTACGCCCGACACACCGAGCGCACCGTGGCCGACGAGCCGCGTCTCTCCGGTGGCGTGGTGCCGCGGCCCGACTGGCGGCCGTTCACCCGTTTCGAGGCGCGTGGGCAGCGAGAGGGTCGCACCGCGACCGACCTCGTGTACGGAAGAATCTCATGACGTGACCGAGCAACCCGCCGCCGTCGTGCCCGAGCGCGCGGTGTCGGCGCGCCGCCGCTTGTACGTGTGCGCCGGGATCGGCCTGGCGGCGGGTTCGGCCACGGCGTTCGTCGCACCGTGGCAGTTGGCGGTGTTGGTCGGCTGGAACGCTGCCGCGGCGTTGCTGCTGGTGTGGATCGTGCTCGAGGTCGGTCGGCTGGATGCGGACGGCACACGTCGACGTGCGGAGCCGGAGGACAACAGTCATCGCGGCCCCGTGATGATCGTCACCGCCGCTGCGATCGTCAGCCTGGGTGGCATGGCCTTCGGCCTGGTGCACGCTCGCCGGGTCGGTCAGCTGATGGAGGTGCTGCTCACGGTGGCCTCGGTGACGGCCGTGGTGCTGTCGTGGGCGGTCGTCCACCTCGTGTACGCACTGCGGTACGCCCACCTCTACTACCGCACCCCGTCCGGCGGCATCGACTTCCACCAGGACGAGCCGCCGGACTACCGCGATTTCGTCTACATGGCGTTCACGGTCGGGATGTCGTTCGCCGTGAGCGACACCGACATCGGTGATCGGTCGATCCGCCGTGCCGTCGCGCAGCACGCGCTGGTCAGCTACCTGTTCGGCGCGGTCATCGTCGGCCTGATCATCAACGTGATGGCCGGCTTCGTCCGCTGACCCGGCATCGGCGAGCTCGTCGTGTTCAGAAGCGAACGGGGTCCGGGGTGCGGCCGGCGATGCCGGTCTTCTTGATCAGCGTGCTGGCCAACTGGCGGTCGAGGTGCGTCTGGCGCCACACCAGCATCTCCTGCGCGAGCGGCAGCACCACACCGGGTTCGGTCACGGTCGTCTGCCACGTCGGGTCGGCCGCCAGATCGAAGCAGATCCAGTCGCCGTCGCCCATCTGCACGTAGGCGTGGTCCTCGGTGCGGAGCACCGCGAGGTTGGCACGCTCCACCCGGCGGTCCCACGGCCATTCGCCGGGGTCGCGCATCATCATCACCCAGTCACGCCAATCCCATTCGTAGTGCGCGGCGGTGCGCCACTGTTCCGGTCGGTCGCCGCGCAGGAACGGCGTGAGCGGGTAGCCGTCGCACTGCAGCGGAACCGGCTGGTCGAGCGCCTCGCACAGCGTCGGCATCACGTCGATGTTCTCCGTGAACTCGGTGACCGTGGTGCCGAACCCCTCCGGGTGGCGAGGGTCGCGGATCATCCCGACGATGTGGTAGCTGCTCTCGTAGAAGCCGAGCTTCTGCACCAGGCCCTGGTCGCACAACTGCTCGCCGTGGTCGGCGGTGATGATGATCACGGTCTGTTCCCAGTCGCCACGGGCGCGCAGGGCGTCCCAGATTCGCCCGAGGTGGTGGTCCACCTCGCTGATCATCCCGAAGTACTGCGCGCGCAGGTGCGCCACCTCCGCGGGGTCGGTGGGCGCGGCGACCGGCGGAAGCGAGTGGAACAGCTTGAGCATCCGGTGGGGGTGCTCGGGCACCGGTAGCGGCGGCGGGCAGTCGGCGGGGTCGTACATCGTGGCGTAGTGGCCGGCAGCGTCGTAGGGCGGGTGAGGTCGGAGGAACGACGTGTGCGCGAACCACGGCCCGTCCTGGGTGCCGAGCCAGTCGAGGAAGTGGTCGGTGAGGAACTGCGTCAGCGAGTGCTCGGCGGGCCGCTCGTGCTCGGTGGCGAGCGCCACGTCCGGATCGGTGGCGTCGTGGCCGAGCGAGCGCAGCCACTCGAGCCAGGGTCCTTGGCGCTCGTCGAGGCACAGCAGCTGCTCGAAGCCGGGCAGCACGCCCTCCCAGTGCCGCAGGCGCGGGTCGTCCGGGTCGGTGATTCGGCGGATGTCGGCGCCTTGATCGGTGTAGCCGAAGACCACCGGGTGGTAGCCGGCGCGCAGGCCGACACGTGCCACGTTGTCCAGCCGGTCGTCGAGCGGCGTCCCGTTCGCCACGACCCGGTTGTTCATCTGATACGTGCCCGTGTACAGCGCGGCCCGGCCGGGGGCGCACGGCGCGGCCTGGGCGTAGTGGCGTGCGAAGCGCACGCCCTCGGCGGCGAGCGCGTCGAGGTTCGGGGTGCGCACCAGCGGGTGGCCCGCGGACGACAGCGAATCTCCCCTGAACTGGTCGAGCGTGATGAGGAGTACGTTCGGGCGCATGTTGCTCCGTGATGTCGTGGTGGACCCAGATGGCGACTCGCCGGTCGAGATCCGTGGTGCGTTCGACGTGGATCGTACGCACGACGGGATGGTGCTGCGGCGGTTGCCTGCGTGGACGCGACCGCAGGTGCCCGACGTGTTCATGAACACGATGGTCACGATGACGGCCGGTGTGCGCCTCGCCTTCACGACGGACTCGCCGACGGTCGAGCTGACGGTGCACCCGCGGACCATCCACACGCTGCCCCGCCCGGCAGTCCCGCCGATCGTGCAGATGGTCGTCGATGGCGCGCTACAGCCCGACACACCGCTCGTCGGCGGGTCGTGGGTGCACATCGATCGCACGAAGGGCCCCGCTGGAATCGAGTTCGAGGAGGGCGGTGCGGTGACGGTCTGCTGGGACGGCCTCGGCGACGCGGCGAAGGCGATCGAGATCTGGCTGCCGACCGACACGTCGATCGAGCTGCGCACGTTGCGCGTCGCCGACGGCGCCACGGTGTCACGCACCCCGATCACCCGGCCGCGCTGGACGCACTACGGCTCGTCGATCAGCCATTGCGTCGACGTCGATCGGCCGTTCGACGCATGGCCGGTGATGGTGGCGAACGAGGTCGGTCTCGAACTCACCGACTATGGGCTCGCGGGCCAGTGCCAGCTCGACCCGTTCATGGGACGGGTGATCCGCGACACGCCTGCCGACGTCATTTCGGTGAAGATCGGCATCAACCTGGTGAACGCGGCGTCGATGACCGAGCGAACGTTCATCCCTGCGGTCCACGGACTGCTCGACCACATCCGAGACGGGCACCCGCAGACGCCGCTGCTGGTGGTGTCGCCGATCTTCTGCCCCTTGGTGGAGGACCGTGTCGGCCCCACGGTGCCGAACGACGAGGGTTCCTTCGACGTCATCGACATCCCGGCCGCGGCGCGACCGTTCGGCCTCACGCTGCAGGGCATCCGCCGCATCATCGCCGGCATCGTCGACCAGCGCCGCGTCGCCGGCGACGGCAACCTCCATCACCTCGACGGCCTTGCGCTGTTCGGCGCGGACGACGAGGCCCTGTTGTACGACCGGCTGCACCCGTCACCCGAGGGCTATGCCCTCCTGGGCCGCCGATTCGCCGCGGCGGCGTTCGGGCCGGGTGGCCCGCTGGTGGTTCAGCCTGCCAATTCGGCGCGCAGCTGACCGAGCCCCACCGCACCGAGGCTCAGCGCCTCGGTGTGCCATGCGCGCAGGTCGAACGCGCGGCCGAGGCGAGCCTTGGCGTCGTCCCGAGCGGCCACCCACTCGCGCTGGCCGATCTTGTAGCTGATCGCCTGTGCCGGCCAGCCGAGGTAGCGGTCGATCTCGCTGCGCATGAAGTCGGGCGTGTTGCCGGTCTCCGACAACGAAAAGCGGTAGGCCCTGTCGGCGTCCCACACCTCGCCGCCGTGGAAGGGCGTGCCGTCCATCAGCGTCGTGCCCTCCGGGATGCGCATGCCCAGGTGCATGCCGATGTCGATGATCACCCGCACCGTGCGCAGCATCTGCCCGGCGAGGAAGCCGAGCCGGTGGTCCGGCACCTCGAACCAGCCGAATTCGTCACACAGTTGCTCGGCGTACAACGCCCAACCCTCGCCGTGTCCGCTGATGAACGACGTGCGCTGGATGCGACTGAGCGACGACGCCTTCACCATCGCGTACGCGATCTGCAGGTGATGGCCGGGGACGCTCTCGTGGTAGCACGTGGTGACGTCGCCCCACTTCGGGAAGTGCGTCCGGCCGAGCGTCGGATACCAGGTGCGACCTGGGCGTGAGAAGTCCTCGGACGGGCCGGTGTAGTACGCGGCGGCCGCCGAGCCGGCCGGCGGGATGAGTGCCTCGCAGCGGTCCATCACCGCCGGGATCTCGAAGTGCTGGTGGCTGCGCTGCAGTGCCTCGTCCGTCATCGCCTGCAGCCACTCGCGGTAGCCGTCCTCGCCCTGCACCCCACGCGCCGGGTCGGTGTCGAGCAGGTCGATCACCTCGGCGAAGGAAGCACCCGGCAGGATCTGTTCACAGGTCGCGCGGATCTGCGCGCGCAGTTCGTGGAAGTCGCCCCATGCCCACTCGTACATCTCCACCGGATCGAAGTCGCCGCCGAGCATGGCCCGCACACCGACCGCATAGCGCTCGGGCCCGCAGCCGTCAGTGCTCGGCGCCTCGGGCGCATACGTGTCGCGCAGGTACTCGGCGAACCCGGCGTAGGCAGCGTTCGCGGCACCGGCACCCTCGCGGACTCGTGTGACGAGCGTGGTCGGCAACGCGGCCTGTTCGGCCTCACGCACGAGCGAGTCGAACCAGCGGTGTTCCGACCACGTGGCGGCCTGCTCGGCCGCGGCGAGCGCCTGGCGGCGTGGCGCCACCTTGCCGCCCGAGCGGCCGTGATCGAGCGTCGCCTGCAGGCCGAGGATGGTCTGCGGCACGCGCGAGACACGCGTGGCGATGTGGTCCCATGCCGCCTCGCCGTCGCGCGACATCAGGTCGAACGTCGACCGCACTGCGCTGCTCGGCGACGCGATCGCGCGCAGTCCGAGCATCCATTCACCGTGCTCGTACGCCATCAGCGTCGCCCCGAACCGTTCACGGATGAAGTCCCGCGCACGGCGGTCGTCGTCGTTCGTCACCGGCAAGGCCTCCAGCTCGGCCAGGGTGCGCCGCACGTGTTCGGCGCGGGCTGCGTAGCCGTCGGGAGAGAAGTCGGTCAGTCGGTCCTCGTGGCCGGGGATGCCGCGGCCGGTGGCGGCGATGGGGTCGAGCGCCGCCTGTTCGTCGACGTGTCGCTCGGCGAGCCGGAAGATCGGTGACAGTGCAGTGGCCGCGTCGTCGGAGGTCATGGGCCGACTGTAGACCTGGTCCTCCGCCCGGATTCCGGCGCGTTCCCTCTTCCAACGGCGTGGAAATTGTGCGTAGAGTTTCCAACGGTGGCAACCCTGTCCGAAATCGCAGAACACGCCGGCGTCGGCATCGGCACCGTGTCGCGCGTCTTCAGCGGCAGCCCCAACGTGAGTGAGGCGATGCGCGCCAAGGTGCTCGCCGCTGCGGCCGAACTCGGTCACGAGCCGTCCACCCGTAAGCGTGCTCAGCAGGGATTTTCTCCCGGACTGGTCGGTCTGCTGGTGACGTTCTTCGACGAGCCATCGGCGCTGCAGCGCTTCAGCGGCCTGGTGCCGCGCCTGCAGGCGAACCATCTCCACGTCGTCCTGTACAACATCGAATCGCCGAGCCAGGGGCGTTCGATGCTCGTGGAACTTCCACGGCTCACGTCCCTGGAAGCGCTCATCGTCATCTCGCTCCCGCTGCTCGACACCGAGGCGACGCACCTGTCGAAGGCGGCGTTTCCCACCGTGCTCATCGACACCTGGGGCAAGGGGCTGCCGAGCGTCACCATCGACGACCGTGCCGGCGGCAGGGTGGCCACGCAGCACCTCATCGACCTCGGTCACCGTCGGATCGGCTTCGTCGGCGAGCCGCCCGACAACAGCTTCGGGTTCGTCTCCAGTTCGCGCCGTCAGGAGGGCTACCTCGAGGCGATCCGGCGCGCCGGCATCCCCGCCGACCCGGCGCTCATCCGCCACGGTTCGCACCAGCGTGCTGCCGCGCGGCAGATGACGCTCGACCTGCTCGAGCTCGCCGACCCACCCACCGCCATCGTGGCCGCGTCCGACACGCAGGCCGTGGGCGTGATGGAGGCGGCGGAGGCCAAGGGCCTGAAGGTGCCGGACGAGTTGTCGATCGTCGGCTACGACGACATCGACCTCGCGTCGGTCATGGGTCTCACCACCGTGCGCCAGCCGCTCGTCCGCTCCGGCGAACGCGGCGCGGAGCTGGTGCTCGAGTCGCTGGGTGCCAAGCGACGTTCCGCCTTCGACGAGCAGCTCGAGGTGGAGCTCGTCGTCCGCGCCACCACCCGTCCACCTGCCTGAGGAGCCGCCATGAGCGACCCGTCCACCGCGCCCACCGTCACCCGTCCCTGGTGGCGGGACGCCGTCGTGTATCAGGTCTACGTCCGCTCCTTCGCCGACGCGAACGGTGACGGCCGCGGCGACCTGCAAGGCATCATCGATCACCTCGACCACCTGCAGTCATTGGCGGTCGACGCCATCTGGCTGTGCCCGTGCTTCCCGTCGCCGCAGATGGACCACGGCTACGACGTGGCCGACTACTTCGACATCGAGCCGACGTACGGCGACCTGGCGACGTTCGATCGGATGGTGGCCGCAGCCGGTGAACGCGGCATCAAGGTGATGCTCGACCTCGTGCCCAACCACTGCAGCAGCCGTCACGAGTGGTTCCAGGCGGCGGTGAAAGCCGGCCGCGGCAGCAGCGAGCGCGAGCACTTCTGGTTCCGCGACGGCAAGGGCGAGCACGGCGAGTTGCCCCCGAACAACTGGACGGCGATCTTCGGTGGCCCCGCGTGGACCCGCGTCGACGAGCCCGACGGCTCGCCCGGTCAGTGGTACCTGCACGTGTTCACGCCGTGGCAGCCCGACTGGAACTGGGAGAACGACGAGGTGCAGGAGCACTTCGACCGCGTGCTGCGCTTCTGGTTCGACCGTGGCATCGGTGGTTTCCGAGTCGACGCGGTCGGCGTCGTCGGCAAGACGCCGGGTCTGCCCGACCAGGTGCTCGACCCGACGGCCGGCACCGCCACCGAACAGGCCGGCAAGAACGAGCACATCCAGTTCCTGCCCAGCGCGCACGAGCACTGGCGCCGGTGGCGACGGGTGATCGACGCGTACGAGGCCGAGCACCCCGGCCGCGATCTGGTGACGGTCAGCGAGGCGTACACGCCCGGCAAACCCGAGCTGCTCCTGAAGTTCGTGGAGCCCGACCAGTTCCACCAGTCGTTCAACTTCGACCTGATGCTCGCGCCGTGGATCGCCTCGGTCATCCGTTCATCGGTCGCCGAGGTGTACGAGGTGCTCACCGGGGCGGGCACGTCGGTGACGTGGACGCTGAACAACCACGACACGCAGCGCGCCGTCACCCGCTACGGCCGCGCCAACGCGGCCTCGCTGGAGAGCTGGACGAAGAACAACCTCGTGTACGTCGAGGCGCCCGTGGACGAGGCACTCGGTCTGCGCCGCGCCGAGGCGATGATCACGTTCACGGCGGGGCTGCCCGGCTCGCTGTACCTCTACCAGGGCGAGGAGCTCGGCCTGCCGGAGGTGTTCGACATCCCGGCCGACCGCCGCGAGGACCCGCTGTTCATCCGCACGAACGGCAAGGAGATCGGCCGCGACGGGTGCCGCATCCCGTTGCCGTGGGCGGACGACCCGGCGACCAGCGACGGCTTCTCGCCGACGAAACAGGCCGAGCCGTGGCTGCCGTTGCCGGCGGCTTGGGGCGGCTACGCAGCGTCCCTTCAGGACGGAGACCCGGCGAGCACGCTGTCGTTGTACCGCACGCTGCTGCACGAGCGACGAGCGCTCGCCGCCGTGGCCCCACTGGAGTGGGTGCTGGCCGACAGCGACGAGGTGGTCGCGTTCCTTCGCGGGGAGGTGCTCGTTGCGCTGAACGTGACCGGTGCGCCGGTGACGTTGCCGGGTGACGTGGTCGCCGGCCGGTCGGTGCTCCTGTCGTCGGTGCGCGGTCACGTCGACGCGTTCATCGTGCCCGCCGACGCGTGCGTGTGGCTGCGATGATCGGCGGCGACGGGTCGACCGGCATCGGCGAACGCATGGCCGACGGGCAGTGGTGGCGCAGCGCCGTCATCCAACAGGTGTACATCCGCAGCTACGCCGACGGGAACGGCGACGGGCTCGGCGACATCGCCGGCCTGCGTGCTCGTCTTCCGTACATCGCCGCGCTCGGCGTGGACGCGATCTGGATCAACCCCTGGTACCCGTCGCCGCAAGCCGATGCCGGCTACGACGTGATCACCTACCACGACGTCGAGCCGAGGTTCGGCACGATGGACGAGGCCGAGGCATTGGTCGCGGAGGCGCACGCACTGGGCGTGCGCGTGTTGCTCGACATCGTGCCGAACCACTGCTCGCACCTGCACCCGTGGTTCCAGGCGGCGCTCGCCGCCGGCCCGGGGTCACCCGAGCGCGAGCGCTTCGTGTTCCGCGACGGCGGGGGAGCGGATGGCGACCTGCCACCCAACGACTGGCCGGGCTGCTTCGGTGGCCGGGCGTGGACGCGCATCACCGAGGCGGACGGCAGGCCGGGCCAGTGGTATCTGCACCTGTTCGCGCCCGAGCAGCCGGACCGCAACTGGCTGCACCCCGACACGGCTGCCGAGTACGAGGATGCGCTCCGGTTCTGGTTCGACCGAGGCGTCGACGGGTTCCGCATCGACGTCGCCCACTCGCTGTTCAAGCTCGACGGCCTGCCCGACGTCGGTGACATCCGTTACGACGAGCACGACCCGCGTCAGCACCCGTTCTGGGATCCCGATCCGGTGCACGAGGTGTACCGGTCGTGGCGGCGCATCGCCGACTCGTACGACCCGCCGAGGGTGTTCGTCGCCGAGGCGTGGGTGCCCAAGCCGGCCCGCCTTGCCCGCTACGTGCGGCCCGACGAGCTGCACACGACGTTCAACTTCGACTACCTCCGCTCGCCGTGGGACGCGGCCCACCTCCGCCGGGTGATCGACGCGACGATGCGTGAGCACGCCCTCGTGGACGCGCCGCCGACGTGGGTGTTGTCGAACCACGACGTTGCTCGCCACGTGTCGCGGTTCGCCCGTTTCGAGCAGGCGCCCTCGCGCTATCACCTCGGACAACTGGCCCGCGAACACGACCTCGCGATGGGCACGCGTCGCGCCCGCGCCTCGGTGTTGCTGATGGCCGCGCTGCCGGGTTCGTGCTACGTGTACCAGGGCGAAGAACTCGGCCTACCGGAGGTGGAGGACCTCCCGCCGGAGGTGTTGCAGGACCCGACGTGGGAACGCTCGGGCCACACCGACCCCGGCCGCGACGGCTGTCGGGTGCCGATCCCCTGGTCGGGCGACCGCGCGCCGTTCGGCTTCAGCCCCGACGGCGCCACGGTCGCACCGTGGTTGCCGCAGCCGGAGTGGTTCGCCGCGTACACGGCCGAGTCGCAGGAGCACGACCCGTCATCGATGCTGGCGCTGTATCGCACCGTCCTGCACACACGCCGCGCCGAACCGGCGTTGCGCGACGGGGCGTTCGAGTGGCTCGACCTCGGTGGCGACGTGCTGGCATTCCGGCGCGGCGACGATCTGCTGTGCGTGGTGAACTTCGGGACCGGCCCCGTCGAGTTGCCCGAGCACCGCGACGTGGTGGTGGCGAGCGCCGACCTGTCGGCCGGCTCGCTGCCCGCGGACGCTGCGGCCTGGCTGCGCATCTAGTCCGCGCCAAACCGAGGGTTTCCTGAGCCCCTGGGGTGCAGGAAAGCCTCCGTTTGGCGGGCTGAAGCCCGTCGACGGGTCAGCGGATGGCGAGGCCGCTGTCGAGGTCGAACAGCTGCAGGTGCGCGGTGTCGACGGCCAGTTCGGCGGTGTCGCCCGGGGTGAGCTTCGACGTCGGAGCGACGCGGGCCACGATCACGCTGCTGTGCTCATCGCCCGGGGTTTCGCTCTCGATGTCCTCGGCGGTCACCTTGCCGGCGTCGACAGCGATGTGCAGCAGCACCTCGCTGCCGAGACCCTCGCGCACCTCCACCTCGCCCTTCATCGACGAGCGACCCTCGACGCCACCGAGCGCGGCGTCGGCGATGTGCTCCGGGCGGACGCCGACGGCCAGGGCCTTGCCGTCGTAGGCGGCGAGCGCCGGACGAGCGGCACGCACCGACTCGGGCACCGACAGCGTGTTCGAGCCGACGGTCAGCGTCGCGGCGCCGGCGTCGTAGTGACCGCGGAGCATGTTCATCTGCGGCGAACCGATGAACGTCGCGACGAAGATGTTGTCCGGGTGGTCGTACAGGTTCTGCGGCGAGTCCACCTGCTGCAGGCGGCCACGAGACAGCACGGCCACGCGGTCGCCCATCGTCATCGCCTCGATCTGGTCGTGCGTGACGTACACGGTGGTGACGTTCAACTGGCGCTGCAGCTTCGAGATCTCCGCGCGCATCTGCACGCGTAGCTTGGCGTCGAGGTTCGACAGCGGCTCGTCCATCAGGAACGCCTGTGGCTGGCGAACGATGGCGCGGCCCATGGCGACTCGCTGGCGCTGGCCGCCCGAGAGCTTGGCCGGCTTTCGGTCGAGGTACTCGGTGAGCTCGAGGATCTTCGCCGCCTCGTCGACGCGGCGGTCGATCTCGTCCTTCGGCATCTTCTTCAGCTTCAGCGCGAAGGCGATGTTGTCGCGCACCGTCAGGTGCGGATACAGCGCATAGCTCTGGAAGACCATCGCGATGTCGCGGTCCTTCGGGTCGAGGTCGTTCACCTTGCGGCCGCCGATGGTCAGTTCGCCGCCAGTGATCGACTCGAGGCCGGCGATCATGCGCAGTGCGGTGGACTTACCGCAGCCCGACGGCCCCACGAGCACGAGGAACTCTCCCTCGTTGACCTCCAAGCTCAGCTGATGCACGGCGTGGAAGCCGTTCTCGTACAGCTTGTCGATCTCGTTCAGGACGATGTTGCCCACGGGGTCCCCCTCAGTAGCCAGTGGTAGATGGAGAAATCGTAGCCGGACTGCTTTTCAGCATCCGTCCGAAGTGTTATGGTACGCCTCGGAATGTTCCAAGGAAATTCCACACCATTTCCACGGAGTGCGCAAGACCCGTGGACCGTCGATCCTGAGGGGGATTACCAATGAAGACGAAGGGCATTGCGGTAGCCGCGATCGCCATGTCGCTGTTGGTCGCAGCGTGCGGTAGCGACGGCGGTTCGTCGTCGTCCGACACGACGACCGGCGGCAGCACTGGCGGCAGCACGCCGGCATCGATTCTGAACGGCGAGATCAAGTGCGAGCAGCAGTACAAGGGGAAGAGCGTCAGCGTCTTCTCCCCGGTGCGTGACTCCGACAACGACAAGCCGATCGCCGACTACGTCGCGGCCTACCAGCCGCTCGTCGACTGCACCGGCGTCGAGATCAAGTGGGAAGGCACCGACCAGTTCGAGACGGAGATCAACGTCCGCCTCGAGGGTGGCAACGCTCCCGACGTGATCGACTTCCCGCAGCCCGGTCTGCTCGCCGCCACGGCGCGCAAGGGCTTCCTGAAGGAGTTCCCGGCCGACCTCGCCAAGCACGTGCAGGAAGACTTCATCTCGGGTTGGGACACCTACGGCACCGTCGACGGCAAGATCTACGGCATCCCGGGTCGCTCGAACATCAAGTCGCTCGTGTGGTACAGCCCGAAGGCCTTCGCCGACAAGGGCTACAAGGTGCCGGAGAGCCTCGACGACCTGAAGTCGCTCAGCGACCAGATCGTCAAGGACGGCAGCACCCCGTGGTGCGTCGGCGCCGAGTCCGGTGTCGCCACCGGCTGGGTCCTCACCGACTGGATGGAAGACATGATGCTCCGCATCAACGGTGAGAAGGTGTACGACCAGTGGGTCAACCACGAGATCCCGTTCAACGATGCCAAGGTCAAGACCGTTGCCGACGCCGTGGGCGCCTACGTGAAGAACGCCGACTACCTCGGCGGCGACGCCCTCGTGAAGGCCATCGCCACGACGAAGTTCCAGGACGGCGGCCTGCCGATCCTGACCGGTGACTGCTTCATGCACCGCCAGGCCAGCTTCTACGCCAGCCTGTGGCCGGAAGGCACGAAGATCGGTCCCGACGGCGACATCAACATCTTCTACCTCCCCAGCCCCGCTGGCGGCCCGAAGTACATGCTCGGCGCAGGTGACCTGTACTCGGCCGGCTCGGACAAGCCCGAGACGTTCGACGTGCTGAAGTACACCGGTTCGGCCGACTACCAGATCCAGATCGTGAACAAGCGCAAGGAACTGTCGCCGAACAAGAACATCGACTTCGCGACGATCACCGATCCGTTCACCAAGCAGCTCTCGGAGCTGCAGGGTGGCGCCGATGTGTTCCGCTTCGACGGTTCGGACCAGATGCCGGGTGCCGTGGGCGCCGGTACCTTCTGGACCGAGATCACCAAGTGGGTCGTGGGTGGCAGCACCGACGACTTCCTGAACAACGTCGAGAAGAGCTGGCCGAAGAGCTGAGCATTCAGCTCTGACAAGATGACCAGGAGGGGGTCGGGCTCCGGCCCGACCCCCTCTTCGTTCCGTTCGGACGACGCGCAGAAGAAATGTTGAGGAGGGGGTCATGGGGGACCTGTTGACGACGATCGTGGTCGTCGTCCTGGGAGTGGGCAGCCTGTTGGCGGTGCTCGGTGGCCTGTACTGGCTGACGAAGCTGCTGCCCGGCAAGTGGACCGAGCGCGGACGCGTGACGGTGTTCCTGTTGCCGGCGCTGTTCCTGATGGTGATCGGCCTGGTGGTGCCGGCCATTCGCACGATCTACACGAGCTTCCTCGACGACAACGGGAAGAAGTGGATCGGCGTGGGCAACTACACCGAGATCTTCCGCACCCCGGACACCCGCCTGACCGTGCTCACCAGCCTCACGTGGGTGGTGGTCGGCACCTCCGTCACGCTGCTCGTCGGCCTGACGATCGCCCGTTTCGCCGACGGTATGCGCGGCGAGAAGTCCGCCAAGTCGCTGATCTTCATTCCCGGTGCCATCTCTCTGGTCGGCGCAGGCATCATCTGGCGTTTCGTGTATGCCGGGCCGCCGTTCAAGGTCGGCCTGCTGAACGCAGTGCACAAGGCGCTCGGCGGCAACGGTCAGAAGAACTGGCTCGTCGACCGCAACATCGGCCCGTTCACCCCGCCGGACACGATGCCCGGCTTCAACACGATCCTCCTGATCGTGATCTTCATCTGGGCCTCCACCGGCTTCGCCACCGTCGTGTTCTCCGCGGCGATGAAGGGCGTGCCGGACTCCCTGATCGAGGCGGCCCGCGTCGACGGCGCCACTCGCCGTCAGGCGTTCTACAAGGTGACGCTCCCGTACATCCGGGCGACCATCATCACGGTTGCCACCACCACCACGATCGCCGGCCTGAAGGCGTTCGACATCGTCGCAGCCACCACCGGCGGCAACTTCGGGACGAGCACCATCGCCAACGAGTTCTACCGTGTCTACTTCGTGCAGGCCCGTGCGGGCATCGGCTCGGCACTCGCCGTGTTGATCTTCATCCTGGTCGTGCCCGTGGTCGTGATCAACCGTCGGG
>JBMOGW010000038.1:0-19310 GCA_049318165.1 Ilumatobacteraceae bacterium
GCCGGCAGGTTGTTCATGTGCCGCACGACCACCTGGCGCCCCTGACGGGCGATGATCGTCGGTCCCGGCACCGAGCCGTTGTAGCCGAAGAGCATGGTGTCGTAGCCCGGGATGACCTGGGCCTCCACCATCTGCATCGACATCTTGTAGTAGTCGCAGGTGGCGTCCTGACGGTACGGCACTGCGATGGGCGCCTGCCGGAAGGGCAGGGTGAACGGCTTGGGCAGCAACGCGTCGGGCATCGCCGCGACAGTGGCGGCGCCCACGCCGGCCAAACGGACGGCGGGCAGAGCCACCGCCGCACCGGCGAACACGCCGGTCTTCAAAAGGTCTCGACGAGTGAGGCTCACTTGGCCACCTCCGTCGACACGACAACGACCATTCCGGATGCACAGGCCATCGACTGGCCGGTGCACATCGGGTCTCCCGTCCCGCTGTGCATTCTGTTGTTCCTTCTCCCGCTGGAAGGTTCCGCCATGAAACCCCGCAGTACACACTCAACCGGAATTCGTCGTTGACCACAATGAGACATTTGGCCTGGTTCGGTCATAGGACCTCGCTACGACCTCCTTACCCCGATGGTCGTAGGACCTCACCACGTTCCGTGGGATCCGACTCACGCACCGGGTCATCGATGCGACACTGTTCAATCGCCAGCGTCATCGCAGTTAGATCGTGGTGACGCATGGCACGACATGGTGCAGACCCGCGGACTGACTCCGAAATCGCGCCACCCAGCGTCACGACGATCGCCGCGGAACACCTGGTGAAGGTGGAATTGTGGAGCACAACTGTGTCGATGTACTAGGACGGTGCTAGTACCCCCCGGCCACACGCAGCGTGAGGCGGCATCACGGACCGCAATCGGCCTGCCGTGCTCTATGCTCGCCGCCGCGACACCGGCGCGAGGGACGCCCGGGTCGCATGGGAGGGGACATGAAGGACGTCGTCGTCGGCATCATCGTGATCGCGATCGGAGCGCTGTTCTGCTTCCGCGGCTGGCTCGCGATGCGCATCGTCATCCCGCTGTGGGGCGCGTTCGCCGGTTTCGTGATCGGCGCCGGGCTCATCCAGGGCTGGACCGGAGACGGCTTCCTCAGCACGACCTTCAGCTGGGTGATCGGCATCGTCTTCGCGATCGTGTTCTTCTTCCTCGCCTACTTGTACTTCGAGGTGTCCGTCGTCGTCGCGATGGCGTTCATCGGTTTCGCCGTCGGCGTGGCAGCACTGTCGGCCATCGGCGTCACCTGGAACTGGGTGCTGGTGCTGGTCGGCATCGTCGTCGGCCTGGCGCTCGGCGTGGTGGCCGTGGTCACCAACCTGCCGATGGGGCTGCTCACCGTCCTCACCGCAATGGGCGGCTCGACCGCCATCGTCACCGGCGTGATGCTGCTCGTGGGCACCGTCAACGTCGACGACTTCGACAACGGCGTCACCACCAAGGAACTCATCGCCGACAACCCGTGGTGGATCGTCCTCTACGTGGGACTCGTCATCGCCGGCATCGTCGCCCAGGTGCTGTTGGCCGAGAAGGTCGACCGCACGCTGCGCCAGGGCTGGACCGACGCCGGCGGCCGCCACGTGCGTTCGGCATGAGCGACGTGCGCGCCTTCCTCGCGGGGCACCGCGACGGCGGCGACTGGCAACGTTGGGTCGGCGCCCTCGACGAGGGCGAGCTCGGCGACGGTGAGGTGCTGGTCCGCATCGAATGGTCCGGCATCAACTTCAAGGACGGACTGGCGAGCACCGAGGCCGGCAAGGTCGCTCGACTCGACCCCATCGTCCCCGGCATCGACCTCGCGGGCGTCGTCGAGGCCTCCGACGATCCCTCCGTGGCCGTCGGCAGCCGCGTGCTCGCGCACGGCTACGACATCGGCGTCGCCCATCACGGCGGGTACGCCGAACTCGCGCGCGTCCGCTCGTCGTGGCTGGTGGCGCTGCCCGACGGACTCGACACCCGCACCGCAATGGCGGTCGGCACCGCCGGCTACACCGCTGCACTGTCCGTCGATGCGCTCGAACGCCACGGGCTGCGCCCCGGTGACGGCCCGGTGCTGGTCACCGGCGCCACGGGCGGCGTCGGGTCGATGGCGATCGGCATGCTGGCCGCACGCGGCCACGAAGTGGTCGCCAGCACCGGCAAGCTCACCGACGCCGACTGGCTGCGGTCGCTCGGTGCCACCGACGTGATCGACCGCGCCGAGATGGCCCCTGAGTCCGGTCGCCCGCTCGAGAAGGAACGTTGGGCCGGCGCGGTCGACTGCGTGGGCGGTACCACCCTGGCGCACACACTGCGCACCCTGCGCTACGGCAGCGCCGTTGCCGCAAGTGGGCTCACCGGCGGCGTCGGGCTGCCCACCAGCGTGCACCCCTTCATCCTCCGCGGGGTCAGCCTGTTGGGCATCGACAGTGTGCAGACGCCGATCGACGCCCGTCGTGCGATGTGGCAACGGATCGGTGGCGACCTGAAGCCTGCCTGGCTCGACCACCTCGACACCACCGTCGTGGGCCTCGACGGCCTGGCCGAGCACCTCGATCGCATCCTCGCCGGCGGCATGCGCGGCCGCACGCTCGTCGACCCACGCCGCTGAATCGCATGGAACTGCAACGCGTCACCGGCCGCCGGCTGGGCACGATCACCGAGCCCGCACGCGAGATCGACGTCATCCACGAGACCGACGTGCTGGTGGTCGGGTCCGGGCCGGCCGGGCTCGCCGCCGCACTCGCCGCCGCCCGATCCGGCGTGCAGGTGACACTCGTCGAGCGCTTCGGCTGCTTCGGCGGCAACATCACCACCGTGGGCGTGGAGGGCTTCGCCTGGTACCGCCACGAGGCCACGGTCGAGGCCGACGGCATCGGCCGCGAGTTCGAGGACCGCGCCAAGGCGATGGGCGCCGCCGTGCCCGAGAGCCAGTCGCTGTCGTACGAGATCGACGCCGAAGGTTTCAAGCTCGTCGCCGACGTCCTCGTGCAGGAGGCCGGCATCCACCCCATGCTGCACCGCTCCTTCGTCGCACCGGTGATGGACGGCGACCGGGTGCGCGGCATCATCACCGAGTCGAAGGCCGGGCGCGAGGCCATCCTCGGTCGCGTCGTGATCGACTGCACCGGCGACGCCGATGTCGCCCACCGTGCCGGCGCACCGACCCACCTCGCGCCGCGCGAGCACCTCATGGCTGCGTCGGTGATGTTCCACATCGCCGGCGTCGACAAGCGCGCGTTCGTCGAGGGCGTCGCCGCCGACCCGCAGACCTACGCGGACTGGGCGGGCAACGGCGAGTGGACCATCGAGACGAGCGGCAAGGAGGACGACATGTTCTCCCCGTTCCTGCACAAGCCGTTCAAGGCGGCGCTCGACGCCGGCCTGATCCCCGCAGATCTCACCACCATCGCGGGCACGTGGGGCGCGGTGCACGACTCGGGCGAACTCACCTACATGAATCTCGTGCACCTCGCGGGCATCGACGGCACCGACCCCGACGACCTCACCATCGGCGAGATCAAGGGACGGCGGCAGGCCATGCACGCACTCGCTGCGCTGAAGGCGTTCACCCCTGGGTGCGAAGACGCCCGGCTGCGCAACTTCGGCATGACCCTCGGTGTCCGCGACACCCGCAAGATCGACGCCGTCTACAACCTGAACGAACACGACGTGCGCGAACAGGGCCGCTTCGACGACTCGATCGGCATCTACCCGGAGTTCATCGACGGCTACGGCATCCTCGTGCTGCCCACCACCGGCCGGTACATGCAGCTGCCCTACCGCAATCTGCTGCCCCAGGGTGTCCGCGGCCTGCTGGTGGCGGGCCGCAGCACCGGCGGCGACCGCGTCGCCCACGCCGCGACGCGCAACATGTCGGCGTGCGCGGTGCTCGGCCAGGGCGCCGGCGTGGCTGCCGCACGGTCGTTGCACGACGGCTGCGACCTCGACGAGGTCGACATCGTGGCCGTGCAGAAGCAACTCGAGCGCCAAGGCGTTCGGTTCATCTGACCCCTCGGCGGTTAGCGTGCCGCCATCGAAAAGCGCTCACTCCTCCGCCGCGCCATGGCAGCAGCCGGCCTCGCGGCCATCGTCCTGTCCGTCGGGGCACCGGCACCCACCACCGTTCGAGCCGAGGACGTCGAACTCGACACCTCCACCACGGTCGAGGTGATCGACGGCGACGCGGCACAACAGCTCGCCGAGCGCTTCGCACCCATCGTCGCGATTCAGACCCAGAAGGAACCCTGCGGTGCCGGCGAGCCGTACTACCCGGCCGACGTCGCCGTCATCCTCGATCAGCCCGACGTGGTGCTGCTCGACTCGTCGGGCCGCACCATCACGCGGTCGCCCGGCGCAGTCGATCTGTTGAACGCGCCCGAGGGCTCGAACTTCGACCTGCCCGGCGCGACGCTGCGCCCCGGCTGCGACTTCGAACGCCGCTTCGGCTGGCGCACCGGCGAGCCGCCGGTGCAGTACGCGCGAGTCGTCCGCGATCGCGACGACCCGGACCTGATCATCGTCCAGTACTGGGAGTACTTCGTCTACAACCAGTGGAACAACGTGCACGAGAGCGACTGGGAGAGCGCCCTCGTGGTGTTCGACGCCACCTCCCCCGAGGAGGCGTTGACCGTCGGGCCGAGCATGATGTCGCTCAGCCAGCACTACGGCAACGAGCGTCGCGCCTGGGACGGGGTCGAGAAGCGGGGCGATCGGCCGGTGATCTACCCGGCCGCCGGCTCGCACGCGTTCTTCTACTCGCAGAAGCTGTGGTTCGGCATGAGCGGCGACGCCGGCTTCGGCTGCGACAGCACGGTGGCGCCGTCGACGGAACTCGACCCTCGCGTCGAAGTGCTTCCCGCGACCGGCACGGCCGAGAACGGCTACGGCTGGATGGGGTTCCGCGGCCGCTGGGGCGAGCGGGCACCGACCGTCAACGACAGCGAGGTGGGCCCGCAGTACACCACGCAGTGGCGCACGCCCGTGCAGTACATCCGCTCGGGGCGCGACGGCGCGGTGTCGGTGCCCCAGATCGACTTCGCCGGCGTCACCACGTTCTTCTGCAACGCCACCGAGAGCGTGTCGGCCGTCCTCAACCATCTGATGGACAACCCGCTGCTGTTGGTCGGCCTGTTCCTCGGCGCGGTGCTCGTCGTGGTTCTGCTCGCCCGCCGCACCAGGTGGCGGAGGTCGACCATCGACCCGCTGCGCCAGCGGCGTCGCGGCGGTCAACTCGCCGTGGCTGCAGCCCGCATCGTGCGGCATCACTGGCGACGACTGCTCCCCGTCAGCGTCATCGCGCTCACGGGCGGCCTCGTCGCCACGTTGCTGCAACCGCTCATCATCGAGCACACCGTCCTCGGCAACTTCCTGGGTGACGGCCAGACCGGAGGCCCCATCGGGCTGCTCATCGCGTTCAGCGCCGGCGTCCTGGAGACCCTCGTGTTCATCCTCATCGCGCTCGTCGTCGGTGTGCACATCACCCACCGACTCGACCAGCCCAAGGAGCCACACGAGGCACGCGCTGCGATCCGCAGTGGCGGCATCGTCCCCATGGCCGGGTTGATGGCTGCCTTTGCGTTCACCGGCGTGTTCGGCTTCTTCCTGGTCCCTCGGTATGCCGCGGCGCCCGCCGCCGCCATCGCCGAAGGCCTGGGGCCGCGAGCGGCGCTGCGGCGCTCGGCGCAGCTCGGCAAGGGCCAGCGCTGGCGGGTGTTCTGCATCACGTTCCTGGTGCTCACCAGCACCGTGCTCCTGGCCCCGCTGCTGGGGGTGCTCGCGCTGCTGATCACCGGCAAGGTGTTCTGGGTGGCCAACATCCTCGCCGGGCTCGTCTACGCCGTCACCATTCCGTGGCTGGCCGTCGCCTCGTACCTGCTGTGGGCCGACCTCGCCGACCGCTCGGTCAGAGGCTGATCGGCGAGCCGGGGCCGAGCGGAATGCCGAACGCCCACCATGCGGTGAACAGCAGGACCCACGCGATCGAGATGGCGATGACGTAGGGAATCATCAACGCCACCACGGTGCCGATGCCCGCCTTCTTGTCGTAGCGCTGCGCGACGACGGTGATGAACGGCAGGTACACCATCAGCGGCGTGACCACGTTCATCGGTGAGTCGCCGACGCGATAGGCGGCCAGCACCGTCTGCGGCGCCACGCCGAGACGGGCGAAGATCGGCACGAACACCGGGGCGAAGATCGCCCACTTCGGTACGACGCCCGGGATGATGATGTCGAGCAGCAGGATGACCAGGATGAAACCGATCAGCAGCGGTAGGGCCCCGAAGCCCGACCGCTCGAGCAGGTGGGCCATCTCGACCGCCGCGACGCGGGGCATGTTCGTCCAGTTGAACAGGGCGATGAACTGGCTGATGATCAGCAACATGAACACCAGGCCGGACAGACCGGAGAACGTCTTCGTGACGCCGGTGATGACGTCGTTGCTGCTGGCGATGGTCTTCGCACCGATGCCGAAGCAGACGCCGCAGACCAGGAAGATGAGCGTGATGATGAAGATCAGGCTCGACATGAAGGGCGTGTTGCCGATGAGGTCGCCGGTGTTGGGGTCGCGCAACGGAGCTCCGCTGGGCAGCGTCAGCAGCAGCACCGCGACCACCATTGCGAGCAGGCCGTACAGCGAGAAGCGAAGACCGCGAGCCTCGGCCACCTCGGCAGCCGCTTCGGCATCGGCATCGGCGGCCTCACCACCGGTACCGGAGCCGACCAGGGCGTACACGGGGTCACCGATGGCGGGGTCGTACTTGCCGAGGCGCGGCTCGACGATGCGTTGCGTGACGATGACCGCGACGATGGCCAGGATGATGGACGAGGCGATGGCGAAGTAGAAGTTCGCCGTCACTTCCAGGGGTTTGCCACCGGACCCGATTGCCTCGTTGGTGATCTCGGTGAGCATGCTGTCCACCGGAGTGATGAGCAGGTTCACGGCGAAGATGCCTCCGACACCCGCGAAGCCCGCGGCTAGACCCGCGAGCGGATGTCGGCCCAGGGTGAGGAAGGCCACTGCGGCCAGCGGGATGAGGATGAGATACCCCGCGTCGGACGCAACGCTGGAGAGCACGCCCACGAAGATGATCGCGAACGCGATGATGCGCCGCGGCGCCACCTTCACCAGTTTGCGGATGAGCGCCGCCATCAATCCCGCGTGCTCGGCGACACCCACGCCCATCATCGCCACGAACGTCACCGCCACGACCGAGAAACCGGCGAAGTTGTTGACGAACGACGAGAAGATGAACCGAATGCCGTCGACACCGAACAGGTTGCGCACCTCGAAGGTCTGCGACTGGATGGTGTAATCGGGCAACTCCACGATGTGACCGGCGTTGATGTCCCACGGCACGATCGACCCGCCGAGCTGACCGCTGATCTGGTTGATGGTGTCCTTGGGCAAGGGAACGGCCACGTCCTCGGTGACCGACACGCCGAACCACGAGAGGATCATCGAGAGCACCATCACCCCGAGGATGAGGTACAGGAACATGATCACCGGATGGGGGACCTTGTTGCCGGCCTTCTCGATGCCGTCGAGCATCTTCTCGGAGAACGACTTCTTCGTCGGTGCGACCACCGCGGCATCGCTGGACATCTGGGGGCTCCCGATCAGTTGAAGTTGCGGAGGAACTCGGTGACGAGACGCACACCGGCGCCCGTGCCGCCCTTGGGCAGGTAGGGCTTCGTCGGCGCCTCGACCCACGCCGTGCCGGCGATGTCGAGGTGCGCGAACGGGTACTTGCCGGCGAACGTCGCCAGGAACGCACCGGCGGTGATGCTGCCGGCGGCGCGGCCGGCGAGGTTGCGCACATCGGCGTTCTCGCTGCGCACCATCTGGTGGTACTCGTCCCACAGCGGCAGCTGCCACGCCTTGTCGCCGGTGGTCTGGCCGGCGGCCACGAGGCGGTCGGCGAGCGACTGATCGGTGGCCATCACCGCCGTTGCCACGTTGCCGAGGGCGATGATCACCGCACCGGTCAGCGTGGACAGCTCGACGATGGCGTCGGGCTTGTAGCGGCCGGCGAAGTGCAGACCGTCCGACAGGATGACCCGGCCCTCGGCGTCGGTGTTGAGGATCTCGATGGTCTTGCCGCTCAGCGTCGTGATGACGTCGCCCGGGCGGTAGCTGCGGCCACTGGGCATGTTCTCGGCCGACGGCACCAGACCGACGAGGTGGATCGGCAGGCCGAGCTCGGCCACGGCCTGCATGGTGCCGAACACGGCGGCGCTGCCACCCATGTCGTTCTTCATCGTCTCCATGCCCTCGGCGGGCTTGATGTTCAGGCCGCCCGAGTCGAACGTGAGGCCCTTGCCGACGATGCACACCGTGGGCACGTTCTTCAGATGCTTGCCGTACTCCATGATGATGAAACGCGGCGGGCTGTCGGAGCCCTTGCCGACGGCGATGATGCCACCGAAGCCTTCGCGCTCGAGGCGCTGCTCGTCGTACACCGTCACCTGGATGGCCGGATGGCGCTCGCCGAGTTCGACGGCGCGCTGAGCCAGCTGCGGCGGCGTCTTGTCGGCGCCGGGCGTGTTGACCAGGTCGCGGGCGAAGTTCGTGCCGCGGGCGATGGCCTGGCCGGCGGCGAGACCCTCGCTGACGGCCTTGATCTGCTTGCCGATGAGCAGGGTGACCGAGTCGATCACGTGCGTGTCGGCGGCAGTGAGGTTCGTGCGGCCGCCGAACCACCGGTAGGCGCCCAGCTCGAGGCCCTCGGCCACGGCCTGGCCGAGCTCGGCACCGCTCACCGGGATGTCGGAGGGCACGCCGAGCGTGATGTCGCTCTCCAGCGCGGCACGCGCCTGGCGCACCGCGGTGGCGAGCGCCTGGCGCACGCGCTCGGCGTCGACCGTCTTCTTCGCACCGAGGCCGACCAGCAGCACACGACGCGGGACGCCCTTCGAACGCGGGTACACCTGCAGCGTCTGGTTGGCGGCGCCGGTGAAGTCGCCGGCCTCGAACGCGCCGGCCAGCGGAGCCGGCAGCGGGGCGCCTTCGTGGACGGCCACGACGGCAAGCGCCGAGGGAGTGGCGAGCACGTCGCCGTTGCGGGCGGAGATCAACATGGTTCAGGCCTTTCATCGCCGCGGGATTCCCGATCCCGCGTGTGCGTCACCATAGTCAAGACTCGTCGCCAACGGCCACGACGTGCTGAGAAGTCGCTACAGTCCGCTGCGATGTCCGACAGCACGATCACGTTCCTCATCCTCGGCATCGCGGTCGTGCTCTTCGTCTGGAATCGCCTACCCGTCGAGGCGGTGGCGCTCGGTGTGCCCCTTGCGCTCTGGGCCACCGGCGTGCTGACCATCGAGCAGTCGGTCGGAGGGTTCGGCGAAACCACGGTGATGTTCATCGCCACCTTGTTCGTGGTCAGCGAAGGCCTCGACTCCACCGGTGTCACCGCATGGGCGGGTCAACAGCTCATCGCCAAGGCCGGCGACAGCCAGACACGCCTGCTGGTGCTGATGATGCTGCTCGTCGCGCTGCTCACCGCCGTCATCAGTGTGAACGGCGCGGTGGCCGCGCTCGTCCCGATGGTGGTGGTGATCGCGGTGCGGCTGGGCCGCTCGCCGTCGAAGCTGATGATGCCGCTCGCGTTCGCCGCCCACGCCGGCTCGATGCTGGCCCTCACGGGCACCCCGGTCAGCGTCATCACCTCCGAGGCGTCGCACGATGCCGGTGAGGGCCGCTTCGGATTCTTCGAGTTCACGATCATCGGCGTGCCGTTGGTGATCGGCGCGATCATCATCGCCGTGCTGTTCGGCAAGCGGCTGTTGCCCGACCGCACTCCGGATTCCATTCCGCCCGATCTGAGCGAACTGGCACGCGTCCTCTCCGAGCAGTACGACGTGGACCACACGATGGCGCGCCTCGTCCTGGCAGCGGACTCGTCGCTCGTCGGCACGCGCCGCGCCGACCTGCCGGCCGAGTTCTCCGGTGCCCAAGGACCCGACGGCCACGGCCTCGGGCCGCGCGACCGACTCTCGGCGGGCGACGTCGTCGTCACGTCCGGCGACGACGCCACCGTGGCCCATCTGCGCGACCACTACGGCCTCACCGACGCACCCACCACGGTCGATCAGCCCGCCGACGAGGAACTGCTGGACCGCGAGGTCGGCGTCGCCGAGGTCGTCGTCGCACCGCGCAGCAAGCTGCTCGGCCAGCGGGTCTTCCCCGGCATGGTGTTCGCCGGCAGCAAGATGGTGGTGCTCGCCGTGCAGCGCAACGGGCAGCACGTGCGCGAGGGCGAGATCGTGCTCGCCACCGGCGACACGCTGCTGGTGCAGGGCCGCTGGGCCGAACTCGAACAGAGCCATGCCGACGATGCGGTCCTCGTCGTCAACGACCCGGCGCTCGTGCGCCGCCAGGCCGTGCCCCTCGGGCCCGGCGCGAAGGGCGCGCTGATCATCGTCGGCATCATGGTGGTGCTGCTCGCCACCGGCGCCGTGCCACCCGTGGTGGCCGGTCTGCTGGCCGCCGGCGCGCTGGTGCTCACCAACATCGTCTCGGTGCCGCAGGCGTACCGGTCGATCTCGTGGACGACTGTCGTGCTCGTGGGCGGCATGACCCCGTTGAGCCTGGCGATGCAGCAGTCGGGCGCGGCGCAGAAGCTGGCCGACCGACTGGTCGACATCGTGGGCGACGCCGGCCCGCGCACGCTCGTGTTCGGGTTGTTCGTGCTCACCGCCGTGTTCGGTCAGCTGATCAGCAACACCGCCACTGCGCTCATCGTCATCCCGATCGCCGTCACCGCCGCCCAGCAGACCGACATCTCGGTGCAGCCGGTGCTGCTGGCCGTCAACATCGCCGCCGCCGGCGCCTTCCTCACCCCGGTGGCGACGCCGGCGAACCTGATGGTGATGGGTCCCGGTGGCTACAAGTTCGGCGACTACTGGAAGTTCGGCCTGTGCATGATGACGCTGTTCGCCGTGGTGGCCATCTTCTACGTACCGCTGTTCTGGTCCTTCTGAGCCATGCCCGGCGCCGCCGACCCCCGCTTCGAAGCAACCGCGCTGCGCCGCTCGATCGCCGTGACGGCGGTGCTCGGTTCGATCGGAATCGTGTGGGGCATCATCAGCGGCTCGCAGATGATCCTGCTCGACGGCGTGTACGCCGTCATCGGCATCGCCGTGTCGTTCATGCTGCTGAAGGCATCGGCGGTCGCCGCTGCCGGTCCGAGCACACGTTTTCCGTACGGCCGTGAGGCCGTCACACCGCTGGTGATCGGCCTGCAGGGCGTCATCCTGCTCGCCACCCTGCTGTACGCGCTGGTGGAGGCGGTGTTCACGATCCGCGACGGAGGCAGCATCATCAGCGCCGGACCCGCGATGGCCTATGCCGTGACCACGACGATCGCGTCGCTGATCTTCTGGTGGTGGCTGCGTGCGCGCAGCCATGGCAGCGACCTGCTCGCCGCGGAGACGATTGGTTGGCGGGTCGCCGCATTCCGCGGTCTCGGCATGTCGCTCGGCTTCCTGGTGCTGCTGTTGCTGCAGGACTCGTCGTGGGACGGGGCTGCGCCCTACGTGGACCCGGCGATGGTGATGATCACCTGCGTCGTGTTCCTGCCCTCCCCCATCCGCATGGTGCGGTCCACCGTGGTGGAACTGCTCGAGGGCGCCCCGCCGCCCGAGGTGCAGGAGCCGGTGCACGCCGTCGTGCGGGACGTGTTCCGCGAGTTCGAGATCGACGAGCCGGTGGTGCGGATGACCAAGGTGGGGCCGAAGCTCTACGTGGAGATCGACGCCGAGGTACGGCCGGACGCCACGGTCGCCGACGAGCATCGAGTGCGCACCGAGGTTCGCCGCCGCCTCGAGGCGCTGCCGTTCGAAGTGTGGCTGAACTTCGAACTCGTCCCGCCCGGCGGCGTCGACCGCTCGGTCGACGGCATGACCGACTGACCGGCGCACTTCGGAGGTGGATGTGGTGGTGACCCGCCACTGCTCGTAGCGTGGGCAACCGTGCCCACGACGCCCACCGCCGCCTTCTCCATCACCCTCGACTGCCGTCTCGACAACGTGCCCGGCACGCTCGGGAAGCTGTGCAGCGCGATCGGCGAGGCCGGTGGCAACATCGGCGCCCTCGACGGCTTCGACGTGCGCGGGCCGGAGCTGCGCCGCTGCCTGGTGGTGCACTGCCGTGACGAGGCCCACCAGCGGAAGGTCGTCGACGCGGTCAACGCGCTGAAGGGCGTGACGCTGGTGGACTGGTGGGACCGCACGTTCCGCATGCACGAGGCGGGCAAGATCGAGACCGGCACGCTCGCACCGGTGAACGACCGCGACGACCTGTCGATGGCGTACACGCCCGGCGTGGCCCGGGTGTGCATGGCGATCCACGACGAGCCGGCGCTGTCGCACCGCTACACGATCCGCAAGAACACCGTGGCGATCGTCAGCAACGGCACCGCGGTGCTGGGCCTCGGCGACATCGGCCCCGAGGCCGCGATGCCCGTGATGGAAGGCAAGGCGCTGCTGTTCAAGGAGTTCGGCGGCGTCGACGGCTTCCCGGTGTGCATCAACGCACGCACGGCCGACGAGGTGGTCGACTTCGTGCAACGCATCGCGCCGACGTTCGGCGGCATCAACCTGGAGGACATCAAGGCGCCGGAGTGCTTCGAGATCGAGGAGCGTCTGAAGGCCAGCCTCGACATCCCGGTCTTCCACGACGACCAGCACGGCACCGCCGTCGTCACACTCGCCGCGCTGTGGAACTCGCTGAAGATCACCGGCAAGAAGATGGAGGACCTGTCCGTCGTCATCGCCGGCATGGGCGCCGCCGGCGTCGCGATCGGCAAGATCCTCATCAACGCGGGCGTCGGCGAGATCGTCGGCTGCGACCGCACCGGCGCCGTCTACGCGGGCCGCAGCGACCTGAACCCGGCGAAGGAGTGGTTCGCCGAGAACACCAACCCGTCGCGCAAGATGGGCACCATCGGCGACGTGTTGCGCGGCGCGGACGTGTTCGTCGGGGTGAGTGGTCCCGACCTGATCACGGCCGCCGACCTGCGCAACATGGCGGCGAACCCGATCGTGTTCGCGATGGCGAACCCGAACCCGGAGATCCGCCCCGAGCACGCCGACGGCCTGGCCGCGGTGATGGCGACCGGCCGCAGCGACTACCCGAACCAGATCAACAACGTGCTGGCCTTCCCGGGCATCTTCCGCGGCGCGCTCGACGTCGAGGCGACCGACATCACCGAGAACATGAAGCTGGCCGCCGCGGTGGCGATCGCCGAGTCGGTGACCGACGAGCAGTTGTCGCCGCAGTTCGTCGTGCCGTCGGTGTTCGACCGTTCGGTGGTCGACCGTGTCGCCCCGGCAGTGGCCGCCGCGGCCATCGCCGACGGCGTCACCCGGCGTCAGTCGGGCGGCGTCACCGGTTGATCGGGGTCGACGAGGTCTTCGGCGCGTAGCTCGCGCAGCTGCTCGATCGCCGGATCGGCCACGTCCCGCAACCGCCAGGCCTGGCGGACCACCGCGGCCTCGAACGTGTTCCGGACGAACCGCGCGTTGCCGAACCCCTCCCCTCGTGGCGTGCGCGCCAGGAGCAGACGGAGTGCGGTGCGACACGGCTCGCCCGGCGTGAAGTCGTTCTGCGCACAGAGCCGTTCGAAGATGGCGACCAGCTCGTCGTCGCGATAGTCCTCGAACTCGATCGTGAGACGGAACCGGCTGGCGAGTCCCGGGTTCGAGTCGATCAACCGCTGCATCGGCGCCGGATACCCGGCGACGATCAGGACCAGCTCGTCACGGTGGTCCTCCATCGCCTTCACCAACGTGGCGATGGCTTCGTCGCCGTATTGGTCGCCCACCAACGAGTACGCCTCGTCGATGAACAACAGACCGCCGTACGAACGACTGAGTACCGCAGCCGTCTTCTCGGCCGTCTGGCCGAGATAGCCGCCCACGAGCCCGGCGCGGTCCGTTTCGATCACCTGGCCGCCGTCGAGCAGGCCCAGTGCACGGTAGATGCCTCCGACCAGCCGAGCCACCGTGGACTTGCCGGTGCCCGGATTGCCCACGAAGACCAGGTGTCGTGTGACGTTCGGTGTCTTCAATCCCTTGGCCATGCGTTTGGCCTCGAGCCGCAGCAGTTCGACCTGACGGTGCACCTCTTCCTTGACCTTCGCCAGGCCGACCAGATCGTCGAGCTCGGCCAACAACTCGTCCAGGGTCGGCGGTGGCGGTGTCACCGCCGCTGCGCTCGTCGCCGCCTGTGCCACCGATGCCTGCGTCGTCGTCGCCTGCCCCGCCGATGCGGGCACAGCGGACGAGACGCCGCGCGCGGCCACCGGACCACCCACCGCCCGAAGCTGTGCCGCAGCAGCGACACCGGCCACGCCCAGCACCGAGAGGCTCACCTCGCCCAGGCCGTACGCCGCGGCGGCGAGATCGGCGAGCGCGGTGGCGTAGGCCGGTGCGTGCGGAGAGCCCGAACCCACCAGCGCGCCGAGGAGCGCAGTCGGCCGAGTGCGCCATGAGCGGCCGCGCTCGGCGGCGCCGGCGAACGTGGACGCCGGCCGGTCGAAGGACTGCGACCACGGCGATGCCGCTCCGGACGCGTCGACGGCGATCGACGCCACGAACGCCGCGGCCTCCTCGTCGACCGCGTGCGGATCGAGACCGGCGACGACGCCGGCGCTCCTGAGCGCTTCGAGCGCGGCAGCAAGCGCGTCGGTGCTCACGGCGACGGCGGGGCCGGCGGGCGGCCTTGACTCGGATCGGTCACCGTGCGACCGAGGTCGAGCGACCCGGGTGCGAACTTCTCGTTCAGGAAACGACCGTGCGCGACCAGCGCGTCCGCGTCGGACTGGCACACGGCGGTGAACACGTCGTGCATGCGCGCGCCGAGCAGGTCCAGCTGGTCACACAACAGCTGCAGCGAGGTCCGTCCGTTGCTCACCGGCTGCCGCTCGGCATAGGTGCGCGGCAACTTCAGGTACGCGGCGAGAGCTTCCGGCAGGTAGTCGGTCGCGGTCTGCACCAGCGAGTGCGCCTGCGCGCTCCCCGGGCCGAGTGCGTCGGCACGTGGCAACGTCTCCCGGATCGTGTCGGCGATCCGATGGACCCGCTCCTCCACCGACGGATGCACCCGACCACGAATCGAGCGCTCGACCTCGGCGAGTTCCTTGCGCACGTCGGCACCGTCGACCGTCCCGACGACGATGTCGTGGGCAGCGGCTCGATGCGGTGCGATCAGCGCGCCGACCGCATAGAGCGGCACCCCGATGGCCAGTCCGATCGGTCCGGCAACCACACCCGACAGTGCGAGGACCGGGCCGACCGCCGCGAACATCATCCCGAGGAGGTTCTTGTTCGACGTCAGGTAGCCCGACACGCCGTTACTGGTACCCACGAATCTCCTTGAACACCTGGCCGAGCGCGCCCGAGCGTCCGTCGAACACCTTCCCACCGGTGATGTCGGCCACCTGTTGCAACTCGGCAGGGTCGGCTTCGCCGAAGCGGATCGTGAAGACACGGATGTCCTGCTCGCTCGACGGACGGCGTTCCATCCGATCGATGAACGTTGCGGCGGACATGCCCGAGTTGTTCTCACCGTCGGTCATCAACACGATGCTGGTGACCGCCGACGGATCTGCCGCCGCGGCGGCGAGCGCCTCGTCGTAGCCGCGGTCGAGCGCCGAATACATCGCCGTGTTGCCGTCGGCCACCAGGCCGTCGATGTGGTCGCGCAAGCTGGTCAGTTCGGGCGACGCCGGATCGGACGACGTGATCTTCCACTGCTGCACGTCGTTCACTGCGGACGAGAACGACACCACGGTCACGTTCTCACGAGGGGAGAACCGTGTGAACACACCGGACAGCGATTCGTCGGCACCCGCCAGGCCCTTCATCGCGGCCTGCAGTGAGTCGAGTCGTCCGGGCGCCCCCATCGACCCGGAGGTGTCGAGCACGTACACCGTGTTCGCCGGCCGGCGCAGCTCGCTCTGGAACTGGTCGAGCAGCAGACGGGCAACCTCGATGTTCGCGGGGAAACTGGCTTCGACGAGCAGCGACGACGAGAGGCGCGGATCGACTGCGACGCCCGGGGTGACGGCACGACGTGCGGTCACCTGCTGCATCTCGGCCTGGACCGCCGGCCGGGTGAGGTACTCGGTCAGCTTGGTGTAGGCGTCGCGCTTGTCGGCGTTGAGCAACATCAGCGGATAGTCGGAGGTGACGATGCCCTCGCTCGGATAGACGAGCACGAGTTTGTCGTCCAACTTGCCCGAGTCGTTCAGGCTCACCAGGACACTCTCGTAGTTCACCATCGCCACGACGCGGTCCTGCGCTGCGACGAACGCATCCACCAGGAAGCCGCTCGAGCCGGCGGTGAGTTGCTGACCGCTGAGGAACCGCTTCAGGCCGGCGCTGTCGATGGTGTCGGCCGCAAGCGCATCACCGCCCGCCAACGCACTGGCGGCGCTGACCAGCGCACTGAACCCCGAGTTCGACACGGTGGGGTTGGTCATCGCGTAGGGGAGCTTCCCGCTGCCCGCGGCATCGATGATGTCCTTCCACGACGCCGTGCCCGACGACCACCCGAGCGTCGCGGCCACGTCGGCGCGCACCCCGATCACCACCGGGCTGAGCGCGATCTTCTCGCGTGCCAACACCTTCGTACTCGCACCCGCGAGGCCGAGGTACTTGTCGCTGCCGAACCAGCCTGCATCGGCGGTCGTGCCCGCGGCGATCTGTTCCGCGCCGTCGAGGCTGCCGGCATAGGTGAGGTTCACGCGGACACCGGTGGCGGCGCGGGCCTCGTCGAGGATCGGCACCATGTCCTTCAGCTCGCTGCCGGCGAGAATGTTCAGCGTGTTCGGTCCGTCGGCGTACGTGCCGCCGGAAGGGCTGTCGTCGCCACCGGACGTACAGCCCACCATCGCGAGCGCCGCAACGAGCAGCCCGCCGACCCACCGCACGCCACGTGTCACGGGGTGCCCCCGAGATCGAGCGGACCCGGTCCTCCGGCCGCTCGCTCATCGGACTGGCGGACCCGCGCCACGTACTGCTGCGAGCGATCGATCTCGGTCTGCAGCGTGTCGATCGTCTGCGACATCGAATCGAGCGCCTGCAGCTTGAACGTGTCGATCGCGTCCATGGCCTGATAGATGTTGTTGAAGGCCGCCTGCAGCTTGTCGATACCGATCGTCGAGTCGGCCGCTTGCTGGTTGATGGCGACGCTCTGCGTCGCCAGCAGCTCCGACGTCGACTGGATCATGTTCGACGTGGTGGTGTTCAACGCGTTGATCTGGTCGAGCACCAACCGCTGGTTCGCGAGCGCCTGCGCCACGATGACGGCGGTGCGGAGTGCCGACACGGTGGTGGTGGTCGCCCGATCGACACCCTTCACCAACTCGATGTTGTTCTTCCGCACCAGGTCGATCGCCAGATAGCCCTGGATGCTCACCGCCAGCTGGGTGAGCAGGTCCTGATGCTTCTGACGGACGTAGAACAGCACGTCCTGCTGCAGCGCCTTGGCCTTGTCGGCATCGGTCGTCTGCACTTCGGCGATCTTGCTCTCGAGCGCAGCGTCGAGGCGCTCGGCGATGTAGATGTACTGCGCGAGCCGCTGCATGGTGTCCCACAGGTGCGACTTCTCCTGCTCGAGCGCGGCGTTGTCCTTGCGCAGCTCGTCCTGCCCGCTGTACAGCGCTCGCAGGATGCCGTCCAGCTGGCTCTGCGAGCTCTCGTACTTGCGGAAGTAGTCCTGCAGCTTGTCGCCGAAGGGGATCAACCCGAGCAGCTTCTTGACACCGGTCGCCTGGGCGGGGTCGAGATCTTCGATGGTGCGACGCAGCTCGAGCAACGACTTCGACACCTTCGAACCTTCGGTGAAGCCACCCTTCGAGAGCGCACGCATCGGCGCCTGGAGCAAGCGGTTGCTGGTGTCGGCCGAGGCGCGGATCTCGGCGTCACCCATCGTCCGGATGTCGTCGGCCTTCGCGCTGAACGCGGGCGAATGCGGGTCGAGTCCGACGATCGAGGACACGTAGTCGGCGACCTTCTGGTCGAGCCCTGGCAGCGCCGCTTGATCGAGCGGCACCATGCCCCCCGCCTTCTCGCTGGACACCGCAGCGACGGGTTCGGGCGGCGTGAGCACCAACGTCGAGGTCGATGCCGGCGGGGTGAGAGACGCGTCGCTCATGGAGTGCTCCTAGGGGATCGCAGGGCTAGGTGGTGGCAGTGGTGGTGTTGGCCGACGACGAGGCCATTGCGGCAGCGATGCCGTTGATCAGGGCTTCGAGGTTGTCGATGGTGGGCGGCTCGACCACGTCGATGAGGTTCGGCGCCGTCGCGATGCCGGCTGCCTTCACCACCGTGGCGAAGGCGGCCGGGTCGGCGGTGCGGAAGCCGAACTGCACGGCGAGGTCCTGCAAGGTGGGGTCGTTCGTGAGCAGCCGGCCGATCGCGTCGCCCGCATCGGTGAGCGGGACGAGGCTGTGCTTGGACACGATCGTCGGCGTCGGGTACATCAGGACCATGCCGGGCTGAATGCTGCCGTCGTTCGCCACGGCTCGGGCGACGAATTGCGACTCGTAGATCATCACGATCGGGGTCTTGCCTGCACCGATGGACAGGTAGTCGTCGAACGGCGCCTCGGACGACTGCTCGGTGTAGCCCTGACGAGAGAACAGCGGCGCGATGGTCGCAGCCACCGACTGGGCCTGCGCCGCACTTGCGACCACGTTGTTCGCGTTGGCGACGTAGCTGGCGATGGATGCGTACATCGCCGCCGAGTTCGAGGTCGTGATGTCGGTCGACGTGATGAGCACCTGTTTGCTGGACGGATAGCTGTCGCTGCCGGCGAGATCGGACCATCGCGTGTCGTCGGCCACGAGTGCGAGGAACTTCGTCATGTCGAAGCTCCACCACCCACCTTCGTCCTTCGCGACACCCGCGGTGGCGAGGATCTTCGCGATCGGCTCGAACGAAGCGATGGCCATGGGCGTGCTGAACGGCACGTAGACCGTGGCCGCCTTGTTGTCGACCTTGATCTTCTGTGCCTGCGGGGTTCCTGCGGGGAACGCGAAGTCGTACTTCGACAGGTCGACCGTGGTGGCGATCTGACGGCTGCCGGCCGTGTCGACCTGCACCTCGTAGCCCGCCGTTCGGAACGCCGCCTGGACGCGCGGGTCGTCGAAGAACGGCTTCTTCTCCGAACCGATGACACCGCGGACGACGGTGATCGAACTGTCGCTCGAGCCACGATTCGACAACACGATGACGACGCCCACCAGAGCCAGCAGAACGGCCGCAAGGCCGAGCGTCAATGCGCGTCGCATACGGCGCTCACGGTACACGTCCGGCG
>JBMOGW010000039.1:0-18833 GCA_049318165.1 Ilumatobacteraceae bacterium
GGCACCTCGACGTCGTCGAAGATGCAGTAGGCATCCTGCTCGTCGAAGCGGGTGGAGAACGGCGCATCGACCGGATCCGCGGCGGCCCGGAGTCCGCTGTCACGACACAGGAACACCAGGCCGGGTGCATCCATGGGTACCGTGAACGACAGCGCATACTCCGGCGGTGCGTCGGGGGGAAGCGCCGCTCCGGGGTACACCGTCTGCTCGTCGGCGTAAGGAGCCAAAGTCGCCAGAAGCCGAGCGCCGCGGACGATGATCGAGTCCTTGGTCTCGCCCACCTTGTGCAGCGGAACGGGATTGTCGGTGTAGACGCGGTCGCGCTGCTTGTCGACGGTGGGATGAATGATGGTGTGGGTCAGCGAGAGGTCGTCGCGCCGAAGCCGCTTCTGGAACGCGACGATGTTCTCGTAGCCGGCCTCGTTGCTGCCGTCGGCGCCGGCCCAACGCGTCCGATCGTCCGCGAAGCCGGCGAACGTGACGTTCATGTAATCGGGAGTACGACCCATGACGCCCATGCTCAGCTCGGCAATGGCACGGAGACCGTCGCCACGGCGGCGCAGATCGTCGACGCTGCGCGGCTGCATGTGGCTGATGTTGATCCTCTCGCCGGTTTCCTCGTCGTCGATCAGCAACACCTCCGGCTGCTCGAACTGAAGGTCGTAGTACGCAGCGATGGCCTCGGCGCCGCCGCGGAGCGACGGATGGGCGACGACGTCGTCGACGCGCTCGTTGTCCAGCCAAATCTCTCGCGTCGTGGTGCGGAGGCGCTTCAGGTACTCCTCGCCGGTACGTGCTCCCATCGGTGTGTGCTCCTTGGAACGATGAAGGTCGGTGTTGGTGGTGTCGGGTCTGGTCAGTGCGTGCCGAACACGGGGTACTCGGTGTTGTCGGCCAGGGCGGCTTCGCCCGTTCGCGGCAGGTTCTCGAAGTAGCTGAGGGCGGCGTCGACGTCGCCCTCCCACACCTCGGCGGGCAGGTCGTAGAGCACCTCGATGCCGTTGCCGTCGGGGTCGGCGATGTAGGCGCTATGCGTCATGCCGTGGTTGCCGCGCACGATGAACTCCACGTTGTTGGCCTGCAGGTGCTCGATCTGGGCCAGCCATGCCTCTCGGTTCTCGTATGCCATGGCGATGTGCACGATGCCCGCCTGCGCCGGGAACATGCTCCAACGGACCACCTCCGGCGCTGACGACGGATCGGGCATCTGCACCAGCGCGATGTCGTGGTGGTGCGTTCCGTGGCCGCGGTAGAAGCGCATGTCGACGTCCATCCCTGGTGGGAGCTTCAGTTGGCCGCACTGCTGGAAGCCCAACAGCTCCGTGTAGAAGTGGTGCGACGCAGTGATGTCGCGGACGTTGAGCACGAGGTGCGACACAGCGGGAATGGACGGACGGGTGGTGGACATCCGTGGAACCTCCTGGATCGTGCACCGCCCCCGGCGATGCCCGGATGTGAGCATGGCACGGTGAGGGCGGGAGTGCAACAAGCATTTGCTTGGCTTAGAGCAAGTGCTTGCTTTGGAATGAACGACCTGACATCGTGGTCGAGTGTGGCCGCCCCGATCGGCGGTGGCGACCGTGGAAGGGGACCACGTGGCTGGCTACGAGCTGGTGCTCAACATGAGCGAGAACTGGACGATCTGGGAACCGCGCGATGCCCGCGCGCAAGTGGCGGCCGCGGTGGCGGCCGAGGCGGCCGGCTTCGGCGGTGTGATGTTCAGTGAACACGTCGTGCTCGGTGCGGGTTCGGATGTGCACGGCACGCCGATGAACCCGCGCGAGTTCGCGTCGCCCGGCAACCAACAACCCTCCTATCCCTGGCCGAGCTCGATCGTCCTGATGTCGGCGGCGGCCGCTGCCACCGAGCGCATCCGCATCATCGGCGGTGCGGTGCTCGCTGCGCTACGCCATCCGCTGCTGCTGGCCAAGGAACTCGGCACGCTCGACCTGTTGTCGGAAGGCAGGCTGGTCGTGCTGCCGTCGGTGAGTTGGCACGAGGCCGAGTATCGAGCGCTCGGTGTTCCGTTCGACCGCAGAGGCGATGTGCTCGACGAAGTGCTCGAGGTGCTGCACGCGGTGTGGGGTGGCTCGCAAGTGTCGCACCATGGTGCCTACTTCCACTTCGACGACATCTGGGTGGAACCGAAGGCCTTTCGGCCCGAAGGGCCCGCGATGTGGTTCGGTGGCGCCACCGTGCACGACCGCGTGGTGCAACGACTCGTGCGTCACGGCTCCGGTCTCATGGGGAACGGCCCCATCGCTGCGGCCGACATCGAACGAGTTCGCGCGGCGTTCGTGGCCGCCGGCCGCAACCCCGACGAGCTCGAGTTGGTGAGCGGCATCGGCGGAAGGTTCAGCGACAGCACGTCCTGTGCGGACCTCGATGAGGCGCTCATGAAGTTCGGCGTGCGGCTCGACGCAGGCTTTCGCACGTTCGTGGTGAAGCCATGCCAGTTCATCGACGATGCGAACCATCTCCCCGAGTTCCTCGCCGAGATCATCGACAAGACTCGCCGGATCGCCGCCGAACGAATCGAGATGCCATGAGCACCCTAGGAACAGCCGACCTGGAGGGGAAGGTGGCGCTCATCACGGGTGGTGGCACCGGCATCGGCGCCGCCACCGCCCGTCGGCTCATTGACCGGGGTGCGGCCGTGGCCGTCCTCGGTCGACGGGTGGAGGTGCTCGAAGAGGTGGCCGGTCGCACCGGAGCGATCGCCGTTGTCTGCGACGTCGCCGATGCGGCTTCGGTCGATGCAGCGATCGCTGAAGTCGTGCGCAGATGCGGAGCGCTCGACATCGTCGTGAACAACGCGGGCGTGTCACACCGTGGAGGCGTCGAGCAGGTCGACGAAGCCGGATGGGCATCGGTGCTCGACATCAATCTCTCCGGCCCCGTGCGCGTGAGTCGCGCCGCCGTGCCGCATCTGCGCGCCCGCGGCGGCGGTGCGATCGTGAACGTCTCCTCCATCGGCGCGCTGTTCGCTGCTCGCCAGAGCGCCGCATACGGCACGACGAAGGCGGCGCTACTCGGATTGACGCGATCGATGGCGCTCGATCTCGGACCGTTCGGCATCCGAGTGAACACGCTCTGCCCGGGATGGGTGGACACGCCGATGGCCGAGGGCGCCATTCGAAGGGTTGCGCAGGTCCACGAGGTGACGCCTGAGGCAGCCCGCGACATCCTCGTCCGTCACAATCCGATCCGACGTCTCGCGGAGCCCGATGAGATCGCGAAGTGCATCGAGTTCCTCGCCACCGACGACTCGTCGTTCGTCACGGGCGCTGCGCTCATCGCCGACGGCGGGCAGTCCATCGTCGATCTCGGCACCTTGCCGATGGTGGCGCCATGACAGTCCCGTTCGACGAGTCGACACTGCGACGAGAAGACCCACCTCTGCTGCGCGGTGAGGGCACGTTCATCGGCGGGCTTGCCGTACCGGAACTCGAGGGGGCGTTGCACGCTTCGTTCGTCCGATCGATCGAGCCGCATGCGCGCGTCGTGAACGTCGACATCGCGGATGCGTCGCACATGCCCGGTGTAGTCGCCATCCTCACCGGGGAGGACGCACGCCACCAGCTCTGGCCGCTGCCGCCGCGTCTGCCGATGATGAACCAAGGCATGCTCCGGCCAATGCTGGCGGTCGACGTGGTCCGCTACGTGGGTGAGGCCGTGGCGGTCGTGATCGCGGCGACCGCAGCCGAGGCATTCGACGCGGCGGAGGCGGTGTACGTCGACTACGAGCGGCTTCCACCGGTCGTGGATCTGGATCATGCGTTGAGCGACGAGGTGGTGCTCCATGAAGGTGCGGGCACCAACGTGTCGTGGCGTTGGGCGTTGCCCGAGCCCGAGGGTGATCCGTTCGCCGAATGCGACACGGTGGTGGAGTTGGTGTTGCGCCACGCCCGGCTGAACCCGGGCCCCATCGAACCACGGTCGGGAGCGGCCTCATGGGGTGCCGACGGTCGCCTCACCACGTGGGTCTGCTCACAGCGGCCAGCGGGTGCCAAGTACGTGATGGAATGCGCGATGGGTCTGGAACCCGGCACGGTGCGCGCCATCGCGCCCGACGTTGGTGGCGGCTTCGGCGCCAAGGGCGGATGGGGGTGCTACCCGGAAGACGTCGTGATTGCGTGGGCCGCCCGTCGAGTGGCTCGTCCGGTGCGTTGGACGGAATCACGGAGCGAGGCCATGGTGGCCATGGGCCACGGACGCGCGTCGCGCCATCACATCCGCATCGGCGGCACCAGCGATGGCAAGGTGCTGGCCTACGAATGCATGGCGGTGCAGGACAGTGGGGCCTACCCGGCGATGGGCACGTTCATCACGAGCAACCTTCGTACGTCGGGCACCGGCGCGTACGACATTCCTTGGGCACGCGTGGGGGGCACGTCGGTGGTCACCACCACCACGCCCACGGTGGCGTTCCGCGGTGCCGGGCGGCCAGAGGCAGCGTGCGACATCGAACGCGCGATGGACCGGTTCGCGAGCGCGGTGGGCCTCGACCCTGTGGAGGTGCGGCTGCGCAACGTCGTGGCCGACGACGCCTTTCCCTACCGAACCGCCGTGGGCTCCACCTACGACAGCGGGCGGTACGGCGAGGCCATCCGGCGTGCCGTCGAGGCATCGGGCTACCAGGATTGGCGAGCGCGCCAAGCCGAGCGTCGCGTCGCCGGCGATCGCATGCAACTCGGCGTCGGCCTCAGCTGCACGGTGGAGGTCACCGGCGGCGGAGAGGGTGAGACGGCGTCGGTGTGTGTGCACCCCGACGGCACGGTCACCGCCGTGGTCGGCACATCACCGCACGGTCAGGGGCACGAGACGGTGTTCGCCGAAGTGGTGATGGCGGAGCTCGGCATCGACCGCAGCCAGATCATCATTCTTCACGGCGACACGGATCTGGCGCCCTTCGGTGGCGGCACCATCGGCTCTCGGTCGATCCAGCTCGGAGGGTCGGCCGTGCACGGTGCGGCTCGGAGTGCGGTCGACGCGGCGAAGCGTCGAGCCGCAGCGTTGCTGGAGGCCGATGAAGCCGACGTGGTGTTCGACAGGGCCGAGGGCCGTTTCCATGTCGCTGGCACGCCCTCGAAGGCGCTGGAGTGGACGGATCTCGGTGTGATCGACGAGTCCCATCGGTTCGAGTCGGCGGGAACATTCGCGTTCGGTTCGTGTGTGGCAGTGGTGGAGGTGGACACCGAGACCGGCCTCACGCGTGCCATCGACCTGACGTCCGTCGACGACGCCGGTCGCATTCTGCACCACGCGTCGGCCGAGGGGCAGGTGCATGGTGGGCTCGGGCTGGCGGTGGCCGCCGCGCTGTACGAGGAGATGTTCTACGACGACGACGGCGTGCCGAAGACCACGAACTTCGCCGACTATCACATCGTGTCGGCCGCCGAGTTGCCCACCTTCCACGCCATCGAGATGGAGACGCCCACGCCGTTGAACCCATTGGGCGTGAAGGGCATCGGCGAGTCGGGCACCGTTGTGGCCACCCCGGCGTTGCACAGCGCGATCATCGACGCGCTTGCTCCGTTCGGTGTGGTGCACCTCGATCTGCCGGCCTGGCCGGAGCGGGTCTGGCGAGCCATTCAGGGCGATCACCCTTGAATCAAGCAACTGCTTGCTTGACGACGTCCGACCGCGTACTATGACGCTTCGCTCAACCAGGTGAGCGGTGATGATTCCGGGGGGATTTCATGGGGAACGCGGCGATTCCGACCGTTGAGGACTTGACGGCGCAGTGGTTCACGGAACTTCTGCGCGAGAACGGGCGACTCGACGAGGCAACCGCGGTGGCAGCCGTCGACGTGCAGCGGTTCGGTGCCGCCGAGTCGATGATGAGCTCGCTGCATCGGGTTGCACTCACCTTCGACGGCCCCACCGATGCCCCGGCCAGCCTCATCGTGAAACTCGCCAGCGAGAGCGACGAGCAGCGATTCATCGCCACCGTCTTCAAGTTCTACGAGCGCGAGATCCGCTTCTACAACGAAATCGCCGCCGACGTGAGGGTGTCGATGCCCGACTGCCTGCTCGCCCGCATCAACACCGAGGATCACAGCTTCGTCCTCGTGCTCGAGCAGGTCGCCGGCCGGCGCCAGGTCGACCAGATCGAGGGCCTGTCGTTCGAGGACGCGCGACTCGCCCTGGTGAACCTCGCCGACCTCCACGCTCCGAACTGGGGCAAGGATCTCGACGCCGAGGCCGAGACCTTCTTCCGGTTCGACTCTCCGCTGATGCATTCCGTGATGCCCGATCACTTCGCCAACGACTGGGCGAAGACTCGTGGCAAGGTGGTCGACGAGCTGCCGGCCGAAGTGGTTGCACTGTGTGACGGCCGTCGCGAATGGACCGCCGAGTTGCTGCAGGGCATGCATGGCGCCGACACGATCTGCCACGGCGACTTTCGCGCCGAGAACCTCTTGTTCGACGACGGCGACGGGTTGATGGCGCTGGACTTCCAGCTCGCGGCGGTGGCCCATGGCATGACCGATGTGGCCTATCTGATCTCCCAGTCGGTGAACGACGAGGTGGCCGCAGCCCGCGCGGACGAACTGATCGACGTCTACCTCGGGCGACTGGCGGAGCACGGCATCGTGCTCGATCGCGACGAGGCGATGGCTCCGTACCAGGCCGGCCTCGTCTTCTACATGAGCATCCCCGTCAGCCTCCTCATCTTGGAGCACGTGCCCGAGCGTGCCGACCGGCTCGGCCGGGCGATGCTCCGCCGCGCATCGGCCGAGGTCATCCGCACGGGCGCCCACCTCCGCTTCGCTCGCTAGATCTCGTCGAACCCCCGAGCGGCGTCGACGTTCGAGCCGATGCCCGACCCCCTTCACCAACGAGGAATCACATGAGAATTGCCAACGTCAATGGTCGCGCCAGCTTGGTGGTCGGCGACAACGCCGTCGACATCGCCACGGCATCCGACGGCGTCTTCGGGCCCGATCCGATGAGTGTCTACGAGCGCTGGGACGAGTTCCTGGCTGCCGCACCGGGTTTCGCGAATGCGGCGACCGCGTTGGACCCGTCGTCGCTCGGCTGCCCCGTGCCGCGCCCTCGGCAGGTGTTCGCCATCGGTCTCAACTACCGCAAGCACGCCGAGGAGACCGGCGCCGAACTGCCCTCGGTTCCGGCGACGTTCACGAAGTTCGTCGGCAGCCTGGCGGGCCCGTTCGACGACATCGAGATCGCCGGCACGTCCATCGACTGGGAAGTGGAGTTGGTCGTGATCATCGGTCGTACCGCCGATCGGGTGGCGGAGGCCGACGCTTGGTCGTACATCGCCGGTCTCACCGTTGGCCAGGACATCAGCGATCGTCAACTGCAGATGGCTGCCGGTCGACAGTTCTCGCTCGGAAAGTCGCGCCGCGGTTTCGGACCCATGGGTCCGTGGGTGGTGTCGCTCGACGAGTTCAGCAACCCCGACGATTTGGCGCTGGGTTGCTCGGTCGACGGTGAGGTGATGCAGAGCGATCGCACCAGCGATCTCATCTTCGGCGTGCCGCGACTGATCGCAGAGTTGTCGTCGGTGTTGCCGCTGTTACCGGGCGACGTGATCTTCACGGGCACACCGTCGGGTGTTGGCACTGCGCGCCGGCCCCAGCGCTTCCTCCAACCGGGTCAGGTGCTGGAGACCTGGATCGAAGGCATCGGCACGATGCGAAACCACTGCGTTTCCCCCGCGGATCAGGCGTGATCTGCACGCTGCGCGAGGCCGTTGCCGAACTCGTCCGTGACGGTGATCAGGTAGCGCTGGAAGGCTTCACCCATCTGATCCCGCATGCAGCAGGTCACGAGATCATCCGCCAGCATCGTCGTGATCTTCACCTCGTGCGGATGACGCCCGACATGGTCTACGACCAACTCATCGGTGCCGGTTGCGCAACGAAGCTCACCTTCTCGTGGGGCGGCAACCCAGGCGTCGGTTCATTGCAGCGCTTTCGCGACGCAGTGGAGAATGGCTGGCCGCACGCGCTGGAGATCGAGGAGCACAGCCATGCTGGGATGGCAACTCGCTATGCGGCCGGTGCATCGAGGCTCCCGTTCGGCGTACTGCGTGGCTATGTGGGTACCGACCTCGTGCAGCACACCTCGACCATCAAGTCGATCGAATGCCCGTTCACGGGCGAGTCGCTCACTGCAGTGCCGGCACTGAACCCCGACGTGTCCATCGTGCACGCCCAGCGTGCTGACCGACTCGGGAACGTGCAGATCTGGGGGATCGTCGGCGTCCAGAAGGAAGCGGTGCTCGCCGCACATCGATCGATCGTGACCGTCGAGGAGATCGTCGACCGTCTGGACCCGATGCCGAACTCGATGGTGCTGCCGTCGTGGGTGGTCACCGCAGTGTGTGAGGTCCCGGGTGGCGCCCATCCGAGCTTCGCCATGGGCTACACGGTGCGCGACAACGCGTTCTACAAGGCGTGGGATGGCATCGCCAAGGAACGCGACGCGTTCAACGCCTGGATCGAACGACACGTTCACGGCACTGCCGACTTCGCGGAGTTCCAGCGATCGATCGAGTCGGAGGCGAGCGCTCGTGCCTGAGACCGACTTCACCACCGACGAACTGATGATCGTGAATGCCGCTCGGCAGCTTGGGGCGCTCGCGGCCGACGGACACCCGGTGTGTTTCGTGGGTATCGGCTTGCCGTCCACGGCTGCCAACCTCGCTCGTCGCCTCTACGACCCGGCTCCCGTGCTCGTGTACGAGTCGGGCTGCATCGGGTCGAAGCCGACTCGGCTGCCGTTGTCGATCGGTGACGGAGAACTGGGCGACACCGCCGACGCGATGGTGAGCGTGCCGGAGATCTTCGCCTACTGGCTGCAGGCCGGCCGCATCGATGTGGGGTTCCTCGGTGGCGCGCAGCTCGACCGTTTCGCCAACATCAACTCCACGGTGATCGGCCGGTACGACCAACCATCCACTCGCCTCCCGGGGGCGGGTGGTGCCCCCGAGATCGCTGCCTCCGCCGGTTCGGTGATGGTGATCATGCGCCAGTCGCGTCGAGCCTTCGTGGAGCGCTGCGACTTTCGCTCGTCGATCGGCTTCGGCGATGGCGCGGGGGATCGCGAGCGGCTGGGGCTTCGCGGCGCGGGGCCGCGGTGGATCATCACCGACCTCGGCGTACTGGAGCCCGACCCGGTGACATGTGAGCTCACGATGTCGGCCCTTCATCCTGGCGTGACGAGGGAACAGGCGATAGCGGCCACTGGCTGGCCGCTGCAATTCCGGGACCACGTGGATGCCACTCCTCCACCCACCGCACACGAACTCACCTCACTCCGAGAATTGCAGGCATCATGACGACGACCGCTTTCATCGTCGACGCGGTGCGCACCCCGATCGGCCGACTGGGCGGAGCGCTCGCGGCGGTGCGCCCCGACGACCTTCTCGCCGGCACCTTTCGAGCATTGCTCGACCGAGTTCCCGGCTTGGATCCGGCGCGCATCGATGAGGTGTACGCGGGTGATGCCAACGGAGCGGGCGAAGACAACCGAAACGTGGCTCGGATGGCGTCGTTGCTCGCGGGCCTTCCGGTCACGGTGCCCGGCGCCACGATGAACCGCCTGTGCGGCAGCGGAATGGAAGCGGTGATCGGCTCGTCGCGGGCGATTGCGGTGGGCGATGCAGATGTGGTGCTTGCCGGCGGGGTTGAGAGCATGACCCGCGCCCCGTGGGTGATGCTGAAGCCGTCGAAAGGCTTTCCGACCACCCACGAGCAGTTGTGGAATTCGGCGCTGGGTTGGCGAATGGTCAACCCGTCGATGCCGCAGGAGTGGACGATCTCGCTGGGTGAGGGTGCCGAGTTGCTGGCCGACCGCTTCGGCCTGACGCGCGACGAGCAGGACGAGTTCGCTGCTGCGTCGCATCGGCGCGCGGCCGCGGCGTGGGATGACGGCTGGTTCGATCGCGAGGTCGTCGCGGTTCCCGGAGTGGACCTCGCCCGTGACGAATGCATTCGGCCCGACTCGACTGCCACCAGCTTGGCGCGCCTGAAGCCCGTGTTCCGGCCGGATGGCACCGTCACCGCCGGCAATGCGTCACCCATGAACGACGGTGCGGCCGCCTTGTTGTTGATGTCGGACGATGGCGTGCAGCGCTGCGGGGCGACGCCGTTGGCGCGTGTCGTGAGTCGAGCCACCAGTGGTGTGGAGCCACACCTGTACGGCCTCGGGCCGGTCTCGGCAGCGCGAGCCGCGCTGACGCGCGCGGGCCTCACCTGGGACGACGTCGACGCCGTCGAGTTGAACGAGGCCTTCGCAGCACAAGCGCTGTCGTGCCTGCGGGAGTGGCCCGACCTCGACCCCGCCAAGGTGAATCAGCAGGGCGGCGCCATCGCCATCGGTCACCCGCTCGGGTGCAGTGGCGTTCGCATCATCACCACGCTGGTGCACCATCTCCAGCGAACCGGCGGCCGGTATGGCCTGGCGGCGATGTGCATCGGCGTGGGTCAGGGCATCGCCGTGGTGGTTGAGCGCGCCTAGCGGATTCGTCGACGTCAGCGAGCGTGCGGGCACAGCCCGAGCACGGTGATCGCGATGAGTTGCTGGGCGAGCGTCGTCACGTCGTGGTCGCCTGCCGGCGCGAGGTGCCGATACGCGCCCACCACGCCGTCGAAGTAGGCCGTCGCCGCCACCTTCGGGTCCACATCGGCGCGGAAGGCGCCAGCGGCAACCCCGTCGACGATGACCGTTTCGATCGCCGTGCGCAACGAACGACGCTGGACGACGAGGTCGTCGAGGCCGCGGTACTTGCTGAGCTGCGAGCCGTTCTGCTGCAGGATTCGAGCGGCGACCGGGTTGGCTGCGGTTTGCGCGACTGCGGCCACCACCGCCTGGCTGAGGATCTCCACGGGGTCGTTGGTGGTCGAGGTGATGTGTTCGAGCGCCGCTACCTGAGATGCCACGACCGGCTCCAAAATGCCGGCGACGATCTCCTCCTTCGACTTGAAGTGGTGATAGAGGCTTCCCGAGTAGATGCCCACCTGTTCGCTGATGTCGCGGACGGTGGTGGAGGCGATGCCCTTCTCGGCGAACACCGCAGCGGCCGTGTCGAGGATCTGCTGGCGCCGCGTGGCGTTCGCAGGCGGGTTCGTCGACTCGGTCACGGCGGCGATGCTACCGGTACCTGTCTGGTGCATTTCTGGCTGCGGCGACATGCCGAGACGCTAGCTGATTCAATTCACCAAGCGCTTGCTCAAGTACGCTGCTCGACATGGAGAAGTCGATGGAGAATCGGTCGGGCGCGGTGACGACTGCGCAGGTGGGTTCCGAGTTCGCCGCATGGGCGGCAGCGCAGTGGGATGAGAACGCGACCGTCGCCGAGTGGTGGCGTCGTCTCGCGGCAGCGGGCTTCTCGCACCCGATGCTGCCGGTGGAGATGGGCGGACGTGGCTACTCGCGTGACCTTGCCGCAGCGGTGTCGTCGGCGCTGGCCGAGGCCGGCTGTGTCGGCCCCCCGAACGGGCTGGGTCTGATGCTTGCGGCGCCCACCATCGCTGCGCACGGCACCCCGGAGCAGCGGGCCCGCTTCATTCCTCGCATTCTCGACGGGACTGAGGCATGGTGTCAGTTGTTCTCCGAGCCGGGAGCGGGCTCCGATCTCGCGGGGCTCAGCGCCCGCGCGATACCTGACGGCGACGAGTACGTCGTGAGTGGGCAGAAGGTGTGGACATCGGCGGGGGAGTACGCGCAGTGGGGCATGTTGCTCGCTCGCACCGACGCGGATCTCCCCAAGCACCAGGGCATCACCTTCTTCGCACTCGACATGACACAGCCCGGCGTGACAGTGCGTCCACTTCGTGAGATGACCGGGCATGCAATGTTCAACGAGGTCTTTCTCGACGACGTTCGAGTGCCAGCATCGAACGTGATCGGTGGTGTGAACAACGGGTGGGCCGTGGCCAACACCACCCTCTCCGAGGAACGTGCGTCGCTCGGCTCGGGTGGTGAGGCCATGGGTGCCGGCAGCGCCCTCCCCGGCGCGGTCGCGGGTCAACTCCAGCGGCGGGTGGGCGACTTCCTCGGCGTGTTGCAGGGTGTGGGTGGCCCGACGACGAACATCGGTGCGGTGGTCAGGCAACTCGTCGCGCTCGCCGCTGCGAACGGCACGGCCGAACACCCGGCGATCCGTCAGGAACTCGCTCGTCTTCACTCCCTCGACTGCTTGAACACGTGGAACACGGCGAGGGCCCAGAGCGGGCAGGCGAGCACGGGGATGGAGGCCAACCTCGCCAAGCTGCTCAGCGGCGTCACCACCCGACTCTCCCGCGAAGTGGCCTGCGCGGTGCTCGGTGCCGACGCGATGCTGTGGGGCCCCACCTCGCCGACCGGTGGCGAGATGCAAGAGATGATCGTGTTCTCGCCCGCTCCATCGATCTACGGCGGCACGGACCAGGTGCAGCGCAACATCATCGGTGAGCGTGGGCTCGGGCTGCCGAGGGAGCCAGGCGACAGCAGGACAACACCGTTCAAGGATCTGCTCCGAAACGCCTGACCAAGCGCTTGCTTTACAATCGATGCCGTCACTACCATGCGGGTGGGGACAGCAGAATCGAGGATCCTTGATGAGTGTTTTGGACGGCCCGCGTCGAGAGTTGCGCCGCATCGTGTTCGGGGGGTACCCGCAGTGGGTCACGCCGAGCGACGACGGCACGGAGTTGATCCTCCCCGGCGGTCGACGAGTGGAGGAGGCCACGGCGGTCTACCTGCCGCCGTGCGACCCCACCAAGATCATCTGCATCCATCTCAACTACGACTCGCGGCGCGTCGAGTTCCGAGCGCCTGCGCTGAGTGAGCCGACGTACTTCCAGAAGCCGCCGACCGCGATGAACAGCCACCGCGGAATGCTGTACCGCCCCGCCGACTGTCAGTTCATCAACTACGAAGGTGAGATCGCGGCGATCGTCGGTCGACCGATGACCGACGTCGCCCCGGCCGACGTGTGGGACCACATTGCCGGCTTTGCTCCGGCGAACGACGTGGGCCTCCACGACTACCGCGAGACGGATCAGGGCGGCATGACCCGGGTCAAGGGCGTCGACGGCTACTGCCCCGTTGGGCCCGGCATCGTGTCGGGAATCGACATTCGCAAGGAAACCTTGCGCACCTACATCAACGGCGAAGTGGTGCAGGAGGACCCTGTGTCGAACATGACGTTCGGTATCGACTACATCCTCGCCGACCTGTGCCGTCACATCACGCTCCTTCCCGGCGATGTGATCCTCACCGGTACCCCGGCCAACTCGCGTCCGATGCAGCTCGGCGATGTGGTGGAGGTGGAGGTCACCGGCGTCGGTCGACTCTCCAACACCGTCGCCGAGAAGCCGGCACCGTCGAGCAAGGTCGGGCACCAGCCGCACGACACCGATGCCATCCGCCGAGTCGCCCTGGGAGGCGACTGGTGGGCAGCCCGTGACGCCGAGAAGAACGCAGCGAACCAGGAAGGAACCAACTGATGCTGACCCACGAACAACGCGTCGCCATGGCGGAGGCGCTGTACCGCGCCGAGGCGGACACGGCCCCGATCGAGCCGTTCACCATCACTCACCCGGACGCCGACATCGAGGACTCGTATCGGATCGCCCAACTCGTCACGGAAATGAAGGTCGCTGCTGGCCGCACGATCAAGGGCCACAAGGTCGGCCTCACCTCGAAGGCGATGCAGCAGCTGTCGGGGGCCACCGAGCCGGACTACGGCACGTTGACCGACGACTGGATCGTGCCCGAAGGCTCGACCATCGACATGACGCGTCTCAACCGTCCGCTCGTGGAGCTCGAGATCGCGTTCGTCCTGGGCAAGGACCTCACCGGGCCGGGCCTGAACGCCGCCGACATCATCAGGGCCACCGACTATGTGCTCCCGGCCATCGAGATCGTCGACAGCCGCTACCGCGGTCGTGGCCCGAAGCCGCTGATCGACAGTGTTGCCGACGCCGCGTGGTGTGGTCTGGTGGTGCTGGGCGGCCGCCCGATGCGCCTCGATGAGATCGACATCCGACGTGAGGGCGCGGCGCTCTACAAGAACGGGTCGGTGGAAGAGACCGGCGTCGGCGCTGCAGTGATGGGCAACCCCGTGAATGCCGTCGTCTGGCTGGCCAACAAGCTCGCATCGTTCGGTGTGACGATGACTGCCGGCAGCGTCGTGCTGTCCGGCTCGTTCGTGAAGGCCATCCCGTTCAGCGCCGGCGACACGGTCACCGCCCTGTTCAGCACACTCGGCGACGTCACGTTCGCCACGTCGGCACCTGCTGGCCAGCCAACCCAATGAGCAACCCCGAGGTCGAGAACTTCACGCGGAACGTTCGCCGTGCGACCGGTCTCGGCCCCGATGCGGAGGGTTTCGACGCCGATGTGCTCGTCGTGGGTCTCGGCCCAGGCGGTGCCACTGCGGCGTTGGCGCTGGCGCGCTACGGCGTGCGTGTGCATGCCGTGTCGATGTATCCGTGGGTCGCCAACTCGCCTCGGGCTCACATTCTCAACCAACGCGCCGCGGAAGTGTTCCGCGACTTGGGTGTCGAGCAGAATGTGCTTCGTTCGGCGACGCCATGGACCGCAATGGGCGACTCGATGTTCGCCACCAGTCTCGCGGGTGAAGAGTTGTTTCGCTTGCGGGCCTGGGGAACCGGCGACGAGCGGCACGGCGACTACGTGCGACAGAGCCCGTCGCCGATGGTCGACATCCCGCAGCCGCTGCTCGAGCCGATCCTGGTGGACGCAGCGGGCCGCAACGGCGTGGCGCTGAGCTTCAACACCGAGTTCATCTCGCACGAGCAGGACGAATCCGGTGTCAACGTCGAGTTGCGCGACCTCCGCACGCAGCAGAACGTGACACAGCGTTTCCGGTATCTGGTCGCCTTCGATGGCGCCGGGTCGCGGGTGGCCGACGAACTCGACCTTCCGTTCGTGGGCGAGCTCGCCCGAGCCGGCACGGTGTACGCGCAGTTCAGTGCCGATCTCACGCACTACGTCGCCCATCGGCCCAGCATCCTGCACTGGATCTTCAACCGTACGGCCGGGGTCGGCGAGATCGGTTTGGGTCTCCTGCGCGCCGTCGAGCCGTGGACGAAGTGGATCGCCGGGTGGGGGTTCGACCCGGCCGTCGGACCGGGAGATCTCGGCGACGAAGCAGTGGCCGCCCGTATCCGGGCCTTCATCGGGGACCCCGACATCGAGGTGTCGGTCGACCGTACGACCACGTGGTACGTGAACGAGCAGTACGCAACGTCCTACCACTCGGGCCGAGCGTTCTGTGGTGGAGACGCCGTGCACCGACATCCGCCGAGCAACGGGCTCGGGGCGAACACGTCCATCCAGGATGCGTTCAACCTCGCATGGAAGGTCGCCTTCGCCGTGCGCGGTCACGCCGGGTCGGCATTGCTCGATTCGTACTCGCAGGAACGGGTGCCGGTCGGTCAGCAGATCGTGACGCGAGCGAATCAGTCGCGACGCGAGTTCGCCGGTCTCCGCGACTGGTTCGACCGCGACGCCGTCGACCCGGTCGCTGCGGGCCTTGCTCAGTTGCAGGCTCGCACCCCGGAAGGTGCAGCACTGCGAGACCGGATGTACGAGGCCCTTCGCGTGAAGCACTACGAGTTCAATGCCCACGGCGTCGAGTCCAACCAGCGGTACACGTCGAACGCTGTCATCGCCGATCCGGGCGTGGAGCCAGAGCAGTGGAGCCGCGATCCGGAGCTCTACGCCCAGCCGAGCACACGCCCCGGAGCGAAGTTGCCGCACGCGTGGCTGGTGGGGCGCGATGGCATGCGGACCTCCACGCTCGACGTGGTGGGGAACGGGAAGTTCTCGGTCGTCACCGGATTGGCCGGTGTGGCGTGGGAGCACGCAGCAGCGTCACTGGAACATCCCTGGCTGCGAGTGGTCGTCGTCGGTGCCGAGGGTGCCGCCGACCCCTATGGCGAATGGTGGGCGCTGCGGGAGATCGACGAGGCCGGTGCGCTGCTCGTTCGTCCCGATGGCTACATCGCATGGCGGCACGCGGTGGCCGTCGAGGACGTGGTGACCGCACGACAACTGTTGACCGACGCGCTCTCCAGAGTGCTGGGGCGCGAAGGAGTGATGGCATGAACGATCTGGCAGCCGAATCGGAAGCCCTGCCCGTCGTCGTGGTGGGGGCAGGCCCGGTGGGCCTCGTGGCAGCGCTCACCGCGCGGCATCACGGCCTTCCCGTGGTCGTGCTCGAGGCCGAGTCCGAAGGGCGGCCGCGGGCCGGTAGTCGCGCCGTCTTTCTCTATCGGGAGTCGCTCGATCTGCTGGAGCGAATCGCCCCTGGCGTGACTGCGCCGCTGATCGAGCAGAGTCGGTCATGGACACAGGTGCGCACCACGTTCCGCTCCAAGGACGTCTACGTGCGGAAGTTTCCGGCTGCCCCGCCAGGGAAGTTCGGTATCTCCGTTGCCCAGCCGGCGCAGGAGCAGGTGTTGTTGGAGCGGTGTCGGCGCGAAGGCGTGGAGTTCCGCTGGGGCCACCCGGTCGAGGGAGTGTCCACCGACGGAGACGGGGTCACACTCAAGATCTCCGGGAAGGATCCCGTGCGGGCGCGGTACGTGCTCGCGTCGGATGGTGCGCGCTCGGCGGTACGCACCGGCCTCGGCATCGAGTTCGAGGGTTCGCGGTCCAACACCGCGTTCATCATCGTGGACCTCGCGGCGAACGAGAACGACCCCAAGTACAACGAACGTGCCTTCCACTACCAGCATCCTGCAGTGGGTGGCCGCAACGTGCTCGTCGTGCCGTTCGGTGGCGGCCTCCGTGTGGACCTGCAGTGCTCGCTCGACGACGACGTCGAGGCATGGCAGACCGATCCCAAACTCAGCGAGTGGGTCAGCGCCGTGGCCGGTCCGGGCTTCGACCTCCCGCCCCTGTGGGTCACCACGTACCGCTTCCATCGTTCGGTGGCCACGTCGTACACGGACGAGAACGCCAGAGTGTTGCTGGCCGGTGAAGCCGCGCACCTCTTCCCGCCATTCGGTGGCGCACGCGGGCTGAACTCGGGCATCCCCGACGCCGTGTTCGCCGTCGATGCCATCGCCGACGCATTGCGCGAACTCGACCCGGTATCGGCACGTGCCCACATCGTGGCGGTCGCCGAGGAACGCCGATCGGCGGGTCTCGGGAACAGGGCTGCGGCCTCGGCATCGCTGAAGCAGATGGAAGCGAAGTCGTGGTGGCTGCGCGCTCGCCTTCGTCTCGCGAGCCTCGCCGCGGTGAAGTCGGATCGCGCCGGTCGCTGGCTCGACCGAATGCCCACGGCTGGGTCCGACATCAAGGTGTCGGACAGATCGCGCTACTGAATCGACCGGATGGACATGCGAGAGCGGAGAACAAGATGACCGTACGCGGCAACATGCGAGACCACGGCGTCTACGAGATCGTGGTGGATGCCCCACCGGTGAATGCGTTTTCGATCGTGCTGCTGCGCGAGATGACCCGTCTGCTCACCGACCTGCCGGAGACCGCCACGGTCGTGGTCCTGCGCGCCGAACGCAGCGGCTTCTCGGCCGGCGGCGACATCAAGGAGATGGAACGACTCACCGGCTTCGACGGCATCATCGGTCAGATCCGGGAGGGCCTCGCGTGTTGCGCGGCCATCGAGCAATGCCCGGTGCCCGTCATCGCCGCCGTGCACGGCTTCTGCTACGGCATCGGTGTGCTGGTGGTGGGGGTCTGCGACATCGTGGTCGCCGCCGAGGGCACGCAGTTCGTACTGAACGAGATCGACAACGGGGCGGCGAGTGGCGTGGTCCAGGCGCTCGGGCTGTTGCCGGAGAAGCGAATGCGGGCGGCGCTCTTCACCGGCGCACCGTTGCTGGCCGAGGAGATGCACGCCTACGGCAGCATCCACAGCGTTCCGCCTGCGGACCGCTTGATGGAGGAAGTGGATGCACTCGCCCTCACGATCGCAGCGAAAGTGCCGGCGGTGGTTCGCGCGATGAAGGGAGCGATCAACCGTTCCGCAGATCGGGACCTCATCCGGAAGTACCGCACCGAGGCGAGCTACACCTACGAACTCCACATGAGCGGGGCCGCCGCTGCGGCGCGTGGCGCGTGGTGGGGGGCGGCACCTGCAGCCGAATCAACCGAAGGGGAGCCGAACCGATGAGCATCGATCGAGAGGAGCCTGCACCGACCGAGGAGTTCCTCGCCCACTGGAACGCCGTGCTCGTGGCTGGTGAGGACATGGCGCTCACGCTCGGCCTCGAGCCACTGTTCGGCGACCCCTCTGTGGTCGCGGTGAGGATGGCGCTGACGCCGGCGATCCGTCAGCCGGCCGGCATGTTCTCGGCTGCGTCGCTCTTCGGTCTGGCCGACGTCTCTGGTACCACGCTCGCCCGGTATCACGCGCCTGCCGACTCGTTTCCCCTCGCCGTGCAGTCGTCGATCTCGTTGGTGTCGAACACGAAGTCGGGCTACGCCACGAGCAGGTCGACGATCGTGAGCGCCGGTCGCCGACTGATCGTGACCACCACCGATGTGGTCGACGACTCGGGCAAGTTGCTCACCAAGGTGGACGCCACCTATCTGGTCGCGGCTCCTCGGGCGTAGCGAACTGCTCCGGAAGTGACGTGGTCGATGGCTCAGACGTCGCCAGGCCGCAGCCATGGGTCGCTGTACTGCTGATCCCGAGCTCGCTTCATCTCTTCGATGCCCGAGTCGCGGATGATGTCGGCGAAGCGCCGCCCATCCGGTGCGGTAGCGAACCATGAAGCGGCTCGTGTGATCACTTCATGGGGAAGGCCGGTGATGCGCCCAGCAGCCCGTCCACCCGCATCAGCGATGGCATTGACGGTCGCCTTGTTCATCGC
>JBMOGW010000040.1:0-18694 GCA_049318165.1 Ilumatobacteraceae bacterium
TGGCGACGTGGCCGAGTGGCTGAGGCAAAGGACTGCAAATCCTTCCACATGGGTTCGATTCCCATCGTCGCCTCCAGGTTGCGCGAGGGGGCTCCCGTTCCGGGAGCCCCCTCACTGCGTTTTCCTGTCAGCGCTTGAGCTTCATCTCGATGCTGCTGCGGGTGAAGTTCAGCGACAGCGCACCGGTGGTGGCACACGAGTAGGCAGCGGTGCCGGTCAGGCCCACCACGTCCTCCATCTCGGTGTCGCTGTCGTCGGAGTTCGTGCCCGGCAGCGTGAACACGACGTTCGTGAACGGCGCGCCGCCGAGGGTGCCCGACACGGTGAGCGTGGCGGGCTTGCCCGCCTTGGTGCCGGTGAGCGACGTGGTGGTGAACGTGATGGCGGTGGGGGTCTTCGTGTACGTGCCCTTGGCGACGCCGTCCAGCACGCCGGTGCCGCTGACCGACTGGCCCATGAGGGTGCCGGTGAAGCTGCCGGTCTGGCGGGCTGTCACGGTCCAGGTGCCGTCGGCGTTGATGGCCGCGGTGACGCCGGTGTTCGACAGCGTCACCTTCAGGTTCGAGGCGAGGCTGCTGCCCAGCTTCGTCACCATCGCGTTGACGGCTTCGGATGCCAGTGACCAGTTGCCTGTCGGGCAGGTGGTCGCGCCCGGTGCCGTCGGCACGAGGACGAGTTGGCACGCGCTCAAGAAGAGCGCGCCGATGAATGCGAACGCGATGGCCGTCCGGCGCATGGCGATTCCCCCTGTGTGGCTCGGTAGGTGCGCCGAGCGTAGACCCTGGCAAAGTGTGCCGGGGACAGCGTTCGAGGGGGAACTGCATGACCGGATGGAACTTCGCCGACGTCTACGAGGCCGTGGCGGCACGGGTGCCGGACCGGCCCTGCCAGGTGCAGGGCGACCGGGTGATCACCTGGGCCGAGTTCGACCGCCGCGCCGATGCGCTGGCGGCCGACATGCTCGCCGCCGGGTTGACGCAACAGAGCAAGGTGGCCGCCTATCTGTTCAATGCGCCCGAGTACCTCGAGACGTACATCGCTGCGTTCAAGGGTGGCTTCGCCCCGGTGAACACGAACTATCGCTACGGACACGACGAGATCGTGTACCTGTTCGACAACGCCGACGCCGAGGCCGTGGTGTTCCACGCCGCGTTCGTGGAGTTGGTCGAGAAGGTTCGTCACGAGCTGCCGAAGGTGCGCCGTTGGTACTGCGTCGCCGACGGCACCGCGCCGGTGCCCGATTGGGCGGCGGACTACGAGCAGGTGGCGACGCAGCGCGTCGACGGCCCGGTGTGCGGGCCGTGGGGGCGCAGCGGCGACGACCTGTTGCTGCTGTACACCGGCGGCACCACCGGCATGCCGAAGGGCGTGATGTGGCGCCAGGACGACCTGTTCAACGTGCTCGGTGCGGGTGGCAACGCCGTACTCGGCATCCCGCCGGCCGAGTCGCTCGAGCAGCTCGCCGAGCGAGTGACGCCGGACGTGCCGGGTTTCGTGCTGCTGTCCGCCTGCCCGCTGATGCACGGCACCGGCCAGTTCTCGAGCCTGATCGCGATGAACCTCGGCGGCACGATCGTCACCCTGCCGTCGCGCCACTTCGACGTGGGCGAGCTGTTGGCGGAGGTCGAGCGCAACCGGGTGAACTCGCTGATCATCGTCGGGCAGGCGTTCGCCGGGCCGATCCTCGAGACGCTCGACACGCAGCCCGGCCGCTACGACCTGTCCAGCCTGATCATGATGTCGTCGTCCGGCGTGATGTGGAGCCAGGACAACAAGGAGGGCCTGCTGCGTCACGTGCCGCAGGCGGCGCTGTTCGACTCGTTCGGGTCGTCCGAGGCCGTCGGCATGGGTGCGTCCGTCTCGACCGCCGGTGGCACCTCGCAGACCGCGCGCTTCCAGATCGGGCCGTCGTGCGCGGTGTTCACCGAGGACGGCCGCCGCGTCGTGCCCGGCTCGGGCGAGCGCGGTCTGGTGGCCGTCGGCGGGTTCATCCCGCTCGGCTACTACAAGGACGAGGCGAAGACGGCGCAGACGTTCCGCACGTTCGAGGACCATCGGTGGAGCGTGCCCGGCGACTGGGCCGAGGTGAACGAGGACGGCACGTTGGTGCTGCTGGGCCGTGGCTCGGTGTGCATCAACACCGGCGGCGAGAAGGTGTTCCCCGAGGAGGTCGAGGAGGCGCTGAAGCAACACCCGGCGGTGCGCGACGCGGTCGCCGTCGGCCTGCCCGATCCGCGTTTCGGCGAGACGATCTGCGCAGTGGTCGAACCGGTGGACGGGGCCGAGCCCACGCTGCACGAGCTGAGCGACCACGTGAAGGAGCACCTCGCGCACTACAAGGCGCCGCGCCAACTGGTGCTCGTCGACACGATCGGCCGTGCGCCGAACGGCAAGGTGGACTACAAGCGCCTCAAGGGCGTCGCCCAGGAGCGCCTCGGCGTGAGCTGAACAATTGAGCGAATACTGATCGCGCAGGATCCTCGGGTCGGTGGGCCATCAGTAGGGTCTGCGCCGTGATGGGAGACGATCGTCCGCGCCGACGGGCGGCATTGGAGAACGACGCTCGCATCCTTCGCGCTGCCGTGGAGATGATCGACGAGGTGGGCGTCGACCGCATCACGACGGTCGGCGTCGCCAAGCGCGCGGGGCTCACCACCGGAGCGATGTACGCACGGTACGAGCACCAGGACGAACTGCTCGCCGACGTGTGGCAGCGGGTCGGCGTGGACGCGGTCAAGGCGCTCGTCGACGCCGCGGTGCGCGCCTCGCGCACGCACGGTGCCGACGCCGGCGATCTCGTCCGACTGCTCGAAGAGCACCCGGCCGAACTGCGCGTCGCGGTCGAACTGCTCGCCGTCAGCCGTCGCGTCGACGAGTTGGCCGACGTCGCCCGGATGGACGTGATCGCCATGCTGGACGAGTACGGGCTCACGTCCGCGACGCTGCGCCACGACGTGTCGGCGGTGATGGACCTGGGCATGGTGACACTGGCGCTCGGCTGTGTGCTCGGCTCGCACGTGGTGGCGTCGTCGTCGATCGCCGTCGCCGACGCGGTGCCGCGCCTGAGTGCCGCGCCGCGTGTGGCCGACGACGGTTCGCAGCCTTCCTGGTCCGGCCCGGCGCCGTCGATGCCGCCGCAGGTGGCGCCCGATGACGATCCCGTGCTCACCGCACTGGTGCAGGCGTCGCAGACCGTCATCGCCCGCGTTGGCGTGCACCGCGCGACGCTGTCGTCGATCGGCCGTGTCGCCCGAGTCGTGCCCACGCTCGTCTACTCCCGCTACGAGAACCGCGACGAGCTGATGTCCGACGTGCTGCGGCGTGTGCAGACGACCGTTGTGTCGGCGCGGACCCAGGCCGCGCTCTACCACGGTGTGTCGATGATGTCGACCACGATGGTGCTGTGGTCGTCACCGGAGATGACCATCACCCGCCGCTTCCGGCGTGAAGTGCTGATCGCCACTCGCCGCGAGCCGCAGTGGCAGGCGATCGCTGCGTCCGTCGAGGGTGAGGCGCAACTGGCCGCCGCCGAGCTGCTCGGCGCCCGCCACGGCTCGTACCGGGGTGCACTGGCGATGCAGTGCGTCGGCAGCCTCGGCAGCGAGGGCACCAGCCTGCTGCAGGAACTCGGAGTCGACATGACGGGCGTCGACTGGACGCCGCTCGCCGAGCGCCTCGTCGGGTTCGCCCGGTCCTGGCAGGACTAGGGGCGCGCCGCCAGGTACTCGTGCAGGCGGCGGTCCGCGTCGGCCCCGAACAGGATCTCGCAGACCTCCTTCAGCCCGGCCGAGCCGACGATGTCGTCCTTCGGGACGACGAGGTCGATCTTCGACCGGCGGCGCATGAAGTCCTCGAGGCGCGTGATCATCTCGGTGTGGGCGCCGAGATGCAGCTCGACGCGCAGGTAGTCCGCGTTCTCCATGATGTCCTCGCCCATGCGCGGGTCGTCGCGGATGGCCTCGAGCATCGAGAACGCGCGGCGGCCGTAGCGGCGCCACAGCCGGTCGGTGAGCCGCTCGGTGTCGGGCTTGGTGCGCAGCGCGTCCAGCTTCATCAGCCGCGCCTGGCGGTAGAACTCGTCGCGGGTGGCCTTGGCCGGCTCGCCGTACCAGTTGTGGAGGTCCCTCTCCAGCGGCACGCCGAGCGCCTCGACGGCATCGGCGACCTCCTCGCCGACGTTGAGGCAGTCGGTGAGCTTGCCGCCGAAGATGGTGACGACGCGGCGCTTGCGGTCGGTCTCGATGGCGTGCTTGCGGCTCAGCGACGTCCAGTCGACCGCGTCGGTGTTGCCGGCCGTGCGTTGCACGACGAGCGGCCGCACGCCGCACCGCTCGCTGATGATGTCGTCCTTGGTCAGCGGGTGCAGCAGGTCGAGGCGAGCGTTGATCTGGCCGAGCAGGAAGTCGCGGTCCTCGTCGGTGACCGCCGTGAACGGTTGGTCGACGCGAGTGTCGGTGGTGCCGATCACCGATCGGCGGCCCATCGGGATGACATAGAACAGCCGCTGGGTGTCGTCGAAGAACGCGAGCACGCGCTCGTGGGCGGTGGTGGTGAGCCGCGGCACCACCAGGTGGATGCCCTTCGAGTACACGATCTTGTGGTCGGTGGCCGAGCCCCACGACTGGTTCAGATCGTCCACGAACGGGCCGGCCGCGTTGATGATCACCCTGGCCGACGTGGTGTAGGTGGCACCCGTGTCGGTGTCGCGCAGCTCGGCCCGCCAACGATCGCCGTCGCGCTCGGCGCTGACCAGCTCGACGTAGTTGGCGGCGGAGGCGCCGGCCTCCAGGGCGGAACGGACGAACGAGAAGACGAACCGTGCGTCGTTGTCGATCAGATACGCGTCGCGGTACTCGATGCCGCCGAGTGCCGAGCCGGTGTTGATCACCGGTTCCTCCTGCTCGATGGTGGCCTTCTTCAGCGTGCGCGGGTAGCGGGTGCCGAACTGGCCGATCATCCAGTAGCCGAGCGCGCCCAGGCCCGCGAACCACGGCTTGAACGGGGACGTCTCGTCGAGCGTGGCGAGGAAGCTGATCTCCTTGATGTTGTCCGGGTAGGCCTTCATCAGCCGGTTGCGGGACCGGCACAGCTTCCACACGAGGAGGAGCTCGTAGTGCTCGAGGTACTTGAAGCCACCCCACACCAGGTTCGACGACTCCTGGCTGGTGAACGCGCCGAAGTCGCCGCGGTCGACCAGCGCGACGGACGCGCCACGGCCCGCGAGCGAGGCTGCGGCCACGGCCCCGTTGATGCCGCCGCCCACGATGAGGACGTCGAACGTGCCGCCGTCGATCCGGGCGAGGTGAGCGTCACGGGAGGCCATGCCTCCATTCAACCAGCCGTCTACAGGTAGTGCAGTTCCTGCGCCCGGCGGGTGGCCTCGGCACGGGAACCGGCCTGCAGCTTGCGCAGGACGTGCTTGATGTGGGTCTTCACCGTGTTCACCGACAGGTACAGCGCCTCGGCGATCTCCTGGTTGCTCATCGAGGTGGCCATGTAGCGCAGGACGATCAGCTCGCGGCTCGACAGCTCGTCCACCCGGTGGGTTGCGCGGGCCTGATCGGCCGGCCGCGGCAGTGGGCGGGTGAGCAGCAGCCGCTCGACGAATGCGGTCCGCGGGCGTCGACGGGCCACGTCGCTGACCGCACGCAGCACCGACGTGCCGGCCTCGGCCATCGGGAGCACCAACCCGTGTCGCTCGGCGGCGTCGAACAGGGCCTCTGCCTCGTCGTCCGCCGGGCGGCCCTGATCGATCGCCACGCGGGTGCGCAGCAGGCCCAACTCCACCCGTCGTCGAGGTGTCGTCGCCGACGCTTCCAGCACCTCGGTCAGCTCCGCCACGCGGGCCCAGTCCTGTCGCGCCCAGGCGACCCAGGCCGCGCCGAGGTCCGCCAGATGGCCGGGCGGCAGCTCCTCGCACAGCCGCTCCGCACGGTCCACTTCGCCGTTGGCCAGCCGCAGGCCGAGCTCGGCGTGATCGACCCGGGCCAGCATCACCGGGCCGGGTGCAAGGCTGCGCAGACGGGAGCGGGTGGCCGCGAGCGTGGCCAACGCCGCGTCGAGGTTCCCGTTCGCCCGTTGCAGGCGGGCCTCCGCGAGCGCCCCGATCACGTAGACCGGCACGCGGCCGTTGCGGTACGCGTCCTCCACCGAGGCGACCTCGGGTGCGGCCTCCTGCAGGCGGCCGGCGTCCACCAGGGCTGCGCCGAGGGCGGCACGGGTGGCCAGGTGCGGACCGCTCCCGGTCGCGTCGTACTCCGCCGCGGCGGCGCTCGACGCCTGGAGCAGGTCGACGGCACGATCGATCTCGCCGCGTTCGAGGGCAGCGAACCCGAGCACCCCCGTCACGTCCACCTCCCACACGCGGGGCTGCGGGTTGCGTTCGGCCTGCTCACGCAGTGTGTCGAACGTCGCCCAGTCGTTCTGCCAGATCGCGGCGCGCATGCCGAACGGCCAGGCCGTCCGCACCCACGGGTCGTCGTCGAGCCCCTGGCCGTCGGTGACCTCACGAAGGCGCGGCATCAGTTCCAGTGCCACGTCGGGTTCGCCGGATCCGAGTTCGGCGACGAGTCGCGCAGCGAGGATGTGCGCCCGGTCGAGCGTCGACACGCCGCTGTCCACGGGAGCGGCGATGCTGTCCGCTCGCCGCATGAGGGTCTTCGCGAGCTGCGGGTGACCGTTCATCACCAGGCCGACCGCGTAGCCGACCGCATCGCCGGGCGACGCGCGCAGCTCGTCGGCGTCGGGGATCGTCGTGTGGTCCACCGGCGGAGGGGTGCCGGCGTGCATGAAGAACTCGTCCAGCTGTTCGCGCAGCAGCTGCGCGGCGGCCGCCGAGCGGCCGGCGTGCCACAGGTGGCGGACGGCGTTGGTCACGTCGCCGGACTGCTGGTAGTGCAACGCGGCCCTGGCGTGCTGGGTCCGGAAGCGGCCCGCATCCTGCGCGTGCAGCCGGTGGCGGAGCATCTCGCCGAACAGGTGGTGGTAGCGGTACACCGTGCCCGCTGCGTCGATGCGCACCAACAGCAGGTTGGCGGCCTCCACGTCCTGCAACGTCACCCGAGAGCCGTCCGGCAGAGGGTCGGTGAGCGCCGTGCACAGCGCCGCGTCCAGTTCCTCGACGACGCACGTGTCCTCCAGGAAGCGGCGCATCCGTTCGGTCTGGTTGGACACCACCTCCGCCGTCAGATAGCCGGCGATCGTCTGCGTGGTGCCCGCCAGTTCGAGGATGCGGGCTGCAGGGTCGTCCGAGCCGATCACCGACAGCGCCGCCATCTGCAGGCCGGCGGCCCAGCCCTCGGTGCGGGTGAGCAGTGCCGCGGCGTCCACGCTGTCGGGGTCGAGGCCCATGTTCGCCAACAGGGAACGGGTCTCCTCCATCGACAGTCGCAGGTCGGCCTCACGGATCTCGGCGACGGCGTGTTGCACGCGCAGCCGGGGCAGGCCGACGGCCGGGTCGCTGCGGCTGCCGATCACCAGGCGAACGTGCTGCATGCCTCGTTCCAACAGGTGCTGCAGCTGCTGCGCCGCCACCAGCGAGACGAGGTGGAAGTCGTCGATCACCAGCGTCACCCGATCGTCGAGACGGGCATCGGCATCGAGGATCGACTCCAGCACGTCGGCGCTCATGTGGCCGTCGAGCGTCATCAGGTCGGCGGACTCCACGCCGAAGGCAGGGTCGACGTGCTGGATGGCACGGATGAAGCCCCACCAGAAGCGACGCGGCTCGTCGTCGCCACGGTCGGCTGCCAGCCAGGCGAAGCTGCCGTCGTCGGCCTCGCGGAACCACTCGGTGAGCAGGGACGACTTCCCCGAACCCGGGGAACCGACCACGATCGTGAGCGGCAGGTCGGCCGCCGCCCGCAGTCGTTCGACCAGGTCATGACGGGAAACGAGGGAGGTGCGTTGCTGCGGCGCCAGGAACTTGGTCCGCGAGAACACGGGGGGCCGCGAGGCGACGGGCAGGATCTGCTGCTCGACACGCTCGTCCACGGGCGAGATGCTAGGGGCACGGCTGCGGCCGTTCACCTTGGAGGGGTGACGACGGGGGTGAGCGGGCGTTGCACACTCGGCCGATGACCGACGTGGCCTATCGCATCACGATCGAAGGGGAGATCGACGAGCTGACCGCCGATGCCTTCCCCGACGTGCAGGTGCGGCGCGGCGACGGCGTCACGGTGCTGATCACCGGCGTGGTGGACCAGCCGGCCCTCAACGGGCTGCTGGATCGTCTGCGCCAGGTGGGCGCAGCCCTCGTCTCGCTCGAGCGTGACGCGGGTGCCCTAAACCCCTGAGATGATGTGCACCCCTCTCACCCTCGTCCACCACAGGAGCCACGTATGACCGACAAGCCCAACATCCTCGTCATCTGGGGTGACGACATCGGTATCACCAACCTCTCGACGTACAGCGACGGGATCATGGGATACCGCACGCCGAACATCGACCGCATCGCCGACGAAGGCGCTCGCTTCACCGACTACTACGGCGAGCAGAGCTGCACCGCCGGCCGCGCCGCGTTCATCTGCGGCCAGAACCCGGTGCGCACCGGCCTCACCAAGGTGGGCATGCCGGGCGCCGAGCTCGGCATCAAGCCCGAGGACCCGACGCTGGCGACGGCGTTGAAGCACCACGGCTACGTCACCGGCCAGTTCGGCAAGAACCACCTCGGCGACCGTGACGAGCACCTGCCCACCAACCACGGCTTCGACGAGTTCTTCGGCAACCTCTACCACCTCAACGCGGAGGAGGAGCCCGAGCACCAGGACTACCCGCCGGAGGACGAGTTCCCGAACTTCCGTGCCCGCTTCGGTCCCCGTGGCGTGATCCACAGCTTCGCCGACGGCCGCATCGAGGACACCGGCCCGCTCACCCGCAAGCGCATGGAGACCATCGACGAAGAAGCTCGCGACAAGGCGATCGACTTCATGGACCGCGCCAAGGATGGCGACGAGCCGTTCTTCGTGTGGTTCAACACCACGCACATGCACTTCCGCACGCACTGCAAGGAAGAGATCCGTGGCCAGGCCGGCCGCTGGCAGTCGGAGTACCACGACGTGATGGTCGAGCACGACAAGCTCGTCGGCCAGTTGCTGGACTACCTCGACGAGCACGGTCTCACCGAGAACACCATCGTCATCTACGGCACCGACAACGGCCCGCACCTGAACACCTGGCCGGACTCGGGCATGACGCCGTTCCGCAACGAGAAGAACTCGAACTGGGAGGGTGCCTACCGCGTGCCCGCACTCGTGCGCTGGCCCGGTCATGTGCCGTCGGGTGTGGTGCTCAACGGCATCTTCAGTCACAACGACTGGTTCGTCACGCTGCTGTCGGCCGTCGGCGACAAGGACATCGCGGCGCGCTTGAAGGCCGGCACCGAACTGAACGGCAAGCAGTACCGCGTCCACCTCGACGGCAACGACCAGCTGGCCTACATCACCGGCGAGTCGGACACGAGCGCGCGCAACTCGTTCTTCTACGTGTCGGACGACGGCGACCTCACCGCGATGCGGTACGACAACTGGAAGTTCGTGTTCCTCGAGCAGCGCGCCACCGGCACGTTGCAGGTGTGGATGGAGCCGTACACCAAGCTGCGCGTGCCGAAGGTGTTCAACCTGCGCACCGACCCGTACGAGCGTGCCGACATCACGTCGAACACCTACTTCGACTGGTTGATCGATCGTGCGTACCTCGTGATCCCCGCGCAGGCCATCGTGATGCAGATGGCCAGCACGCTGGTGGAGTTCCCGCCGCGGCAGGAATCCGCCAGCTTCACCGTGGGCGACATGCTCGAGAAGCTGCGCGCCGGGCTGCCCAGCTCGTGACCGAAATGGTCCGGATCCCGGCGGGTACCTACCTGCTGGGATCCGAGGCGCATTATCCCGAAGAAGCTCCCGTCCACCGGGTGCGCGTCGATTCGTTCCGGATCGACGCGCACCCCGTGACGAACGCCGACTTCGCGATCTTCGTCGACGACACCGATTACGTCACGGTGGCCGAGCGCCCGCTCGACCCGGCCGACTTCCCGGGTGCGCCGCCCGAGAACCTGGTGCCCGGTTCGATGGTGTTCGTGCCGACCCAGGGTCCGGTGGACCTGCGCCACCTCAGCCAGTGGTGGGTGTGGACCCCGGGGGCGTGCTGGCGTCATCCCGAGGGGCCGGCACGGTCCGATCTGCGCGGGCGCGCCGACCACCCGGTGGTGCACGTCGCGTACGAGGACGCAGCGGCGTACGCCGACTGGGCGGGCAAGGACCTGCCCACCGAGGCCGAGTGGGAGGTCGCCGCACGCGGCGGCCTGGAGGGCATGCCGTACGTGTGGGGTGCCGAGGCCGAAGGGCCGGGCGCCGCGTTGGCGAACTTCTACCACGGCGACTTCCCGTACCGAGCCGCCCGCGGCTACGGCCACACGACGGCCGTCGGCTCGTTCCCGCCCAACGGGTACGGGCTCTACGACATGGCCGGCAACGTGTGGGAGTGGACCGACGACTGGTACGGCCTGCACGCGCCGGACGCCGACAAGCCGTGCTGCGTGCCGGACAACCCGCGCGGTGGCGACGTGACCGGCAGCCTCGACCCGGCGCAGCCGCAGTTCGCCGTGCCGCGCAAGGTCATCAAGGGCGGTTCGTTCCTGTGCGCCGACAGCTACTGCCGGCGCTACCGCCCAGCGGCACGTCGCCCGCAGATGGTCGACACGGGCATGAGCCACGTCGGCTTCCGTTGCGTCGTGCGCGACTGAAATGAATCAGTCGGCGTGCGCCACGGCGTGGGTGCGGCCGTAGCGGGCGTAGCGCGCGCTGATCGGCGCGGCCGACGCACCGTGCAGCACCACGCTGGCGGCGACGGTGGTGGTGATGGCGACGACCACCCGCGACCCGTCCTCGGGCGCCAACCCGTCCAATGCGAGCAGCGCGAACACCACCGATGCCAGGCCGCGTGGGCCGAACCAGCCGACCACGCCCACGGTCGCGAGGTCGAGCTTCGAGCCGAGCAGCACCAACGCCACGGGCAGCATGCGCACGACGGTGAGCGCCAGCAGCGCGAACACCACGTCGCGCCAGGTGGCGTTCGCCAGCTCGGGCACCATCAGTGCGCCGAACATGAACCACACGGCGAGCGACGCCAGTTCGGCGGCCTCGTGGGTGAACTCCAGCGACTCGTCCAGCCCGTCGGTGGTGGCAGCGCCGAAAGCGAGGCCGGCGACGAATGCGCCGACGAACCCGTTGCCGTGGATCTGGATGACCGCGGCGTACCCGAGGAAGGCGGCGGCGAGGACGCCGAACGCTCGGTAGCTGCGCGAGCCCAGGCCGTTGGTGACGGCACGCTGCAGCGCCCACGCGATGGCCGCGCCGACGACGGCACCGCCCACGACGCCGACCGCGAGTTCGGCGATGGCCCGGCCCTCGGAATCGGTCTCGAGCGCAGTGCCCGCAACCGCGGCGACGAGGAAGAACTTCACGAACGGAGTGGCGATGCCGTCGTTCAGGCCGCTCTCCACGTTCAGGACGCGGCGGATGCGCGACGGCACCCGCTCGTCCTCGATGATCGCCTTGCCCAACGCAGCGTCCGTGGGAGCGACCGAAGCGCCGATGACGGCACACACCCACCAACCGAGTGACGGCATGACCAGGTGGGCGATCAGCGTGCCGAGGGCGATGGTGAGCGGCAGGCCGACGACGAGCAGGCGGGCCGGCAGCACCGCATCGGCGCGCAGGCGGCGCATGTTGACGGTCGCTGCATCGCTGAAGAGCACGAGTGCCAGCGTCAGTTCGGCCAGCTCGCGCAACCCCTCGCTGCCGAGGTGCACGTCCACCACGCCGGTGCCGTCGCGTGACAGCAGGAAGCCGACCGCGACGAACCACATCGGCGCGGAGATGTTCCACTTCTGGAGGCGGCCGGACAGCAGCGCCCACACGACGAGGGTGCTCGCGAGCGCGACCACCACCGCCAGGTTCAGCCCATGACCTTCCATCAGCGCACCCCCATTCAGCCGAAGACCGTCGTCCAGTCGTCGCGCATGCTCACCACGGTCCAGCCCTGGCGCATCGCGACCTCGACGATGTCCTCGTCGGCGTCGAACGTGCCGGCGACGCTGGCGTACGCCGCTTCCCGCTCGGCGTCGTCGTGGTGCACCAGCAGCCCGAGCGTCGGGCCGTCCGCGGCCAGCGCCCACTCGATCATCTCGCGGTCGCCCGCCGAGTTGCCGGCGGCGAACACGGGGCGGCGGCCGAGGTGCTGCTGGATGTGCACCACCTTGGCGACGCCTTCGTTGGCGTCGCCGCTGAGGCCGTTGGTGCGCACCAGCGTCGGCGCACCGTCACCTGCGACGTACTCGTAGCCGACGAGTGTGCCGACCACGCCCTCGGGCGGCACGCCGTACACCTGCTGGCTGATCGCTCGCACGAACTCGGTGCCGCCACCGGTGACGATGAACACGGTGAAGCCCGCGGCGCGCAGCTCGTCGATCAACTCGTGCATCGGTGCGTAGGTGGCGCCGGCGAAGGGGCGGCCGGCGATCGGGTGCGGCGCAGCATGCAGGAAGCCGCGTACCCGAGCGGCGAACTCGTCCGCGGTCATCCCGGCGAACAGCTCGGCGAGCGCCATCCCGATGCGCGGCAGTCCCAACTCGGCCACCAGCGCGTGGTCGCGCTCGAGCAGCGCGGCGTACTCCTGGCGTTCGGCGAGCGTGGGGTCGGCGGCGACCGCCTTGCCGAGTTCGTGCACGCAGAACGCCAACTGCGGGTACGCGGGCTTCTCGCACCACAGCGTGCCGTCGTTGTCGAACACGGCGACGCGGTCCTCGGGGGCGATGGTGGCGGACGCGTCCAGGAACGCCAGCAGGGCGTCGCGGGTGGCGCCGGGGCGCCATGACGGCAGTCTCATGATGGCTCCTCCTCGGTCGCCGCCGGCGGCTGCGACATGATCCACGCCTCGGCGGACTTGTAGCCCTTCTCCGTCGACTCGAACAGCACCTCGGTGGCGGGCAGCAGCGTCACCGGTCCCTCCAGGTCGAACCGGCCGGTGCGGTGCAGTTCCTCGAGCACGCCCGGCTCGAGCCCGGTGAGCGTCAGTTGGCCGCCGACCGCGCTGAGCTTGGTGGCGTACTGCTGCAACACGGCGTAGGCCGTGGCACCGAGCGACGTGCGGCCGCGCAGGCGCAGCACGACCGCAGCCTGGTGGCTGCCGGCCGGGTCGGGAAGGCGCGCCTGCAGCGTGCGTGCCCCCGCGTAGTACAGGCTGCCGTAGACGGTGAGCACGGTCACCTTGCCCGAGGGCAGCGCCGCCGGTGCCGGGCGCTCGGCTGCGCGGCCCTGTTCGTCGAAGTAGACCTCCTTCACCGTGAGGTCGAGGGCTTCGCGATTCAGTTGCAGCAGCAGCGAGAGCGCCACGCCGATACCGACGGCCGCCGCCACCGGAAGGGTGAGCGTGGCCACGAACGTGGTGGTCATCGCGACCTTCGAGTTCATGCCGGTGCGCCACACGGCGAGTGCCTCGCGTGGGCGCAACGAGCTGATGCCGGCGACGATCAGCACCGCGGCGAGCGTGGGGACGGCCACCTTGCCGACGACGGTGGAGAACACGGCGAGGATCACGAACATCCACAGGCCGCTGAAGATGGCGGCCCAGCGGGTGCGACCGCCGACCGACCGGTTCAGTGCGGTCTGACCGACCGAGCCGCCGACGGGCATGCCCTTGAAGAACCCGGCGGCGACGTTGCCGGCGCCCTGGGCGATGAAGTCGCGGTTCGGGTCGCTCGGGGTGCCGTCCAGGTTCGGCGCGGCCTCCGCGACACCGGTGCCCTGCACCAGCACGATGGCAGCGACCGAGAGCGCGCCGATGAACAGCGACACGGTGAGGTCGGACAGGTGCGGCATGGCCGGCAGCGGGATGCCGCTCGGAATCGCGCCGATGTCGGACACCTTGGCGACACCCTCGACCGAGAACGCGAGCACCGCGACGGTGGGGCCGACGAGCGCGATGACCGCAGCGAACGCGCCGAGCGGTGTGCGGTCGAGGATCACGAGCAGCGCGATCGCCGACAGACCGACGAGCAGCGACGGCACGTGCCAGTCGCCCGGGTGGGTGAGCACCCTGGCCGCGCGCACGATCGCGTCGCCGCGTCCGGCGTCGTAGCCCACCAGGTCCTGCAACTGCCCGAACACGATGTTGGCGGCCACACCGGTGAGGAAGCCGATCATCACCGACTGCGTGACGAAGCGGGTGTATCGCCCCAGCTTCGCGATGCCCGCCGCGATCATGAGGATGCCGGCGATGAGGGTGAGCAGGATGATCGAACGGTTGCGGGTCTCACTGTCGAGACCGGAGAGCGCCGACCCTGCGGCGAGCGCTGCTGCGCTGGTGGTGGTGATCACCATCATGCGCGTGCTGGACACGATGCCACCGGCCGTCGGCCCGACGAAGCTGGCGTACAGGCCCTGCACCGGCGAGACGCCGGCGAGGATGGCAGCGGCCATGCCGTCGGGCACGCTGCTGATCGCCCCGGGCAATCCGGCGATCGCCTCCTTCTGCAGCACGTCGCGGCTCAGCTTCATCGACTGCGACCGTAGGCCACGCGGGAGGGTTCGCAGATCACCCGGTCAGGGTGATCACCCTGGCAGCGGCCGTTGCGTAGCGTGCAGCGATGGAGGCGCCGTGCCTCTGACACTCGTTCCGAGGAGACAACACCCATGCTCGCAACCTTCGCAGTCGGCCAGGTCCTCTGGTCCATGCTCTGGTTCTTCCTGTTCTTCATGTGGATCATGCTGCTGTTCACCATCTTCGGTGACCTGTTCCGCGACCACTCCACCTCCGGCGGCGTGAAGGTCCTCTGGGTCCTGCTGCTGATCGTGTTCCCGTACCTCGGCGCGTTCATCTACATCGTCGTCCGCGGCAAGGGCATGAACGAGCGCGCGCTGGCGCATCACAAGGCCCAGGAGGCTGCGGTGCAGCAGTACATCCAGGCGTCCGCAGGTTCCACCAGCGTTGCGGGTGAACTCTCCCGCCTGGCCGACCTGCGCGACCGCGGCGCGATCTCCGAGGACGAGTTCGCTGCCGCCAAGGCGAAGCTGATCGCCTGACATGACCGCGGTCCAACGGGTCGGCATCGTCGCGTGGACGATCATCGGGTGCATCCTGGTGGCCGCCGCGACGGTGTCGGCCCTGGCCGCCGTCAGTGAGCTGGTCCTCCCGCTCATCTTCGCGGTGATGCTCGGCGCCGCGATCCAGCCGCTGGCCCGCCGCCTGCAGCGCTGGATGAAGCCGGGTGCGGCAGCCGCCACGGTGGTGTTCGGGTCGCTGGCCGGCATCGGCCTCGTGGCCGTGCTGGTGGTGCGCAACATCGCGCACGAGACCGGTTCGCTGGCACACCAGATCGACCTGGCGCTCGACGAACTGTCGGGAACGACCTCGAGCGTCGGACTCGATGCGGCGACGCTCGACAGCATCCGCGCCGCGATTCGACAGGCCGCCGCCTTCATCGGCCGTGGCATCGTCACCCTGCTCATCGGTGGTGTCGGCGCGGTCACCGGTTTCATCGCCGGCATCGTGCTGGCCATCCTCATCGGCTACTACGTCCTCAAGGACGGTCCGCTGATCAAGTCGTGGCTCGTCCGACAGTTCCCGGCTGCCGCGCAGTCCGAGGTGCGCGACTTCCTGTCCACCGGTGTGCGATCGATCCGCAGCTACTGGGCCGGCCGCACCGTGCTGTCTGCCGCGGTCAGCGTCGTGATCTCCGTCGTGAGCCTGCTGCTGGGCCTGCCGCTCGTCGGCACCATCGCCGTCGTGAACTTCCTCGGCGGGTACATCCCCTACCTCGGGGCATTCCTGGGTGGCGGGCTGGCCGTGCTGCTGGCGGTGGCCGAGGGCGGCGTCAGCCAGGGCGTGCTGATGTTGGTGATCGTGCTCGCCTGCAACCTGCTGCTCGAGAACGTGCTCGAGCCGAGGGTGATGGGCGAGCGGCTGGCCATCCACCCGCTCGTCGTGCTGCTCGCCACCACCGCGGGCGGCATCCTCGGCGGCATGGTCGGCCTGATCCTCGCCGTGCCCGTCGCTGCGCTGGTGATCGACCTCGTCCGCCGCATCCGCGCGTCCGGCATCGGTGGCCGGATCCCCCTGAAGGTGCCACGGCTGCCCGGAACGGCGAGCGCTCAGCCAGACTGAGCGACTGTGTCCGTCGCCGACTTCTTCATCATCCTGCTGGCCGGCATGGCCGCCGGCACGATCAACACGGTCGTCGGCTCGGGCTCGCTGATCACCTTCCCGACGCTCATCGCGCTCGGCTACCCGCCGCTGTTGGCGAACGTGTCGAACAACATCGGCCTCGTGCCCGGCTCGCTGTCGGGTGTGTACGGCTACCGCCGCGAGCTGGCGGGCCAGCAGGCACGGTTGCGCCGACTGGTGCCCGCGTCGCTGCTCGGCGGCCTGACCGGCTCGACGCTGCTGCTGTTGCTGCCGAGCAAGGTGTTCCAGAAGGTCGTGATCGTCCTGATCGCGATCGCGCTGGTGCTCGTGGTGATCCAGCCGTGGCTGTCGCGCACGCTGGCGGCCCGCCGCGAGGCACGCCAAGTGGCCGGCGTCGCGCACCACGACGTCACGCCCGGCCTGATGGCACTCGTGTACGGCGCCGGTGTGTACGGCGGGTACTTCGGCGCGGCGCAGGGCATCATCCTCATCGCCGTGCTCAGCATCTTCATCGACGACGCGCTGCAGCGGTTGAACGCCACCAAGAACGTGCTCGCGATGACCGTCAACTCCATCGCGGCGGTGGTGTTCATCCTGACGACGAACGTCGACTGGAAGGTGGTCGCCGCGATCGCCGTCGGCTCGACGATCGGTGGGCAGATCGGTGCCAAGGTGGGTCGCCGGCTGGACCCGCGCGTGCTGCGTGCGGTGATCGTGGCGGTCGGTCTCACTGCGTTGATCCGCCTGCTCTGACGCCTCGCGGCTACGGTCGCCGCCATGCAGCTCGTGGTCAGGAAGGTCGTCTCCGTCGTGGAGACCGTGAGGACGGAGATGGGGCGGCCGGTCGACGGCCTCCACCGCAAGGTGGCGACGGCGGTGGTGTTCGCCAACCCGCTCGCCGGTCGTTTCGAGGACGACCTCACCGAGTTGGAGGCGCTCGGCGCCACGCTGGGCCAGGTGCTGATCGACGAAGCACTCGCCGTGCTCGGCGCGTCGGTGGACGACGTCACCGCGTACGGCAAGGCCGCGGTCGTCGGCACGAACGGCGAGATCGAGCACGCTGCAGCGCTGATCCACCCCAAGTTCGGCGCGCCGATCCGTGCCGCGCTCGGCAAGGGTCCGGCGATCATCCCGTCGACCAAGTTGCTCGGCGGCCCCGGCACACGCATCACTGCGCCGCTCACCAACTGCAGCGACATCTGGGTGTTCGACGACATGGACGCAGTGTCGATCTCGGTCGACGACGCGCCCCGACCCGACGAGATCGTCGCCGTGCTCGGTCTCGGTGTCGGCGGCCGCCCCCTGGCGCGCATCGGGAGGGCGAAGTGAGCTTCAAGGCGGTCATCCTCCTCACCCGCCGAGACGACATGACCGCCGACGAGTTCCGTCAGTGGTGGCTGCACGAGCACGCGCCGCTCGCCGCGCAGCTGCCCGGTGTGCGCCGCATCGTGTTCAACGAGGTGCTCGGCGACGGGTCCGGTGACGGCCCCGACGGCGTGTCGGAGCTGTGGTTCGACAGCGAGGAGGCGTTCACCGCCGCCTACGCCACCGAGCTCGGCAAGGCGGTCGCCGCCGACTCGATGGCGCACGTCAGCGGTCGCGTGCGGCTGTTCGTGCACGAGCACTCCATCGTGGGCGACGGGGTGGAATGACCCGCCGGGTCGTCATCACCGCCGCGGCGGGCGGCATCGGCCGCGTGGTGGCCGAGGCGTTCGTCGCCGCGGGCGACGCGGTGGAGCTGTGCGACGTCGATGCAGCGGCGGTGGCACGGGTGGCAGCCGAGCTGCCGGCCGCGACCGCGACCGTGGTGGACCTGACCGACCCCGACGCGGTGGACGCCTGGGTGGCCGCGGCGATCGACCGGTTGGGCGGCGTCGACGTGCTGGTGAACAACGCCGGCATCAAAGGGCCGACCGCGTGCGTGGAGGACGTGACGCTCGACGAGTGGCGGGCGACGCTGGCCGTCGGGCTCGATGCCCAGTTCCTGTGCGCTCGGCGCGTGGCGCCGGTGATGAAGCGGCAGGGGAGCGGGTCGATCGTCAACATCTCGTCCACGGCCGGCCAGTACGGCTACGGGCGGCGCACGCCCTACGCGGCAGCGAAGTGGGCGGTCATCGGCCTCACCAAGTCGCTCGCGGTGGAGCTCGGCCCGCACGGGGTGCGCTGCAACGCCATTTGCCCAGGCTCGGTGGCGGGCGAGCGGATGGACGGCGTGATCGCCGCCGAGGCCGCCGCTCGAGGGCTCGACCCGTCGGTCGTGCAGGCCGAGTACGTGGAGGGCCAGTCGATCAAGCGGTTCGTGCAGCCCTCGGAGATCGCCGACATGTGCCTGTTCCTGGCGTCGCCGGCCGCCGCGATGGTGAGCGGGCAGGCGATCGCCGTCGACGGCCACACCGAGACGTTCCACCTCTAGCCGCGCGCCGTGTCGCGGCTACGGTCCCCCGCAGCGAAAGTGTTGCCGACCAGGAGGTACCCAGATGACCGGTGGTGCGTTGAAGAGCGCCAGCATGGACGA
>JBMOGW010000041.1:0-18246 GCA_049318165.1 Ilumatobacteraceae bacterium
CAGAACTCAAGTTCTGTGAGACGGGGCCCGACGTCAGTTCTCGACGCGGAAGGCGCCGCGCATCAGCGGATGGATGCGGCAGAAGTAGGTGTACGTGCCGACGGGCAGGTCGGTGGGGATGGTCCACGTGGTGCGGTTCGCCGTCGGGGGACCGCCGAGGCCGAGCTCGCCCGAGTCGAAGATGACCGGACCGTCGGCGATCGGGAACGCGATGCCCGTGCTCTTGTTGCACGGCGCCTTGCACGAGGTGAGCGTGTGCCACTGACCGACGCCGATGTTGGCATCGAGGTTCTCGTACGTGATCGTCTCGCCCGGCTTCACCGTCGGCACGTCGGGCGTCGCCGACATGTCGCCCTGCGTGTACAACCAGTCCTGAATGGCCACCGTGTCGCCCTTCACCGGCGCTGACGGCAGTTGCGTCAGGTCGAGGTACGACGGGTCGTCGGCGCCGCCATGGTTGTCGTTCTCCGGAAGGTGACCGTGGGTCAGCATGCCCGGCGTGTCGACCGGCGTGGTGAACGGGTCGTCGGCGGTGCCGCCGGTGTCGCCCATCCACAGCACCATGATGCCCATCGACTCGTACCACGACGCGAGGCCGGCGTCGTAGGTGGCGGTGGTCGACAGGACGTCGCCCTTCTTCACGGCCACGTGCCAGTCGGGCAGCGTGGCGGTCATCGCCACGTCCCACGACACGGCGCCTGCCGGCTCGTAGTACTTCGCCTCCGAGCGGAACAGGTGCGCGGTCTTCCCGCCGCGGCTGACGTTCAGGTCGGTGTGGAGGCCACCCGGGTGCAGGTGGCCCGCGGTGGCGACCAGCACACCGTCACGGTCGACGGTCCAGGTGTTCTTCGCGGGGCCGTCGCCGTACGGCCTGTCCGCCTGGTCGGGGTACGTGTAGGTGACGCCATCGCCCATGCCGCGCAGCGCGTCGAACACCGGGTACACCTCCCCGTTCTCCACGTCCATCCACACCGGCCGCGCCGGGATCATCGCAGCGGCCTCGCCGGCGGTGTCGGGGATGATGTCGATGTCGTACGTCACCCACACCTCCTGGTGCAGGGGCGTGAGGTTGTGGAGCATGTAGTTGAGAATCCACTTGTCGCTCGTGCGATAGCGGTAGCCGTACGGGGCCGGTAGCGACATCGCCGTCTTCTCCTCGCCGGCGGCGAAGAACCGCTCGGGCAGCGGCGCGGTGGCGTCGCGCCCGGCGACGTTGAGCCACACCCCGTGGTGGAGGTGCACGACGTCGACGCCGGGCACCGTCCCATCGGAGAACTTCAGGTTGGCGCGGATGCCGACGATCCAGCCGTCCATCTCCGGTTGCGGGATGCCGCCGTTGGTGTCGATGTTGTTCTGGCCGGGCTGGATGTCGAACGGGCCTTCCTTCAGCTGCACCGTGACGGCGCCCGGACGCGTCGGCAGATCGGCGACCGTCGTGGTGGTGGACAGCGCGACCGTGGTCTGCGGGATCAGCGTGGTGGTCGAACCGTCGGTCGTCGCCACAGCGCTCGTACCGGCACCCGATGCGTCGGTGGCCGTCGACGAGTCGTTGCCGCTGCATGCGGCGACGACGAGGGTGGCGGCGACGATGCCGGTGGCGAGCAGGGGGCGGATGCGCAAGGGGGCCTCAGGCGGGGGAGAAGGGATCGAGGATGCCGGTCAGGCCGCTCGGGTGCGGACCGATCGCCAGTTGCTCGAGGATACCCATGCCGTCCTCCGTGCTGCCGTCCTGGAAGCGGACGGTGGCGTCGCACAGCGCCTGCACGTGCACGTGCTCGCGGGCCAGCGGGTTGTCGACCGGCAGTTGCAGCCGCTCGCCCGCGGTGACCGACTCGCCCTTCCAGTAGCCGTGGCCGTACTCCGGGTTGCCGTAGCCGATGCCGCGCATCTCGAATTCGTACCGGGGCGTGAGCGACACCGTCGTGATCGAGCCGTCCCAGTCCACCAGGTCGTATTCGAAGTGGTCGGCCCAGCGCGTGCCAGGGCGCCACTGGACGCGCCAGTCGACGGTGCGCATCATCCGTGGTTCCTCGCCGACGCGGGCGATCGTGCCGGTCTCGTGCCAGCGGCGCCCGTCGGCGTACTCGTTGACGTCGAAGTGCGTGGACAGAGACGGGAAGTTCACCGGCGCCCACAGCCAGAAGAACTGGGCGAACGGGATCGGCGCGCCCACCGAACCGGACTCGCCGACGGGCCGCACGCCCCACGAGCGGTCGCGGGAGCCCCACACGTCGTCGTCGGTGAGTTCGATGCGTTCGCCGTCGAGTTCGATCCACCCTTGCCACGAGCCGAACTGGGTGAGGCGGGTGTAGTCGAAGAACGCCTTCAGCCCCGCACGCTGGAAGAAGTGGGCCTCTTCGATCGCGGGTGAGCGGTGCGTGAAGGTCACGTCGGCGCGCACGCCCTGCTCGGGGGCGTCGACCAGCACACGCAGCACCTTCAGCGGTTCGATCACCTGCACCTCGACGGCACCCAGCTTGGTGGCGTCGATGCGATCGATCGGCGCGCGCTGCGAGCGGAACACGCTCGTCTGCACGCCACCGCGCACCACGCAGAACGCCGCGTCGGCGACGTGCCGGTTCGGGTACAGACCCATCGCCGCGCCGAAGTACAGGTCGCTCGACCGTGAGTAGCCGTTGAAGAAGTAGCGGTCGTAGTGGTTGATGTCGGCCGTCGCGGTGTGCGCGATGGGGGTCGAGGACTGGTGCAGCGGGAAGTCGTCGTAGCTGGAGAGCACGCCACGACGGTAGTCAGGGGCGCGGCTGGCCCTGTGACCGGAGGTTCACCTAGCCTGGCCGTATGTCCCGTGTGACGACTTCGCTGCGCCGTGTCCGCGCCGAAGGCTTCACACCCAAGGAGTTCCGGACGATCTGCTGGTTCGCACTGCTCGCGCTGATGATCATCTGCGTCAGTGGCGCTGCGGTGCGCCTCACCGGGTCAGGTCTCGGCTGCGACGACTGGCCGAACTGCAACAACGACAAGCTCGTCGACCTCTCGAACAAGCACGCCGCGATCGAGCAGATCAACCGCCTGTTCACGTTCCTGGTGTGCATCGCGGTGGCGTTGGCGGCCGCTGCCGGCTGGTACCGCCGTCCGCGTCGCAAGGACCTGCTGGTGCTCGGCTTCGTGCTGCTGGCCGGCGTGCCGGCTCAGGGCGTCGTCGGTGCCATCGTCGTGTGGGCCGACCTGAACCCGGCGACGGTGCAGCTGCACTTCGTGCTCTCGATGGTGTTGGTGTGGGCCGCGGTGATGATGCTCGTGCGCTCCGGCGAGCCCGACGGAGGGGCGCGGGTCGCCGCCGTCGTGCCGCGGGTGCGGCGACGTGTCGCCTGGTTGGTGGTGTGGACGTGGATCACGGTGCTCGCCGGCACGGTGGTGACCGGCACTGGTCCGCACGCCGGCGACGACCGCGCCCGGCGCTTCTTCGGCGAGGTGAAAGAGGTCGAGGGCAAGCTGGTCGAGGGCGTCGACGGCCATGCCCTGCAGTGGGCGAGCCGCATCCACGGGTTCATCGTGTGGATCACCGTCGCGGTGGCGCTGTCGTTGCTGTGGCAGCTGCGCCGTCTGCGTCACGACCGCAAAGTGCTCGACGCGCCGATCACCGCGTGGATCATCACGGCCGGTGTGCAGGGCACGGTGGGGTACGTGCAGTACGCCGCGGGGTTGCCGGTGGGGATGGTGCTGGTGCACGTGGCGGGTGCCACGACACTGATGGCGGTCACGGCCTGGCTGTGGTGCAGCACCACGCGCATCGTGTCGCCTGCCGACGCGCTGATCGCGGACGCGACGGCCGAGGCCGACCGCGCCTGAGGTGACGCCCGGTCAGCCGGTGGTGGACGGGGACTCGGACTTGCCGCCGAGGCCTCGCACGAACTCGCCGACCTTGTCGAAGGCTGCGGCGAAGAAGTGGCCGATGCTGCCGATGAAGTCGATCGTCCACTGCGCGGCCCCGTGCGGGTCCTGCCACAACTGAATGATCATGAACGCGATCAGCAGGTAGAGCCCGATGCGGGCGACGGCCTTGAATTGCTCGATCAGTGCTGGCATGGGGACCTCCGGGTACGCGACATCCCGCAACGGTCTCCGCCCGTTCGGATGTCACTGTAACCCGCCCGATCGCGCGATGCGTGGCAATCCGGTGACGGTCAGATGAACTTCTGCGCGGCGACGAGCGCGTCGCGGAAGCCGCTCACGGTGCCGTGGATGATCGATTCGACCGGTTCGACCGACTCGATGCGGCCCGCCACCTGACCGGTGAGGGCGATCGCGGCCTCCATGTCGCCACCGAAGTAGAGCTCCTGGGTGCGACCGAACACAGAGAGGTCGACGTGATCCTCGTGCTCCAACTGGGTCGTGCGTTCGGTGCGAAGTGCACGCAGCGCCGGTCGGCTGAAACGGTTGAGGAAGACGGTGTCGGTCTCGGCGGCGCCGACGATCGCCTGCTTCCAGTTGTCGTGCACCGGGGACTCGGCGGCGCTGACCATGCGCGTGCCCATCTGCACGCCTTCGGCGCCCAGCGCGAATGCGGCGGCCATGCCAGGACCGTCGGTGATGCCGCCCGCCGCGATGATCGGCACGTCGACCTTGCTGGCCACGAGCGGCAACAGCACCATCGTGGCGACGTCGCGCGGGTTCTTGAAGCCGCCGCCCTCGGCGCCTTCCACCACCAGTCCGTCGACGCCGGCGTCGACGGCCTTCAGCGCTGCGGCCAGTGTCGGGACGACGTGGAACACGGTCAGGCCGGCCGCCTTCAGTTGCGCGGTGTACTTGGTCGGGTCGCCGGCGGACGTCGTCACGAAGCGCACGTCCTGCGCGACGACGAAGTCGACGATCGCTGGATCGCGCACGAACGCCTGGGCGATGTTCACACCGAAGGGCTTGTCGGTGAGGTCGCGCATCTTGCGGATCTCGTCGCGCACGTTGTCGAGTTCGCCGGACGACGTCTCGATGATGCCGAGCCCGCCCGCATTGCTCACCGCCGAGGCCAGCTGGCTGCGTGCGATCCAGCCCATCGGCGCTTGCACGATGGGGTAGTCGACGCCGAGCAGTTCGGTGACTCTGGTGCGGATCGGTGCCGGGCGTTCGCTCATGGCGGCGAACGTAGTCGTCAGGCGGGTCCGAGCACCGTGTCGTACAGGTGGTGGCAGTCGTTGACCGTCACGATGGTCGGGCCCTCGGCACTGACGCGCACCGCCGTGATGCTGGTGTTCTCGATGGTGAACAGCAGCGAACGGTGCGTGCCCAGCAGGTGTGCGACGTACGCATTGATCGATCCACCGTGTGCGACGACCGCGATCGTCTGGCCGGCGTGACGCACCGCCAGCCGGTCGACGACACCGGCCACACGGGTGCGCAGCGCGTCGTCGCCCTCACCGCCGGGGATGCCATCCCAGCGTCCCGTGCGGCTCCACGCCACCCACTCCGGGTCGCGGACGTACGCTCGGCGACGGAACTCGCCGTTCGACCAGTCGCCGAGACGCACCTCTTCGAGATCGGGGTACACCTCGACCTCCAGACCACGGGCGCCGGCGAGCGGCTGTGCGGTCTGTCGGGCCCGGGCGAGGTGCGAGCTGTAGACGGCGTGGATCTGCTTGCCACCCAACCGCAACGCGAGCCGCTCCGCCTGCAGCACGCCCTGGTCGTGCAGCGGCGGGTCGGCGGATTCGGCGGAGCCGGGCACCACGTCGGCGGAACGGCCATGGCGGATCAGCAACACCTCGCACTCGCCGGGCTCGGGCCCGCGCAGCGTCGGCTGCGGCACCGCCTGGGTGCTGTTCATGGCAGCGGCGTCGCTGTTCACCTGCGATCACCCGCCCAGGTAGGCGGCACGCACGGCGGGATCGTCGAGGAGCTTGTGCGCCTCGTCGGTCTTCACGACTCTGCCCGTCTCGAGGACGTAGGCCCGGTGTGCGCGGCGCAGCGCCTGGGCGGCGTTCTGCTCGACGAGGAGGACCGTCGTGCCCTGCTTGTTGATCTCGGTGATGATGTCGAAGATCTGCTGGATGAGCATCGGGGCGAGACCCATCGACGGCTCGTCGAGCAGCAGCACCCGCGGACGGCTCATCAGCGCGCGGCCGATGGTGAGCATCTGCTGCTCGCCACCGGACATCGAGCCGCCGGCCTGGTTCTTGCGCTCGGCGAGGCGCGGGAACAGCTCGAACACCCGCTCGAGGTCGGCGGCCCGCTCGGGCGAGTTGCGCTTGTCGGTGCGCGTCCAGCAGCCCATGTCGAGGTTCTCGAGCACCGTCATGCCCGGGAAGATGCCGCGGCCCTCGGGGGATTGGCAGATGCCCAGCTCGGTGCGCTTGTGCGCCGGCATGCGGGTGATGTCCTGGCCGTCGAACGTGATCGTGCCCTTGGTGACCGGGCGCACGCCGCTGACGGTCTTCAGCGTGGTGCTCTTGCCGGCGCCGTTGGCGCCGATGAGGGTGACGATCTCGCCCTCCTCGACGGAGAAGCTGATCCCTTTGATCGCCTGGATCCGGCCGTAGAAGACCTCCAGGTCCTTGACCTCAAGCAACATCGGTGGACTCCCCGAGGTAGGCGGCGACGACGGCGGGGTTGGCACGCACCTCGGCCGGCGAACCCTCGGCGATCTTCTTGCCGAAGTCGAGCACGACGATGCGATCGGTGACACCCATGACGAGGTTCATGTCGTGCTCGATGAGCAGGACCGTGTAGCCCTGGTCGCGGATGGTGCGGATGAGGCCCATCAGCTCCACCTTCTCTGCCGGGTTGAAGCCCGCGGCGGGCTCGTCCAGGCAGAGCAACTTGGGGCCTGTGGCGAGTGCACGGGCGATTTCCAGACGACGCTGGTAGCCGTAGGGGAGGTTCTTCGCCGCATCGTCGGCACGGTCGGCGATGCCCATGAACTCGAGCAGCTCCATCGACCGAGCGCGGAACGCCTTCTCCTCGGCGCGCTGGCGCCGTGTGCGCAGCAGGGCGCCCATGATGCCGGTCGTGCTGTGCGCCTCGCAGCCGACGATGACGTTCTCGAGGGCCGTCATCTCGGGGAAGAGGCGGATGTTCTGGAACGTGCGCGCGACGCCCTTGCGGGTGATCTGGTGACGATCGAGGTCGACGAGCTGCTCGCCGTCGAAGCGCACTTGGCCCTTGGTGGCCTGGTACACGCCCGTCATCACGTTGAAGCATGTGGTCTTGCCGGCACCGTTGGGGCCGATGAGGCCGAGGATCTCTCCCGGCTGGATCTGGAAGTGCACGTCGTCGAGGGCCGTGAGGCCACCGAACTGCATCGTCACATGGTCGAGCTCAAGCAAGGGCTGCGCCACCGTGGGCACCTCCTTCCAGGTCGGGGTCGCCTTCTCGGACGTCTTCGAACGGCAATGGGTCTGGTTCGTCCGGGTCCACCTTTCGGCCGTGCTGGCGACGGGGCCAGAGGCCCTGCGGGCGGAAGATCATCATCACCACGAGGGCGACACCGAACCAGAAGTAGCGACTGGTGTCGAGGAAGCGGAACCGCTCGGGCAGATAGCTCACCACGACGGCGCCGAGCACGACACCCGGCATGTTGCCGGGGCCGCCGAGCACGACCGCAGCGAGGAACAGGATCGACAGCTTCAGCTGGAAGTTGTCCGGCGAGATGAAGCCGGTCTTCGAGGCGTAGAGCGTGCCGGCGAGACCGCCGACCGCGGCGCCGATGCCGAATGCAGCGAGCTTGAACTTGAAGGTCGGCACACCCATCAGCTCGGCAGCGTCCTCGTCCTCTCGGATCGCCGTCCACGCCCGGCCGATGCGACTGTTCTCGAGGCGCTTCAGGAAGAAGTAGATGATGATCGCGATCGTGAGGCCCAGCCAGTAGAAGTCCTTGCTGTCCAGCACGCCGAACTCGAGCGGACCGATGGCAGGCGGCGGCTTGATGTTGCTGATGCCGGCCTTCGCACCGAGCCAGTCGAAACGCTCGGCCAGCAGCCGGATGATCTCACCGAAGCCGAGCGTGACGATGGCCAGATAGTCGCCACGGAGTCGCAGCGTGGGTGCACCGAGCAGCACGCCGGACGCCATCGAGATGAAGATGGCTGCGACGACGGCGATGGCCCACGGCACGTTGCCGTGCAGCGACGTGAGGATGGCCAGCGTGTAGGCGCCGACCGCGTAGAAGCCGACGTAGCCGAGGTCGAGCAGGCCGGCCATGCCGACGACGACGTTGAGGCCGAGGGCCACGATCACGAACGTGATCACCGAGCCGGCGAGCAGCGATGCGAAGTCGGTGTCCGGTGTGCTGAGCAGCGGGATCTCCCACACCGGCAGCAGGTACAGGAACACGACGAACACGAGGCCGAGGGCCTTGCGGGCCGGGTTCGGCAGCGAGTGCCACTGTTCGTTCCAGCTGCGCCGCGTGTCGGATGCTGCGGCGATGCGCGCGCCCATGACCTGCTTGGCAGCGGCGGTGGGCGGCGGGGACTGCGGGTCGGGGGTGTTCACGCGCGGCTCCTTCCCATGGACTCACCGAGCAGGCCGGTGGGTCGGACCATCAGGACGAGGACCAGCACCACGAAGGCGGTCACCGTGCCCATGTTCTGGTTGGCGCCGAACAGGGCACTGCCCCAGTTCTCGATGACGCCGAGCAACAGGCCACCGAGGAGTGCACCTCGGATGTTGCCGATGCCGCCGAGCACGGCGGCGGTGAACGCCTTCACGCCGAGCTGGAAGCCCAGTGAGTAGCGGGCCGAGCCGTTGTAGAGCTCGAAGAAGAAGGCGGCGGCGCCGGCCATCAGGCCGCCGACGAGGAAGGTGATGAGGATGATCATGTCGACGTTGACGCCCATCAGGCGGGACGTCTCCATGTCCTGGGCCACGGCGCGGATGCCGCGGCCGGTGCGGCTGCGGTTCACGAACAGCAGCAGGCCGGTCATCATGATCAGCGAGCCGACGACGACGATCACATAGTCGTTGCGGACGTCGGCGCCGAAGATGGTGAACAGGACCTTCTTCTCCATGATCTTCGCGAGGGCGTAGTCCTCGCGTTGCTTCGGGCCCCACTCGCCGACGGCCTCAGCCATCGCGAAGCTGGCGCCGATGGCGGAGATGAGGAACACCAGGCGGGGTGCGTTGCGCTTGCGCAGCGGCCGGTAGGCGATGCGCTCGAGCGCCACGGCGGACGCACCGCCGATGATCAGTGAGATCAACAACATGAACAGCAGCACGCCGACCAGCTCGAGGCCGGTCTTGTACGGGTTGCCGCCATCCGGCAGTCGGTCAGGGATACCGAGCAGGTCGATTGCGATGAACGACCCGAATGCGGCGAGCATGAACACTTCGGAGTTGGCGAAGTTGATCAGCCGCAGCACGCCATACACGAGTGTGTAGCCGAGGGCGATCAGTGCATACACCGACCCCAGGACCAGGCCACTGATCGTGGCCGGCCAGAAATTGTCGACGAGAGATTGGAAACTCAACGCGTCCCCCCGGACCGTGTGCGAGTCGGCCACCACGAAGGTGGCAGGTGAGATGAACTCTCAGAGATAGGGGGGCCGAGGCTCTCGCCCCGGCCCCCTCTCTCAGTTCGCTGACGTGATGGTCAGTGGATCAGGGCACGAGGCCCTTGGCCACGAGCTTGCCGCCCTCGACGACCGTGTAGTACACGGCGTCGCCGACCGGCTCACCGGTCTCGTCGAACTTGATCTGCTTGGTGATGCCGGGGGCGTCGTAGGCCGACACGAACGCGGCGAGCGCCTCACGGGTCACGTTGCCGGCGGTGATGCCGGCCAGGAACACCTGGGCGCAGTCGTACGCCTCGGGCGAGTACAGGGCCGGGTCGGTGCCGTAGGCCTTGTTGAACGCAGCCTGGAAGTCGGCGTTCACGTCGGCCGGAGCGCCGGTGGCGGTGATGTACGCGCCGTCGGCGGCAGCGCCGGCGTTGTCCACGAAGCCGACGTCGAGCGTGCCGTCACCGGACACGAACGTCGCCTCCACACCGGCGTCACGCATCTGCGACACCAGCTTGGCGGCCTCGGCGTAGTAGCCACCGTAGAACACGGTGTCGACGCCGGCCGACTTCATCGCCTGGATGGCGGCCGAGAAGTCGGCAGCCTTCGGGTCGATCGTGGCGTTCTCGACGTTCAGGTCGGCGAGGCCCTCGCGGACCGCGTCAGCCAGGCCCTTGCCGTACTCCGACGCATCGTCGATGACGCCGACCTTGGTGCCCTTGACGGTGTCCTTGATCAGCGCGACGACGCCGGGAGCCTGCTTGTCGTCGTTCGCCAGGATGCGGTGGAACATCTTCCAGCCGTTGGTCGACAGCGCGGCGTTGGTGGCGCCGGGCGTGATCATCGGCAGCGTCGCAGCCTCGAACTTCGGCATGGTGGCCTTGGTCTCACCCGAGAAGCCCGGGCCGATGAGGCCGACGATGCTGGCATCGTTGACGATCTTGTCGGCGAGCGGGGTGGCCTGAGCCGGGTCGCCCTGCGAGTCGAACGAGGTGTCGAAGCCGACCTGGCAGTCCGGGTTGGCGGCGTTGAACGCGTCGATGGCGATCTTGGCGCCGTTGACCATGTTCGTGCCGAGGTTGCCGTTGTCGCCCGACAGGGCGCCGATGAAGGCCAGCTTGATGCCGTCGCACTTCACGCCACCGGCGGCGGCGGTCGTGTCGGAGCCACCAGCGGTGGTCTCGCTGCCGGCGGTCGTGTCGGCGCCACCAGCGGTGGTCGCCGAGGAGCTGGTCTCGTCGGAACCGCAGGCGGCGAGGACGATCGCCGTAGCTGCGAACAGCGCACCAAGACGGCGCACTCGGGTTTTCTGCATGGGTTTCTCCCCCTATGGAGACGGACCGCGGGTTTGCGGGCCGTGGGTATGCGAGGCGCGCAGCATAGACCCGCTGGTGAGAGGGCGACAATCACCCCGTCGGATTCCTGCGTGACCGCTTCGCTACGGTTTCGTGCATGACCGACACCGCCGACACGTCCAGCACGACCTCGCAGGCCGAGGACGAGGTCCTCTACGAGGTGGAGGACCACATCGCCACGATCACCCTCAACGCTCCCGGGCGGATGAACACGATCTCGGGCATGATGCTCGACCAGTTGACCGAGCGCCTGCTGCAGGCCGACCGGGCCCGGGACGTGCGCTGCATCGTGCTCACCGGGGCCGGCAAGGCGTTCTGCGCTGGCCTCGACATGGCGGCGCAGATGGGAGCGTCGAAGGGCTCGCTCGGCGGCATGGACAGTGGCGAGGGTGGCATTCCCGGTGAGTTGGACCTGCGGTTCACCCCACCGACGGTGCTGCACAACCTCGACACGCCGACGATCTGTGCGCTCAACGGTGGAGCGGCCGGTTACGGACTCGACATCGCGCTCGGCTGCGACATCCGAGTCGCGTCCACCAACGCCAAGCTCAACCCGGGCTTCGCCAAGCGCGGCATCCTGCCCGAGAGCGGCGGCACCTGGCTGCTGCCGCGCATCGTCGGCTACGCGAAGGCCGCCGAGATCGCGTTCACCGGCCGCACGCTCACGGCCGCCGAGTCGCTCGAGTTGGGCTTGGTGAACCACGTGGTCGAGCCCGAGCACTTCGGCGAGGCAGTGCGCGAACTGGCGGGCGAGATCGCCGCCAACGCCCCGCTGGCCGTGCGGGCGATCAAGCGGATGATGCGTGCTGCGGAGACCGAGACGTTCGATCAGAACGTGCACCACGTCTTCCTGCAGCTCCTGCCGTTGCTGCGCACCGACGACTTCCGCGAGGGCGTGTCCGCCTACATGGAGAAGCGGACGCCGAAGTTCTCGGGCAAGTGAGCGGCTCGCCGGGCGCTGATCGGCCCGAGATCGGCTTGTTGGAGGGACTCGCGTCCACACGCACCATCCGGCGCTACACGGCCGACCCGATCCCCGACGACGACCTCGCCGCCATCCTGTGGCACGCCACCAGGGCGCCGAGCGGCAGCAACCGCCAGCCGGTGCGTTACCTGGTGCTGCGCGACGGCCCGAAGGCCGTCGAGGCCAGGCGCCTGCTGGGCGAGGCGTTCCGGCGTGGTTGGGCGGCGAAGCGTCGCAACGACGGCTACGAGCAGGGGAGCGGCACCGCGCCGGACAGCCCGAAGGCGCGCATGGCCGCCACCATGCAGCACTATGTGGACCACTTCGAGGAGGTGCCCGCGGTGGTGCTGGTGTGCCTCGAGCGGTACCGCGAGGCCAATCCGTACGAGGGCGCGTCGCTGTACCCGGCGTGTCAGAACCTGCTGCTCGCCGCCCGCGGCCTCGGCTACGGGGGCGCGCTGACGATGTGGCACGGCATGGTGGAACCCGAGTTGCGTACGTTGTTGGCGGTACCCGACCACGTCGCCCTGTCGGCGTGCATCACGCTCGGCCGTCCGGCCGGTCGTCACGGCCCGGTGCGACGTAAGCCGCTGGCCGACGTCGTGTTCGACGACGAATGGGGTTCGACCGCCGAATGGGCCGTCGACCCGGACCACCCGTGAGCCGTGACCCGTTCCAGGTGCTCGGCGTGGCGAACGACGCGACGCTCGAGGAACTCACTGCCGCGCGGCGTCGTCTCGCGTTGCGGCTGCACCCGGACGTGGGCGGTGACGCCGACGCGATGCAGGACGTGAACCGCGCCTACGACGAGGCGGTTCGGCTGCTCGATGCACCGCGTCCCGCAGCCCCGGCACCGGCACCGGCCTCTCCGCCACCGTCCGAGCCGCCGGCACGACGCCAGCGCTGGATGCGCGGCGTGCAGTACGACCAGCCGTCGTTCACGATCGACGTGCTGCCGGTGGAGGCGTTCGAGGCGTTGCTGGTGGTGTGCTCGTGGATGGGCGAGGTGCTCGTCGACGAACCGCCGTACCTGCTGGAGGCGTTCCTCCACGACCCCGAGCCGTGCTGGTGCCGGCTCGACCTGGTGCCCGATGCGGGTGCGACCACCGTCAGCCTGATGGTGGCCGGCGTCGACGGCGCCCCGACGCCGGACCCGGAGTTGGTCCGCGACGAGTGGATCGCCAACCTCAACCGCCTCAACGACCCACCTGCATGACCCGCACCGCTGTCCCCTCGGCTTCTCGGGCTGATTCGTCCCAAAACGGCTTCTCGGGCTGATCCGTCTCGAAAAGCGCGACGTGCGGCGCAGAGAACGACCCTCAGCGGTGGCCGGCGGCCTTGGTGAAACGGTCGCCGATGGCCGTGGCAGCGCTGACACCATTCATTGAACTGGTCAGGTCCGAACGACACCCAGCATCGCTTTGGCATGACCAGTTCGACACTTCGCGCTCTCGACAAGCAAGTCACCCGCCCATATCGGCAGTTCTGTCGCGGTTAGTCCGTTCGCCACTCGATCTTGAACCGCCCTATCGGCCTCCCAGCGTTGCCGACAACACTTTCGACACCCTGGGCGTCGCACCAGAAGTACTGATCACCGGCAGTCGATCGAAACGTGATGCGGTAAGGCGGCTTTGTCATTTCCGGGGACAAGCGCCGGAAACGCCACTCGATGTTGTCGGTCCGCTCGATGAGCAGTTCCGAGGTCGAATCGTCGGCGGGCCCTCCCACGACCCGGCCCCAGACGGCCATTGGAAAGCTCTCCGAGGACACCCGGGCAGATTGCTCGCTGAGGGCGCCTCCCGCAAGTCATCGGTCGCGCCCGATCGGCAGTTCGGGCGCGTCGGCCCCGGTCCCGTTTGCTCGGTGAGCACCCTTGCCGACTGAGCGTCGGGATGGGCTCAGGCGCGGGGGTTGGCGTCGGAAACGAAGCGCTCGGCGTCGCGCCGCAGCGATTGTTCGAGGGCGGTCACCGTGACTTCGCGCGCAAGGCCTGCGAGCGTGTCGACTGTATTGCTGACCTCAGCGAGCGACGCTGAGTCGAGGTGCGGCAGGAGTTGTGTTTCGAAGACCTTGACGAAGCGCGCGGACACACGGGCCATCACGTCGCTGAGCGACTCCCACTCATCGAGCACGGCGGTGGGTGGAACGCCGAGTTCGACGAGCGCGCTTCCGATGTCGAGGAACCGGCGGTCGGCGATCACTGCGTCGTTCCCATCGACTTCGACGAGACCAGCGGCGGCCGCTCTGGCCATGTCCTTGGGCGAGAGGGCAACACCACCGAGCCGCTCGATCAGCTCGACGAGCGGGATCCTGACGGGGGCGGGTTGGCGGAGGGCGCTCAGGCCGAGCACATCCGTCAGGGGTTCTCCTCGTTCGTAGCTGTCGATGAGTTCGGCGATCCCTGCGAGCGAATGACCGCGCTGCTGCAGCTCGGTGATGAGCCGAATGCGAGCGAGGTGCGAATCGTCGTAGATGCCGAGGCGACCCTGCCTTGCGGGAGGATGCAGGAGCCCCTTGTTCTGGTACATGCGCACGGTGGTGGTCATCGTGTTCGCCGCACGGGCGAGTTCATCGACGGTGTACTTCATCGCCCTTGACTCTAACCATTCACTATGTGAGTATTCATTCACACAGTCATGGATACGCAAATGTTCTGGACCACAGTTGGCCTCATCGCCACCGCGCTGGTGATCATCACCCCGATCGCTCACCGCGCACTCGGCGAACCCCCGCATCAGCGAGTGGGGTTGCACGTGACGGGCGCCCTCGCGGCACTGTCGTTCACGATCGATGCTGGCCTCGTCGCAGCAGCAATGACGTTGCCCTGGCTCTGCCTCGGCGCGGCGCTCGCGCTGAACGAACTCCGCACGATCGGCTTGGCGACGCTGTTGCGACGCCCGAACACTTCCGTCCTTGGTCCGCTCGCCACATGGGCCTGGATGGCCGCCGGCGCAGCTTGGCTGACTGCCCACCGCCTCGGACTCGAGCCGCTCGGCTTCGATCGAGCGATCACGCTGCTCACCATTGCGCACTTCCATGTCGCCGGCCTCGGCCTCACCGCGCTGCTTGTAGTCACCCATCGCCGCCGGCCCAGCACGACGCTGCTCGCAGCCATCTGGCTCCACCAGGCCGGCATGCTCGCTGTTGCAGCGGGCCTCACGTTCAGCGACCATCTCGAAGTCGCCGGCGCGACAACGATCACCGTCGCACTCGCGATGTGGGCCGCGATCGCGGTCGCATGGATTCGCAACGAACTCCGCGGCATTGCGCGGATACTGCTGGCGGTCGCCGCCATCGCCTGGATCCTGCCGATGGCGCTCGCGCTCGGCTGGGCGCTCGGCCCGTTCCTGCCTCAGCCGGTCGTGACGACGCTCAAAGCCATGCTCCATTACCACGCGGCGCTCCAGACGTTCGGCCTCGTGCTCTGCGGACTCACCGGGGTCCTTTTGGCCGAACCGGCAAGCAACACCTCACCGCCCACTTCAGCCACCAACAACACAACGATGAAGGACCACGATGATTTGGCTCACCAAACCCACGCCTGACGACATCGAGCGCCTGACACACCAACTCGACCTGCTCCCCCTCAGCTACGAGGCCGGCCTGCTTGAGCGTGTCGACCACGAGCGCGAACTCCCTCGCGACCTCCGCGGCTGGTTCGTCGACCGATTCGAAGCCGAGATCGGACACGGCGACCACGACTTCGCCGCCGCCCGAGATGCGCTCCGACGTTGGCAACAATTCGACCGCGACTGGCTCGTCCTCGCCGACGACCCCGCACCAATCCAAGAGAACGCCGTGGTCGCCTACGCCGCACAAGTCCTCGGAACCTGGTGGGGATACGGCTGCCGGATCCTCCGAGTGATCGACGAACCAACACGGTTCGGCTTCATCTACGGAACCATCCAAGGCCACGCCGAACGCGGCGAAGAACTGTTCCTCGTCCAACACCACCCCGATGACACCGTCACGTACTCGCTCTTCGCGATGTCGCGACCAGGACGATGGTTCAGCTGGCCAGGCATGCCCTTCGCCCGGCACGCACAAGGCCGATTCCGACCGACATCAGCCAACGCAATGCGCCGCGCAGTCGCAGCCGCGGCCATCTCGCCGAACTAGCAACAGGGCATCGACGCCAGTCCCCTTGGGAACGAGGACAACGACTCCGAGCTCGCGAAACGCTCGGACCCAGCGACGAATGCGCGGATCAAGCCGAGCCGATCGGCAGCTATACGTCTCCGTCGACGATCAGGTCGAAATCGCTCGGCGGCCGAATCATCTCGAAGTAGACGCACTCCGCGGCATCCCAACGAGCGTCCCACGCCTCCGGAGCGTGACGATCTCTCTCGCCAGCTCTGTCATCCAGTCGCAGCACTCGCTGCTGTTGAGGAATCGTCACGAGGACTTTGATGTCGATGAGATGCTCGAACTCAGGCCGAGCCGAATACACCCCTTCGACGACAACTACCCCACAGGGCTCTACGACGATCATCTCGCCCAGACCATGCCCGACGGACCAGTCGAAGCATCGAAATCGCGCGGCTCTGCGATCCCTCAGCGGGTTGAGCGCCTCGTCGCGAAGCCGCTGCCAATCGAAGTAAAGATCAACACCCTGGGCGGCAGTCAGCGCTCGACGCTCCACATCGCGCATGTCTCGGTAGAAGTCATCGCCGTGAACTACCGCAGCCCCGATGCCACGGGCGATGGCGTTCGCCAAGGTCGACTTCCCAGCACCGCTACGACCATCGATCGCCACCACGATCACGCTCTCCTGGCGCTCCACCTGCCGACCGCGTAGAGCCTGGAGAACACTCTCAACCGGGTTCATGGCCGTTCAGACTGCCGGACGAGAACGTTGCTGTCCACCGACCCGATCGGCAGATCGGTTCAACAGGAGGGACCTACCGAGCATGATGTCGAAGTGAACATCGAGGACCACGATGACGACATCCAGATTCAAGCTGACGACCACGGGCTGTCGCCGTCGGACCGTCGAATGCTCAGGGCGATGGCGTCCGCAGACTCGGCCCACACCGGGGTTGTTGTTCTTCGGGTGATCGCTGCCGTCGTGGCCGTGTCAGCTGTCGTCGGCTATGCGCTGAGCGTGATGGAGTATGCGCGTGAAGACAGCGGGTTCACGGACGGCTTGAGCCTCGCCGTGCCGGACCGGCAACAACTCGCCGTCTTCTTTGCTTCGGTGTCGACGCCACTCGCGTTTGCTGGACTGATCTTCGCTGCCTCGTACCTCCTGTCCGTCTATGCATCCCGACTCGACATGGACATCGTGCTTGCAGACGACGACGAAGCGGACTCCGCAGCCGAATGACGTCTCGATTCAGCGACGAGTGCAAGCCTCGTCGAGCGAATCGCAGGATGCGGAAGCAGGACGCTCTTGACCACCGGGTCGATTGGAGGCTGCGGTTCGACCGGTCGGCCCGGCTTGCCCCGGTCCCACGCCGATCCGCAGATATTCCAGTGATCGTCAAAGGGGTGATCGGGTTATTCCGGTGATCGGTGGTCAGCCGGTCACGTCGGGTATCTCCGGTCGAGCATGCTGGCGTTCCCATTCGTGAAGTGACAGACCGCTTCGACACCGGGAGAATCCTTGAACGATTCGCTCTCTTTCAATCCACCACCGCCACCCATGCCGACCGGTGACCTCACTCCACCTCCACGACCGCCGATCCGTCGAAGTGCCCTCGTTGCTGTCGCCGCCGGCGCCGTGATGATCATCGGCGCAGTTCTTCCCTGGCTCGAACTCAGTGCCGGTGGCGGAGAGGTCACTGCTTCAGCCGACGTTGGCTCGACTCGACCATTGCTGGCGGGCCTCGTCGTCATCGTCTGCATGCTCCTCAGCCTCGCCATGGACAGCGTCCGCATCTTCGTCGTCCGAGCGATCGCATTGCTCGGAAGCGCTGCGTCTGCCAGCATCGACTACTTCCGCCTACGAGATGCCATCGCCGATCTCCCCACGGGAATCAACGGTTCGATCGGGGTTGGGATCTACCTGTGCCTCCTCGCCAGTCTCGTCGCTGCAGCCAGCTCAGTCGCCGCAGCAATCGAGTAGACGTCCCATCTCCAGGAAGACGCTTTCACCGACCAGATCGGCAGATCAGCGCCACTCCTCCGAGCGTGGCGCGCCGAAATGGAACCCGCTCGCTGAGGGCAAGTCTTGAGATTCGCGAAGCTTTCCAATTGCTGCATCGAAACTCGGCATCAATCCGACGTCTTCGGCCACAACGGCCGTTCCGTCGGGCATCGTGAGCGTCGTGCGGTAGACCTCACGACCCCGCTCGATGAGCGTTTGTTGGACATGGCGAATGCCCAAGCTGCGACAGGCGTCAGAGACAGTTTCTCGACGACAGGCGAAAGGGTCGTCCGGTTGGCGTCCACGTTGCCGACGTTTGAACACCCGAGCAGATTGCCCGGTATGTGCGCCCTTGGCAAGGGGGCGTGTCCCGCTCGAGACTTCCTAGGAAAC
>JBMOGW010000042.1:0-18156 GCA_049318165.1 Ilumatobacteraceae bacterium
TGGTCGGGGTGACCGGCGAGGTGGACGGCGTCGGGACGGTGGTCGGCGTCGGGCCGCCGCCATCGTGCGTCCGTCGGGAGACGCTCAGGTTGCCGCTGTCGACCGGGACGGGACCGGTCCACTGCGACGACGCGTCGAGCACCCAACCGGCCTTCGACGCGTACTGGACGACGACGATGTCGCCACGCACGTCCATGTCCACCACGTCGGCGGCATCGGACACGTCGCCGAGCGTGCCGTTCCGCGAGCCGCCGGAGATCTCGATCGCACCGCTCGGCAACAGCGCCACGTAGCCACCGGCACCGTCGCCCACTGCGAGCAGCGGCTGCCCGCTCGAGCCCTGCGGGCTGGACGAGCTGGCGCGGAACATCCAGTCGAACTGGCTGAGGAACCCGGAATCCGTGACCGTGGTGGCCACCGCGTTCGAGTCGTCGATGAACGAGAACCTGCGATAGCCGGTGCCCCAGCCGCCGGGCAACACGGTGGAGATCGGTGAGTCGGGCTGCGTCCACGCCCAGATCAACCCCGCGTCCGCGGGATCCGTCGAGGCGGTCCGGTACAGCAGCCGAAGGTTGCCGTCGGGCGCGTCGGCGTCCTCCAACGACAACCCGCCACCGTTCATCACCAGCCGTGCGTCGCCGATCTGCTCGCCCTGCGGGTCGATGGCCCAGATGTCACCGCCGCGCTCCTGATAGACGATCGTGCCGTCCTCCAACTCGAAGGCGCGGTCGACCGCCACGCCGCCGAGCACCCGAGTGACGGCGGCCTGCCCGTCGGGATCCGCCTCGACGCGCTCGATGCCGCGTTCGCTCGCCACGATGATCGCGAAGCCCTTCGGCCACGGCACACCGTCCACCAGGCCGGTCGAGTCCGGCGACGAGGTCGTCTCGGGGTTCGTCGGGTCGACGGCGATGGTGCGGTCGTCGCCGCGGCTCGTCAGCACCAGCACGGCCACCGCCGCCACCGCAGCGGCGATGCCGACACCGGCCCACACCCAGCGTGGGCCACGGGGGGCGGCGGTCCGCACGACATCACCGACGGGCAGTTCGGGTGCCGGCGGCGCGGCGTCCACCGCGTCGCGCACCATCGCCCGGATGCGGGCGTCCAGGTCGTCGCTGCTCATTGGAGGATCCTCCTCAGTTGTTCGCGCGCCCGTGCCAGTTGCTTGCGCACCGTGCCCTCGCCCACGTCGAGCAGCTCGGCGATCTGGGTCGGCGTCAGGTCGTCCCAGTAGGTCAGGTACACCACGGCGCGCTGTTGCGCGCTGAGCTGCGCCAGCGCGCGATGGGCATCCACCGACGACTCCTGCACGACGGTGATCTCGGGCGTCGCGACCACCATCTCGCGGCGGGTGCGCCGGGCGTCGCTGCGGCGCATCGACAGTGCCCGCGTGAAGACCGCTCGGTACAGGTAGGCGCGGCGATTGTCCACGACGGCCCAACCCGGCGAGCGGAACGCGGCGAGCACCGCGTCGACCACCACGTCCGGCGCGTCGTCGGGCCCGACGAGCACGGTCGCGTAGCGCGTCAGTTCGTCGGCGTGCGCCCGGTACAGCGCAGCGTCGTCACGCTCGGCCCCGTTGGGGTAAGGGTCGTCCACGGCGGCCATCATCACCCATCAGACGCCACCGCCCCGACGAACGGGTGACAGCGCAGCGACCGGTTGACGGGTCAGGAATGGGCGGGCTGGTTGCTGAGCCAGATCTGGAACCAGCGCGCCGCGCTGGTGGCCTGCTGCAGCACGACGTCCACCAGCGGCCGCAGTTGGCCGGGCGAGTCGTTCGACACCAGCGCGTCGCACGCGTGGCCGAGCTGCGTGGCGCCGAGCAGCAACGCACTCGACTTCAGCGTGTGCGCCACGCCCTTGGCCGCGATCACGTCAGCCTGGTCGACCGCGGTGGTGAGCGTCTGGCGACGGCCATGCAGTTCGGTGAGGAACAGCTGCACCAGGTACGACACTCGCGACGGGTCGCCGAGGTCCTCCAGCAGGCCGAGCAGCACCGCTTCGTCGACTGCACTGCCAGGCGCGACGGGGGCTGCGGTGGCACCCGTACGAGCCGGAGCGGCTCCCGGAGCGATCACCGCGTCGATGGCGACCACCAGATCGTCCAGCCGGGAACGCAAGGCGGTGGCGAGCGCGTGCGTGCCATCGGGCAATCCGCCCGTCTCCACCTCGGTGCAGACCTGATTCACATCCCGCAACAAGCTGCGAATGTGCTCGCGGACCACCTCGACGTCGTGCTGCTGTGCGCCTTCCACCATTCCTAGTGTGCCCTATTCCACACGCTTCGCAGCGAATCGGTCAGAATTGGTTCAGGAAATGGGCCGTTCAGCCCCCGGCGACGGCCGGGATGATGCTGACGGTCTCGCCCGCCGGCACCGCCGTCGCGAGGCCGTCGAGGTACCGCACGTCGTCGTCGGAGACGAAGACGTTGACGAACTTGCGCAGCGCGCCGGACTCGTCGAGCAGACGGTCCTTGAAGCCGGGGTGCACTGCCTCGAGCGCATCGATCACCTCGGCGAGGGTCGCGCCCTCCACCTGCACCTGGGAGTTGCCACCCGCCATCGGGCGAAGGGTCGTCGGGATTCGCACGGTCACAGCCATGCGCCAAACGCTACCAAGCAGGTCGGGATTTCGGCCGAGTATCGGCTGGGTCAGGCCGTGTCAGGCGGGGGCGATCGTCGGCCAGGGTGCGGTGGCCTCCAACTGCGCCGCGACACGCACCAGCACATCCTCACGGCCGTACCCGGCGACGAGCTGCACGCCCACCGGCAGGCCGTCGGCGGATCGGTGCAGCGGCAGGCTGATCGCCGGCTGGCCGGTGACGTTGAACTGCGCGGTGAACAGCAGCAGCTCCGTCACCCGTGCACCGCCAGCGGGGCCGCTGAGGTAGCCGATGGGCGGCGGAGGCGTTGCGATCACCGGCGACAGCAACAGGTCGAACCCGTGGCTCCCGTCGGCCGGATGCCACCACGACAACATCTCGCGGCACCACCGGTGCTGCGCGTCGAGGCAGGCGAGGTAGTCGACCGACGACACGGACCTGCCGATCGCCGCGAACGCGAGGTTGTCGTGCTCGAGGTCGTCCTCCGTCGCCGGCCGGCCGAGGATGTCCTCCAGCTGGCGCAGGTCGTATGCGGTGGCGGCGGCGAGCACGGTGACGAACCGCTCGGAGAACGCCTCGTCGTACATCGCGGCCGGCATCGACGGCTCGACGTGATGGCCGGCGGCTTCCAACATCGCCGCGGTGCGATCGACCGCGGCGACGCAGTCGGGGTGCACGCGCCCGTCCAGCTCGGCGCCGCTGAGCACGCCGATGCGCAGCCGGCCGGGTGTGACGCCCACTTCGTCGCGCAGATGCCGACCGAAGGGCGGCGCGGAGTACGGGTCACCCGGCTCGTAGCCGGCGATGGCGTCGAGCACCGCCGCCGCGTCGCGCACGCTGCGCGTGACGGCGCCGTCGATCGTGTAGCCGGCCCAACCCTCACCGGTGTCGGGCGCCAACGACACGCGCCCACGCGTCGGCTTGAGACCGACGAGACCGCACTCCGACGCGGGAATGCGAATGCTGCCGCCACCGTCGTTGGCGTGACCCACCGCGACGATGCCCGCCGCCACCGCGGCGGCCGACCCGCCGGACGAACCGCCCGTCGAGTGCGCCGTGTTCCACGGGTTGCGCGAGGCGCCGTACGCGATCGGCTCGGTGGTGATCGTGCTGCCCCACTCGGGCGTGTTGGTGCGTCCGAGGGCGATGAACCCGGCCTTGCGGAACCGGCGGTACAGCGCCGAGTCGTGCGGCGCGCGGTAGCCGATGTCGCGCAACGCACGGGTGCCGCCGTGCGCCGGCTCGCCGCCCATGTTGCAGCCGAGGTCCTTCACCACCATCGGCACGCCGGCGAACGGGCCGCCGTGGTCCGGGTCCACCGCGGCCGCCTCGGCCTGCGCGGCCTCGAAGCGCGGGTGGATGATCGCGTTGATCGCCGGATTGCGGTCGTGCGCGGCGGCCACCGCCGCGTCGACCACCTCGGCCGCGGTCACCTGGCCGGACTTGATCAGCTGCGCCTGGCCGGTCGCATCGAGCGCCAGCACGTCGTCGAGGGTTCCCATGGCCGCACTGTACGCCCGGCCCTAGCCTGTGCCGGATGCGAGTGCTCGCCGCGGTCGACAAGTTCAAAGGCACGGCCACCGCGGCGCAGGTCGCGGCGGCGATCGGCCATGCCTGCTGGGAGCTCGGCCACGACTGCGTCGAGCAGCCGGTGGCCGACGGCGGCGAAGGCACGCTCGAGGCGCTGGGCGGCGCCAACCGGGTGAGCACGGTGACCGGTCCGCTGGGCGACCCGGTGCAGGCCGAGTGGCGCTTCTCGCGCGGCACGGCCGTCATCGAGATGGCGCGGGCGTCGGGACTCACCCTCGTCGGCGGCGCAGCGAACAACGACGCGATGGCGGCCAGCACGACGGGCACCGGCGAGCTGATCGACCAGGCGCTCGACCTCGGCGCCACCAAGATCGTCGTCTGCCTCGGCGGGTCTGCCACCACCGACGGCGGCCTCGGCTGCGTGCGCGCCATCACGGCGCCCGCACGGCTGAAGCGAGCGAAGCTGCTCGTCGCCTGCGACGTGCAGACGTTGTTCACCGACGCGGCACCGGTGTTCGGCCCGCAGAAGGGCGCGACGCCCGCGCAGGTCGACATGCTGCGCGGCCGTCTGGAGCGGCTGGCGCAGATGTACGAGCAGCAGTACGGGGTCGACGTGCGCACCATCCCGGGTACCGGTGCGGCCGGCGGCCTGGCCGGCGGGCTGGTGGCGCTGGGCGGCACGCTGCTACCCGGCTTCGACCTGGTGGCCGACGAGGTGGACCTGCACGACAAGATCGCCGAGGCCGACCTGGTGATCACCGGCGAGGGATACCTCGACGAGCAGAGCTTCGAGGGCAAGGTGATCGGTGGCGTGCAGCAGTTGTGCGAGGCGGCGGGCAAGCCCGTCGCGGCCGTCGTCGGCGACAGTGCGCCGGAGGTGCGGCACCTGGTGCGACACGTGTCGCTCGCCGAGGCGTACGGCATCGACCGTGCGATGCGCGAGCCGCTGTGGTGCATCGAGCAGGCCGCGCTGCAACTGCTGCGTGCCGACTGAGAGGTGGCCGACCGCGTGGGACGCCGTCTAGGTTCCCGCCATGGAGACCGCCGCCGCACCGAACCTCGAAGGCCCCGACGCCGATCCCGCCGACCTGGTGATCGTCAACTGCACGGCGCTCGTCGACACGTCCGGCGACACGGCGACGTTCCTGCCGAACGCCACGATCGTCGTGCGTGGCACGCGCATCGAGCGCGTGTCCACCGACGGCGTCACCCCGCCGGCGCGTGAGCTGATCGATGCACGCGGCATGGTCGCGATGCCCGGTCTGATCAACACGCACACGCACGCGGCGATGACGCTCCTGCGCGGCGCTGCCGAGGACGTGTCCGTCGACGACTGGTTCAACGCGTACATCTGGCCGATGGAGGTGAACGTCGGCGCCGAGGACGTGTACATCGGCACGTTGCTGGCCGCAGCAGAGATGATCCGCGGTGGCGTCACCACGTTCGCCGATCACTACTTCTTCATGGAGGAAGCGGCCCGCGCGGTCGTCGACAGCGGCATCCGCGCCAACCTCGGCAGCGCGTTCTTCAGCTCGCAGGGCCCCGATGGGCTGGCGCAGTCGACCGCGTTCGCCGCGGAGTGGAACGGCAGGGCGGACGGCCGCATCACCACCAGCCTCGCCCCGCACGCGCCGTACACGGTGACCGACGACGACCTGCGCGGCGCCGCCGACGCTGCTCGGTCACTCGGCGTGCGCGTGCACACGCACATCGCCGAGGACATCGTTCAGACCGAGAAGAGCATCGCGACGCGCGGGCAGTCACCGGTGGAGGTGGCCGAGCACACCGGCGTGTTGGACGCCGGCTGCATCATCGCCCACGGCAACGGCATCGTCCCGTCGGACCTGGCGATCCTTGCCGCCCACGCGGACCGCGTGGGCGTGACCCACGGCCCCAAGGGCTACCTGAAGTTCGCCCTCGGCCCGCTGACGCCGATCGAGGATCTGCACGCGGCCGGCGTGCCCGTCGGCTACTGCACCGACGGTGCGGCATCGAACAACACGCTCGACATCCTCGAGAGCATGCGCATCACCGCGATGGTGCGCAAGCAGCTGGCCGGCGACGGCACGGCGTTCCCGACGGTGCAGGCGCTGCGCATCGCCGGTCCCGGGTCGGCCGCCGTGCTGGGCATGCAGGACGACCTCGGCACGTTGCGCGCCGGAGCGAAGGCCGACATCGTGCTGGTGAGCCTCGACGGCTTCCACTGCCAGCCGGTGCACGACGTCGCCGCCGCGCTCGTCTACTCGGCGCAGGCCGCCGACGTGCAGACCACGATCGTCGACGGTCGCGTGTTGATGCGCGACCGCCATCTGCTGACCATCGACGAGACCGCCGTGCTGACGGAGTTCCGCGCACGCGCCAACGGCATCACCGACCGCTCGCACGGTCGCTCGATTCAGGACTACCAGGCCCACTGACGAGGTCCGCAGAACTTAAGTTCGGCGGGACGGCCGGGCCTGCAGAACTTCAGTTCGGCGGGACGGGTCAGCCGGTGGTGGTGGGGACGGCGGTGACGGGCGCCGAGGTGGCGGGTGCCGTCGTGCCGGTGGCCGACGCACCGTTGATCTCGGCGATCGTCTTGCCGGCCAGGTCGTTGCCGAGCAACAGGATCACGCCCGTGCCGTCGGGGAACGTGCCGGAATCCACGGGTGGTGCCGCGGCGGCCTGCTCGACGGCGATGCCGCCCAACGTCACCGAGAGCGCATTCGCCACCGGCAGCGCGTTCGGGTCGGTCGCGTTGTAGATCACCTTGCTCGCCTCGAGGTTCGGACCGGTGCCGTTGGTGGCATCCGCCATGTCGAAGCCCTCGGCGGTGAGCGCCGTGGTCATCTGCCGGGCGACGCCGCTGGCGCCGCTCGAGTTGGCCACCTGCACCTTGGTGCCGGTCTTCTGCAGCGGCGGCTGAGTGGTGGTGGTGAACGCCACGCTGGTGGTCGTCAGCGCCGGGTCGAGGGTGGTGGACGTGGTGACGCCGGGCGTCGTGGACCCACCGCCACCGTCGTCGTTGACCTTCTTGAGGATCAGGAAGCCGACCACGACCGCAGCCACGGTGACGACGATCGCAACGGTCGAACCCATCGGCGCGCCACCGGAGGTGGAGCGAGGCGTGCGTCCCGCGCTGTCGTTGCTCATGATGCGTCCCCTTGGTGGATCGGTGTCAGGCCTGTTCGCCGGCGGCGGTGCCATCGATCAGTGCCCGGCGGCGACGCTCGCGGTGACGACGCAGGCGGCGAACCACCAGCGGGTCGGCGACCAGCGCAGCCGGATGATCGATCACCCGGTTGAGTTCGAGATTGTACTCCTCGACCGAACACGCGAACCGTGCACGGATGGCGTCGTGCCGGTCCTCGTCGAGGGTGAACCAACTGGACTCGAACGCGATGATCGCCAACTGGCGCTCGGTGAGTGGTTCGTTGATCTCTGGCTCGACAGTCATGATGCACACAGTTTGACCCGCCCGACCCCGTGACACCAGCACTACGAACGTCCGTTCGATGCACTCTGAGCTGGGGATTCGTGCATCGCCGACGATCGCGTCAGGGGGTGCCGGTCGCTAGCGTGCCGCTCCATGTCCATGCCTGCGAGTCCGTTCCTCATCGGTGTCGCCGGCGGCACGTGCTCGGGCAAGACCACGCTCGCGGAGCAGCTCGCCGCGCTCGCCGGCGGTGCCCACCTGTCGCTGATCAAGCTCGACTCGTACTACGTCGCCGCGCACGACACGCCCTTCGTCGACCGCGAGAAGATGAACTACGACCACCCGGACGCGTTCGACTGGCAACTGCTCAACGACCACCTCGCGGCGCTGGCCAACGGCGCCTCGGTCCCGGTGCCGGTGTACGACTTCACCATCCACGACCGGATCAGCGAGGTGCGCATGGTGCACCCCAGCCCCATCATCGTGGTGGAAGGCATCCTCGTGCTGTACGAGCCGCAACTACGGGAACGCTTCGACCTGAAGGTGTACGTCGACACCGATGCCGACATGCGGCTGATTCGGCGCCTGCGCCGCGACGTGGCCGAACGCGGTCGAACGGTGGAGAGCATCATCGAGCAGTACTGCGAGACGGTGCGACCCTCGCACGACCAGTTCATCGAGCCGAGCAAGCGGCACGCAGACGTGATCTTCCCGCAGGGCGGAATGAACGAGCCCGCCATCGAGATGCTGCTCGCGCGGGTGCGCGAGCTGGCCGCGTTGGAAGGGTGACGCGGCCACGCCGCGGGTGCTCCCGATGCGCGTGACGTTCGTGGTGCCGGGTGGCGTGGACCCGCCCGGCGGCGAACGGATCATCCCCTTCGTCCATCACCTGATCGCAGCGACCGCCGCGCACCACGAGGTGGCGGTCGTCGCCGTCGGCCACGACCGCGAGTCACGCGAGTGGGAGCTGTTCGGCGCGCCGGTCGTCAACGTGCCGATCGGCCGGCACAGCAAGGCCGACATCGCACGTGTGCTGGCCGCGGTGCCGAAGGCCGCCGCCCGGCGCGGCAGGCCCGACGTGGTGCACGGTCTGTGGGCCAACCTGCCCGGGCTGGCCGCGATGGTCGCTGCCCGCCGCTGGAGGGTGCCGAGCGTGGTGACGGTGTGCGGCGGCGAACTCGCCGCAGTACCGGCGATCGACTACGGCGGCGGGCTGCACAGCGGCACCCGGCGCCTCGCGTTGACGGCGCTCAAGGGCGCGACCGCGACCACGGTGGCAACCGAGTGGATGCACCGCCACGTGGTCGGCGCCGGCGCACCCTCGCCCGAGGTGCTGCCGCTCGGCGCCGACGCCACGGCCTTCTCGCCCGGCGACGCGGCCACCGACCCGTTCCGATTGATCCACGTCGCCGGCCTCAACCGCGTCAAGGACCAGGACCTGCTGTTGCAGGCGTTCGCACTGGCCGTCACCGACGAGCCGCGACTGACGCTCACCATTGCCGGCGGCGACACCCTGCACGGCCATCACGCTGCGCTCGCCGACGCGCTGGGTGTCGCCGACCGCGTCACGTTCCTCGGCCACGTGCCGCACGGACAGCTGGCCGAGGTGTGCCGCAATGCAGGGCTGCACGTGCTGACGTCGCATCACGACGCCGGGCCGATCGCCGTGCTCGAAGCCGCATTGTGCGGCGTGCCGACGGTGGGCACGAGCGTCGGTCATGTTGCCGACCTGGCGACCATGGACCCGGCCGGGGCACGCGTCGTCGAAGGACGCGACCCAGCCGCGCTGGCGGCGGCGATCGTCCACCTGATGCACCACGACGACGAGCGCGACGCGCTGGCGCAGACGGCGATGCGGTGGGCCACGCAGCACGACGCCGCGTTCACCGCGACGGCGTTCGATCAGTTGTACCGGCGGCTCGCCGACTGAGCGACCCGCCTGCCCGCGTCAGACGAGCGCGGGCACCTGGCTCTGGATCCAGCCCTCGAGATCGGGGGTGCACTCGACGCTGGTGATCAGGCCGTACCGCGGCGTCGTGCTGTTGTGCACCACGACATGCCACAGGCGCTGGGTGTCGACCACGAACCGCGAGTACTTCGGCAGCGGCACGCGGCGCTCGGTCTCGGGGATCGGCAGGTGGTCCTCGTCGAGGTCCATCAGCAACATGTAGCTGTCCGGGTCGTCGGTCAGTTCGATCCACGAGCGCACCACCCAGCCCGTACCGGCCGGGTTGAAGCGGTTGTTGTCGTCACGGTGGAAGCTGCGCAGCGCGGTCTCGTGGTCCTGCGGCTCGAGCTTGATGATGCGCACGCGACCGAAGTTCGCACCGATGCTGTCGACGTATGCCTTCAACGTCGGCGCCTTCTCGGCGTTCGGGGTCCACAGGGCGTCCTTGTCGGTCTTGCCCTTGTCCCAGAAGCCACGGCAGTCCAGTTGGCCGTCGGCCGACGCCAGCGGCGCGAAGTTGGTGTCGCCACCGCTCTTCCAGTCCATGTACTCCAGCGACTCCCACTCCTCGGTGGGGATGACGCCGTCGTACGGGGTGAGCGCCACGAAGCCGGTCTCCTCCAGCGAGGGGCAGATGTAGTGCTCGGTGCGGAGCGGGATCCCCACGCTCCAGTGCTCCTTGGTCGGCCAAAAGCTCATGGGCGCCAGCCTACCGTCGACCATTTTTCGAGGCTAGGGACCAAATCCCCTGCATGTGCCCTGACCTGGGGCGACGCGCGACTGGACAAGCCCGCCGGCACGCTGCCGATCACGTCGTCAGGTGGTGCTCGGGGCGGTCGAGGTGGCCGGATCCGTCGCCGCGACCGTGGTGGGCGGCGGGATGGTGAGCACCGACCCGGCCTCGATGTGGTCGGGGTCGGAGATGCCGTTCACCATCATCAGTGCCGCCTGGTCCACCCCGAACTGCTTCGCGATCTCACTCAGGCTGTCGCCCGGCTTCACGGTGTACAGCGACACAGCCGTCGTGGTGGTGGCCGGGATCGTCGTGGTCGTCGTGGTGGTGATCATCGACGGCAACGTGTCGGACGTCGAGCTGTCGTCGCCGCACGCGGACGCGACGATCGGCAACGCGATCGCGATCAGCAATGCTCCCACCCGGGTGTGCACGGCGGGAGCATATGCCGGTTCGGCCCCCACCGGCACCGCAACGTAGGGTCATCGGGATGATCCCGGCCCCCTATCCCGGCACCGAAGCGCCGCTTCGCCAGTACCCGCTGGTCAGCTCGGGCGTGCGTCTCGCGGTGCACGAATGGGGTGCCGAGACCGCCGATCCCCTGTTCCTGGTGCACGGCGGCTCCGACTTCGCCCGTACCTACGAGGAGTTCGCACCGCGGCTGGCAGGGGCCGGCTGGCGAGTGATCACGTGGGACCAGCGCGGCCACGGCGACAGCGAACACGCCGCGCTCTACGGCTGGGACGCCGACATCCGCGACGCCGTCGCCGTGATGAGCAGCATCACCTCGAAGCCGGCCCCGGTGATCGGCCACTCGAAGGGCGGTGCGCTGATGATCCAGCTCGCCGACGCGCAGCCATTCCGGTTCAGCCACCTGGTGAACCTCGACGGCCTGCCATCGCGCCGGCCGATGAGCGACGTCAGCGAGCACGAGCGCACGCGCATGGTGGCGAGCGACCTGCAGGGCTGGCTGGACCACCGACGCACCACCGCAACCGCCGCCCGCAAGCCAGGCACCCTGGAGGAGCTGGCCCGCCGCCGGGCGAAGATGAACCCGCGATTGTCGTTCGAATGGCTCTGCCACTTGGTGACCGTCGGCGCCCGGCAGGACGCTGACGGCTGGCGTTGGAAGCTCGACCCGTCGATGCGCTTCGGTGGTTTCGGTCCGTGGCGCCCCGAGTGGACCGCCACCCGGCTGCCCGGGCTGGGAATGCCGTTCCTCGGACTCCTCGCCGCCGAGCAGGAGCCGATGGGTTGGGGGACGAAGCCGAAGGACATCGAGCACCTCATCCCGCGCACCGGACGGCTGGTCGTGATGGACGGCATCGGGCACTTCGTGCACATCGAGCAGCCCGAGCTCGTCGCCGGCATGGTGCTCGACTTCCTGTCCGACCCAGTGCATGCCGACCTCGAACGTGGAGGCGGGCAATGACCATCACCCACCTGCTGCACAACAAGATCGATCTGGCGCTGCACGAGCTCCGCGGCGGCGAGGGCCGAGCGCTGCTGCTGCTGCACGGCCTGGGCGAGCAGTCACCGTCCACCGTGCCCGACCACGCCGCCGCGTGGCCCGGCCCGGTGATGGCGCTCGACTTCACCGGCCACGGCGTGTCCACCCTCCCGGCAGGTGGCGGCTACTCGGCCGAGATCCTGCTCGGCGACGCCGACGTCGCGCTCGCCCACCTCGGCGAGGTCACCGTGGTCGGCCGCGGCCTCGGCGGCTACATCGCGCTGATGCTCGCCGGTGCCCGAGCAACACAAGTGCGCGGCGCGGTGATCTGCGACGGCCCCGGGTTGTGGGGCGGCCCGACCGGTCCGACGTCGACCAGCTTCGTCACCCTGTCGGACTCGAACGCCGCGCCCGACCCGTATGCACTGCTCGAGTTGTCGCGTGACCTTCGCCCGCGTGACTACGCCGCGCTGTTCGCCCGGTTGGCGGTCGAGCACTCGGGCATGGACGAGCCGATCACCGTGGCAGCCGTGGTGCGGCCGCCGTGGTTGGAGGCAGTGGTGGACGAGATGGGCGTGGTGGTCGGCGACGTGGAGCAGGCGCTCGTCACGTACTCCGCTGGCTGACGTACGTCGCCAGCGCCACCAGTTCGTCGCGCGCCACGTCGGCGATCGGCGCTCGACCGATGGCCTCGACGGCCTCCTCGGTGAGCGCGGTGATCGTCGCCTCGAGATCGGCCAGGGCACCTGTCTCGATGATCACCTGTTGCACACGGGCCACGTCGGCGTCGCCCAGGTGCTGCGTCCCCACCAGCGTCAGCACCTCGCGCTGCGCGTCGGTGGCGGCCTCGAACGCACGGGCCAGCAACGGCGTGGGCTTGCCCTCGCGCAGGTCGCCACCGACGGGCTTGCCGGTGACGGCGGCGTCGCCGAACGCGCCCATCACGTCGTCGCGCATCTGGAACGCGTCGCCGAGCGGCAGGCCGTAGGCGCTGAGCGCCGGCAGCAGCTCGGCGGCCCGGTCGGGCGCGGCCATCACCGCACCGAGGTGCAACGGGCGTTCGATGGTGTACTTGCCGCTCTTGTAGCGGCAGATGCGCTCGGCCTTGTGGCGGCGGCGCTCGTTGCGCACGCTGCCGACGATGTCGAGCACCTGCCCGACGTTCAGCTCGATGCGCAACTCGTTCCAGATCCGCCACGCAGGTGCGGGCGCGTCGGCCAGCAACTGGTCGGCATAGACGAACGCCAGGTCGCCGACGAGGATCGCCACGCCCTCGCCGAAGCGGCGAGCCTCGCCGGCCCAGCCGTGGTCGCGGTGGTACTGGGCGAAGACGGTGTGCGTGGTCGGCTCGCCGCGGCGGCTGGCTGCGTCGTCCATCACGTCGTCGTGGAAGAGGGCGAACGCGTGCATCAGCTCGAACGCCGCACCGGCGTTGGTGACCAGCGGGTCGCCCGGGTCGCCGCCGGCGCCGACGAAGCCCCAGTGGCAGAACGCGGGACGCAGCCGCTTGCCGCCGACCAGCACGAGCCGGCCGATCTCGCGCACCGGCTCGGCGAGGTCCTCGTCGAACGCGGACCAGCGCGCCTCTTCCGGCTCGAGCACATCACGCAGGCGCTGCTCGACCGAGGCCGCAATGGCGGCGAGCGAGGGCGGGGCGGCCGAAGTCACGGCCCGCAGGCTACGGCCTGGCCGTCTGGTTCCGCCCGCGCCGGAGGTCCCCCGACCAAGCGTGGTGGGGGTCAGTCGCCGGACAGGTCGCTGACCGCCTGCTCGATCTGCAGACGGGCGCTGCCGATGCGGTCACGGCAGAACGTGATGAGGAACGACGCGCGCTGGACCTTCAGCGCCAGCACGTCGACGTCGACGTCGGCCCGCTCGAGGTCGGCGAGGATCGCGTCGAGTTCGGCAACGGCCTGGGCGTAGCCCGCCGGGACGGCCTGCGAGTCGGAATGCGTGTCGGTCTGGGGGTCGCTCATGGCTGTGTCTCCTCGACACGGCTGCGCGCCGTGCCCGTGGCGAAGGTGGTGACGATCTGGTCGCCGGGTTGCAGGTCGGCCGCGGTGCGCACCGTGCGGCCGTCGGCGGTGCGGGTGATGGACCATCCGCGGGCCATCGTGTTGACCGGGTCGAGCAGGCGCACCCGCTCGGCGAGGCCGTTGAGGTGACGCAGTTCGGGCTCGAGCCGCTGCGGCACACGGGCCACACCGGCGGCGGCGGTGCGCAGGTGCGCATCCGCGCGATCGAGCACGCCCGTGGCAGCGACGGCCGCACGTCGACGGCGCTGCGCGAGCCGTTCGTCGCTGCGCTCGACCGCGGCGAGCACACGGTGGTGCAGGCGATCGGTGACGGTGGCGACTCGCGACGACGCAGCCTGCAGCGACACGGTTGCCACGTGCTGCACCCCGGTCCACGCCGCCTCGGCGGCGCGCTCGGCCTCCTGCACCCGCTGCACCAGTTCGCCCGCGCAGGCGGTGGGGGTCTTCAGCGCAGTGTGCGCCACCTCGTCGGCCACGCTGCGGTCGATCTCGTGGCCCAGCCCGGTGAGCACCGGCAGCGGCGACATCGCAATTGCCGTGGCGATGTCGTGGTGGTCGAACGTGGCCAGTTCGCTGCGCGCGCCGCCACCGCGGATGAGCACGAGCACGTCGAGGTCGGCGTGGCGCGACAGCGTGCGCAGCGCGGCACCGACCTCGCTGACCGCGGTCTCGCCCTGCACGCGCACGTCGATCGTCCGCACCCGGAACGCGTAGCCGCTGCGGTCGAGCTCGTCACGGAAGTCGGCCCACGCGGCACTGGCCAGGCTGGTGACCACGCCGACCCGCAGCGGTGCCATCGCGATCGACCGCCCCCGGTTGCGGTCGAGCAACCCGGCCTCGGCCAGGCGGCGAATCACGTCGTCGCGCTGCAGTGCCAGTTCGCCGAGCGTGAAGCGCGGGTCGATGCCGCTCATCTTCAGCCCGATGGTGCCACCGGCCGCGTAGAAGTCGAGCTGACCGAAGATGCGCACCTTCAGCCCGTCGGCCAGGTGCAGCCCGTTCTTCATCAACAGGGCGCGCAGGTTGCGGCGCTGCGGCGCGAAGAACTGCACGTTCAGCACCGCCTTGCCGGCGTCGGTGTGCTCGACGAGACGGAAGTAGGCGTGCGGCCCACGCTCGCTCCAGCCCTGGATCTCGCCGCGCACCCACACGCCGTCGTCGAACCGTCGGCGCAGCGCGCCGTTGATCGCCTCGGCCAGTTCGCCGACCGAGTAGGTGGGCTCGTGGCCTTCGTCGAACGACAGGTCGAACGCCGGCTGGCTCACGGGGTCCACCGCTGCGGGTAGGCCGACGGCCCGTCCGGCCCGAGCGAGAACGACGGCAGCGCGGAGAATCCGCACGACGCGTAGAAGGTGAGATTCCGCGTGTTCGTGCTCTCGAGGTACACGTCCTGGCCTTCGGTCTGCGCTCGCCGCTGACCGGCCGTCACCAGCAGGCGGCCGATGCCGCGGCCCTGGCCGTCGGGATGGACGCCGAGGAACATCAGGTAGTGGTAGGGCGGCGCGGGTTTGCGGGCGGCGAACTCGCCGAGCCCGGTGAGCACCTCGCCCAGGCGGGCATCGTCGAGCACCGCTGACATCAGCCCGCCGATGGTGGGCAACTCGCCGAACGGCATGGGCGTGCCGTCCGGCCGCCACGCCGCGACGCCGAGCACCCGACCGTCGTCGTCGACCGCCACGTCGACGGCGCCCACGGTGGCCAGCGCCTCGACGAACAGGCCGATCCACAGCGCAGCCACGTGCTCGCGGGCCGGGACGTCGCGGAAGATCCACGCCATCATCGGGTCGTCGGCGAATGCCGCACCGAGCACGGATCGTGCGGCCACCAGCTCGGTGGCGGTCGGTTCGAGCGGGCGAACGGTGGTCATCGGGCAGAGGTTACGTCAGGCACCCAGCTGCTCGACCGTGCCGTCGGCCAGTTCCAGGGGAACCGAGCCCGGCACGTCGATGCCACGGCTGCGGCGCAAGGTCTCGATGTCGCGCAGCGGCTTCTCGAGCTGGCGGCGGCGGGTGCCGACGAGCTCGTCCATGCTGCCGACCAGCGTGTCGAACTGCCGCTTCACCTTCTCCACCTGGGTGGCGTACCGCCCGAACTGCACCTCGAACTGACCGAGCAGCACCAACACCTCGCGGCTGGTCTGTTCGAGCCGGAAGTTGTCGAACGCCTGGCGGATGACACCGAGGAATGCGAACAGCGTGAGCGGCGAGCAGAGGATCACTCGGTCGCGCAGGGCGTCGTCGACGAGCGTGGGCGCGTGCTCGTGGATGAAGCCGACGATGGTCTCGTTGGGCACGAACATCAGCACGTTGTCGATGGCCGGACGGTCGTCGACCTTGGCGTAGTCACGCCGGGCCAGTTCGCGCACGTGGCCACGCACCGCTTTGAGGAACGCGTCCTTGGCCTGAGCGGCCTCGAGTTCGGACGTCGCCCGCTGGTACGCCAGGTAGCCGTCGATGGGGAACTTCACGTCCATGAACAGCACGTGCGAGTCGGGCAGGAGGAACGTGAAGTCGGGGATCACCCGGGCGTCGCCGGCCACCGCGGTGCGCTTCGTGTAGTTGATGTCGGGCAGCAGGCCGGCGGTGCGCAGCACGTCCTCGGCCATCCGCTCGCCCCACTGGCCGCGGGCGTTGGTGTTCGCCAGCGCCTCGCGCAGGTCGTGCGTGGCCGAGTAGAGCTGCTGCGACACCTCGGCCTGGTTGCGCAACGACTGGCCCACCTGACCGAACTGTTGGGCGGTGTGCTGGCCGAGCCGCTGGACCGCCTCGGTGAGCTGGCCGAGCTGGGCCTGCACCACCGGGTCGGTGGCCGGCGCAGCCGCCTGCGGGGTCGCCACCGTGGGCGGGCGAACCCGGGTGGCGACCACCCAGACGGTGGCGGCGACGGCGAGGACGAGAAGGACGACGAGGAGGGGATCCATGCGGCCAGTGTCGCGAAGGGGTGTGACAGGGTTCCGCTACGGGTCGGGTTCGGGGGAGAAGAGTTCGTCGCGGATGAGGCCGAGGCCGTGCATGTTGGTGCGGAAGACGGGCCAGCCGACTTCGGTGCCGTCGGGTCGGATGGTGTGATAGAGGCCTGCGGGGTCGCGGACGGTGCGGTAGCCGTGGTTGCGGTGCCGGTTGTGGACACTGCAGGCGGGTGCGCCGTTGTCGACGTCGGTGAGGCCGTGTTGGCCGTGGGGTGTGAGGTGGTCGGCCTGGCAGCGGCTGGATGGCACGTTGCACCCCACTCGGGTACATCGTCGGTGGGCGAACAGGACGGCCTCGCGGGCGGGGCCGGTGAACAGTCGTTGCCGGCGGCCCATGTTGATGACCACGTCGCCGGCGCCGAGCACGACACGCCGCACGCGGGCGACGAGCGCCATCGCGGTGACGGCGTGGGGGTCGAGGGGGTGACCGTCGGTGTCCTCGCAACGGCGTGTCGCGGCGTGGACGTTCGGGTCGACCGGTTCGGGTTCGTCGCCGATGATGCGGTGGAGTTCACGCTCGAACGTGGCCTGGTCGATGAGGATGTTGATGGTGGGTTCGCTGCCGGCCTCGCGGGATCCGGCGGCGGCGGAGAAGATGCGTTGCAGTGCGTCGAACGAGCGTTGCTGTGGGGTGCGTTCCATCAGGCCGGCGTGCATCTGGTCGCCGTGGACCGCGGCGAGCATGTCCCACTCGAGCTGCCATTCCAGATCGACGAACTGGGCCAGCACGGCCTCGAAGGTGAGTCCGTCGTGCGCAGGGCCGTGGGCGTCGAGATGCATCCGGGCGCCGACGAACGCGACACGGGCACGGCGATCGCGGATCGCTCGATCGTGCCGGGAACGTGCACCGTCCTCGTCGGCGAGTGCTTCCCAGTGGCGCAGGAAGATGCCGAGGTCGTCGATGCTCAACCGTTGCGCGGCATCGGTGAACAGTGCATCCGCGCCCTCCAGGTGGTCGCGGGATCGTGGGTTCGCCGCGACGGCGGCGATGGCGTGCATCTGCGGTAGACCGATCAGCCCTTCCAGGCAGGCGGTCTGGAACCCGGGCATCCACTTCATCGCGTTCGCGAGGCGGACGAGGTCTCGTGCGTCGCGGTGCGGCCAGTTGTTCGTCGCTCGCACCCAAGCGGTGATGTTGCGGTGGCCGTCCTCGACGAACCCCGACACCGCGTCGACACGCTGCACCATCAACGCCCGACTCGCGAGCAGCCGGCGGTGCGCGAGGTCGAACTGCTGCTCCACCAACTCCAGCCCGCGGGACGACATCATCACCAGTTCCTCGGTGGTCGGGACCCGCAGTTCGTCCATGCCCACACTCAACCAAAGGGGTGTCACACGGTTCCCGAGCCGCAGGAATGGACCGCCGAACACCCTGTTCGCGGTGGGAGCCGGGCACCTGCCGCGATAGTCTTTCGCCCGCCTGGAGAGGTGCCGGAGTCTGGTCGATCGGACCGCACTGCTAATGCGGGGA
>JBMOGW010000043.1:0-18098 GCA_049318165.1 Ilumatobacteraceae bacterium
TCGGTGGAGTTGCGATACGAACCGGTGTGGCGCCAACGAGGACTCGCGCAGGCGCTCGCCGACGCACGAACCGACGACGTGCGCCGTGGCGTGAGCACGGTGGGTCCCCACCGCGACGACGTGGAGCTGTTCATCGGTGGACTGCCCGCGCGCACGCACGCGTCGCAGGGCGAGCAGCGCACGATGGCGCTGGCGTTGCGGCTTGCCGCCCACCGACTGGTGGCCGAGAAGGCCGGGAGCGCCCCGGTGCTGGTGCTCGACGACGTGCTGAGCGAGCTCGACCCGTTCCGATCGGCCGCACTGCTGCGCCACCTTCCTGCAGGACAGGTGGTGCTCACCACCGCCGGGGTGTTGCCCGACGCGGCACACCCCGATGCCATCGTTCGCATCGCGGATGGCACAGTGGCGACATGAGTGCCCGCAAGCGCGACGAGCCGATGCGACTGGGCGACAGCCTGCACGACGTCATGCGCTCGTTGCGGCCCGACGACCAACGAACCGAACCGGCCCCGATGGCCGCGATCGGCGGCGTGTTCGGGCGGTGGGAGGAAGCCGTGGGGGCTGCCGTCGCGGCGCACGTGCAGCCGGTGAAACTCGACGGAACGACCCTCGTGGTGGAAGTCGACGACCCGGCCTGGGCCACCCAGTTGAAGTTCCTGGAAGGCACCATGCGGGCCCGCCTCGCCGAGGTCGCGGGGGCCACTGTGGAGCGCATCGACGTACGCGTCGGGCGCCGCCGCTGAGGCCCGAAAACAGAGGGCCTGGAGGGGTCACCCTCCACCTCTTTGACACACCCCTCAGGTAGGCTGTGGGGTGTTCGCGACCACGGCGCCAGCTCGCTTCGAGCAGCCCTCGGTCGCCCCCCAACATCGCAGGTCAATGCCTGTTTTCAACCTTCACTGATCGAGGTGCGTGTGGCCGCTGACGCCAAGCAACCGAGTGCCGATTACGGCGCCAAAGACATCCAGGTCCTGGAGGGCCTCGACCCGGTCCGCAAACGGCCCGGTATGTACATCGGATCGACGGGTCTGGCGGGCCTCCACCACCTGATCTGGGAGGTCGTCGACAACTCGGTCGACGAGGCGATGGCAGGGTTCTGCACCCGCATCACGGTCACCCTCCAGGCCGACGGCGGCTGCCGTGTCGACGACAACGGTCGTGGCATCCCGGTCGACCCGTACCCCTCCGGCCCGCACAAGGGCAAGAGCGCGGCAGAGGTCGTGCTCACCGTCCTGCACGCCGGCGGCAAGTTCGGCGGCGACGGCTACAAGGTGTCCGGCGGTCTTCACGGCGTGGGCGTCAGCGTGGTGAACGCGCTCTCCGAGCGGCTGTTCATCCAGATCGACAAGAACGGCACGCGCTACGAGCAGGAGTACGCGAAGGGCGGCAAGCCGCAGGGCAAGCTCGCCTCGGTCGGCCCCACGCCGGGCCGCGGCCGCACCTCGGGCACCAGCGTCAGCTTCTGGCCCGACCCCACCATCTTCGCGTCCGAGGGCACCGAGTTCGTGTCCCGCACGGTGCTCGAGCGCCTGCAGACCATGGCGTTCCTGAACCGTGGCCTCGAGATCGTCTTCAAGGACGAACGCGAGGGCAAGGCGCAGGAGGTCATCTTCCAGTACAAGGGCGGCGTCACCGATTTCGTCCGCCACCTCAACGCGTCGAAGGAGGCCCTGTTCAGCAAGGTCGCCCACTTCGAGGACGAGGACGACGAGGGCGGTCAGACGCTCGACATCGCGATGCAGTGGAACACCGGCTACCACGAAGGCATCCACGGCTACGCCAACGGCATCAGCACGATCGAGGGTGGCATGCACGTGGAGGGCTTCAAGACCGCCCTCACCAGCGTGGTCAACAAGTACGCCCGCGCGAAGGGTCTGCTGAAGGAGAAGGACGACAACCTGCTCGGCGAGGACATCCGCGAAGGCATCACCGCCATCATCGCGGTGAAGCTGCGCGAGCCGCAGTTCGAGGGTCAGACCAAGGCCAAGTTGGGCAACGTGCCGATGCGCAGCTTCGTCCAGAAGGCCACCAACGAGAAGTTGGCCGAGTGGCTCGACGAGAACCCGGCCGAGGCCAACAAGATCGTCAAGAAGGCGCAGTCGGCCGCGCAGGCTCGTGTGGCCGCGAAGAACGCCCGCAATGCCATTCGCCGCAAGACCGCGTTGGCCGGCGCCGGCATGCCCGACAAGCTGAAGGACTGCAGCTCGGGCAACCCGGAGGAGAGCGAGCTGTTCATCGTCGAGGGCGACTCCGCCGGTGGTTCGGCGCTGAACGCGCGTGACCCGCGCACGCAGGCGCTGCTGCCCATCCGCGGCAAGATCCTCAACGTCGAGCGCGCCCGCCTCGACAAGATGTTGAAGAACAACGAGATCCAGGCGCTCATCACGGCCATCGGTGGTGGCGTGGGCGACGAGTTCGACGTCGCGAAGGCCCGCTACCACAAGGTCATCGCGCTCTGCGATGCCGATGTCGACGGCAGCCACATCCGTACGTTGCTGCTCACGTTCTTCTTCCGCCAGATGCGCGGCCTGGTCGAGGCCGGCTACGTGTACATCGCGCAGCCGCCGCTGTTCTCCACCCTGGTCGGCAAGGAGAAGATCTACCTCAAGGACGAGCACGCCAAGGCGCGCTTCCTCGAGGCCCACCCCAACCACAAGAACGACTTCAACCGGTTGAAGGGTCTCGGTGAGATGGACTGGCAGGAGCTCAAGCCCACCACCATGGACACCCGCACCCGCACCCTGTTGCAGGTGACGGTGGAAGAGGCGGCCCTGGCCGACGAGATCACGAGCGTGCTGATGGGCGACGACGTCGACAGCCGCAAACAGTTCATCACCGCCAATGCCCGCGACGTACGAAACCTGGACTTCTAAATGAGCGACACCCCCACCAACACACCGCCCGAGGGCGACGGTCCCGGCGACGACATCCAGCCCATCCAGTTGCAGGACGAGATGGAGCGCAGCTTCATCGACTACGCGATGTCGGTCATCATGTCGCGCGCCCTGCCCGACGTGCGCGACGGCCTCAAGCCGGTGCACCGCCGCATCATCTGGGACATGGACCAGCAGGGTTTCCGGCCGAACCGGGCGCACGTGAAGTCGGCCCGCGTCACCGGCGACACGATGGCCAAGTACCACCCGCACGGCAACTCGGCCATCTACGACGCGCTGGTCCGCATGGCGCAGCCGTTCAGCCTTCGCCATCCGCTGATCGACTTCCACGGCAACTACGGCTCGCCCGACTTCGGTGCCGCAGCCGAGCGCTACACGGAGTGCCGTCTCGATCCGCTGGCGATGCAGATGCTGGCCGACATCGACGAAGAGACCGTCGACATGCGGGCCAACTACGACAACACCACCGAGGAACCGTCGGTGTTGCCGGCGCGTTTCCCGAACCTGTTGGTCAACGGCAGCCAGGGCATCGCCGTCGGCATGGCCACCAGCATCCCGCCGCACAACCTGGGCGAGGTCATCGACGCCACCATTCACCTCATCGACAACCCGGAGGCCACGGCCGACGACCTGATGCAGTTCGTGAAGGGCCCCGACTTCCCCACCGGGGGCATGATCCTCGGCCGCGCCGGCATCATGGACGCGTACCGTACGGGCCGTGGCAGCATCAAGATGCGCGCCACCGCCAGCATCGAAGAGGGCCGCCGTGGCTCGATGCAGATCATCGTCACCGAGCTGCCCTACCAGGCCAGCTGCTCGGCCATCGCCGGCCGCATCCAGGAGCTCGTCGACGGCGGTGACCTCGACGGCATCGCCGACGTCAACGACGCGTCGGCGGGCGGCAAGACCAACCTGGTCATCACCCTCAAGCGCGACGCCAACCCCAACGTGGTGCTCAACAACCTGTACAAGCTCACCCAGCTGCAGAGCAGCTTCCCGGTGAACATGGTGGCACTGGTGCACGGTGTGCCGCGCACGCTCAACCTCGTGCAGGCCCTGCAGGGCTACATCGAGCACCAGGTCGACGTCATCACGCGCCGCACGCAGTACCGGCTCGACAAGGCCAAGCGCCGCGAGCACATCCTCGACGGGCGCATCAAGGCCCTCAACGTCATCGACGAGATCATCGCGCTCATCCGGGCCAGCGACGACGCTGCGACGGCCAAGGCCGGCCTGATGGCCGAGCCGTTCGAGTTCAGCGAGATCCAGGCCACCGACATCCTCGAGATGCGTCTGTCCCAGCTCACCCGTCTGAGCCGCATCGACCTGATGACCGAACTCGACGACGTGAAGGCACGCATCATCGAGCTGCAGAGCATCCTCGACAGCGACGAGAAGCTGCGCGGCGTCATCAAGACCGAGATGAGTGCCATCCGCGACGAGTTCGCGACACCGCGTGTCTGCGCCATCGGGTTCGATCCCGGTGACATGAACATCGAGGACCTCACCGACGACAAGGAACTGGTCATCGTGATGACCGAGGCCCAGTACGTCAAGGCCGTGCCAGCGGCGTCGTTCAAGACCCAGGGACGTGGCGGTCGCGGTGTCACCGGCGCGAAGCTGAAGAGCGACGACATCGTGCGGCACGTCATCTTCACCACCGCCCACGCGTACCTGCTGTTCTTCAGCAACCGCGGTCGGGTGTACCGCCTGCGTGCCCTCGAAGTGCCCGAGCGCGAGCGCACGGCGAAGGGCATGCCCATCGTCAACCTGTTGCCGCTCCAGCCCGGCGAGAACATCCAGGCGATCATCGACACCCGCGACTTCGCTGCCGAGCGCTATCTGTTCTTCGCCACCCGTCATGGCGTGGTGAAGAAGACCTCGTTCGACGAGTACGACAACGGTCGCCGCGACGGCCTGATCGCCCTCAACCTGCGCGAGCACGACGAGTTGGTGCGGGTGATCGAGACCAGCGGCAGCGACGACATCTTCATGGTCAGCAAGGGCGGTATGACGATCCGCTTCAACGAGAGCGAGGTGCGGCCGATGGGCCGTGCCGCCTCCGGCGTGCGCGGCATGAAGCTGAAGGCCGGCGAGACCGTGGTGAGCGTCGACGTGGCGAAGGACGACACATCGATCCTGATGATCACCGAAGCGGGCTTCGGCAAGCGGGTGCAGCTCGACAAGTTCAACGTCCAGGGCCGCGGTGGCCAGGGTGTGAAGGGCATGAAGTTCATCAGGGGCAAGGGCACCCAGGTGGTGGCTGCGTTCATGGTGGGCGACGACGACGAGATCGTCGCCGTGGCCTCGGGCGGCACCACCATCCGCACGCCCGTCCGCGGCATCCGCCACATCGGCCGTGACGCCACCGGCGTGACGATCATGGGCGTGCCCGACGGTGAGGTGGTCGCCTCGGTGGCGCTCATCCTCTCCAGCGACGACGACGAGTGACCCGTCGCCGGGCTCGCCCCGGCCGGCGCCCTCGAGCGCCACACTGATCGCGGCATCCGCCGCCTCCACGACCAACTCGACGGAGGTGGCGGATGCATGCATCCCCGACACACGATGGCGCAGCTCGCCGACGAACCGACAGCGGGCAGGCGACCCTGCTGGTGATCGCAGCCGCGACGATCATCGTCGTGCTGATGGTGGCCGTCGCCCGTTTCGGCGCCGTGGTGACGGCTCAGGAACAGGCACAACTCGCCGCCGATGCGGCAGCGCTCGCCGCCGTGGACGGAGGTCGGGCCGCCGCGGCGAGGCTCGCCGCAGCGAACGGTGCACTGCTGGTCTCGGTCCGCCGTACCGGCGACGACGTGGTGGTGACGGTGGAGGTACGCGGCCGACGTGCGAGTGCCCGCGCGACGCGCGCTCCGTGAGCGGTGTGAGTCACTTACACTCACCCTGTGGACAACGGCGCGCCGCCTCCCAAGCCGAAGGCTCCGGCTCGAGCGACGAAGAACGGCGCGCCCAGTGATCCGCGCAGCGACGGCACGGCGCCGCGCAAGCGGGCGCCATCGACGCGCACCACGCCGACCGCTGCGCGCGGCGGGACGAGCAGCCGTACCGCCACGCCGCTGCTGCCCGACCACGGCGTGATCGGCGACCCGTTGCTGGCCCCGGTGGAAGAGGGCACGCCGATCGAGATCCCGCGCATCATCCCGGCCGAGCCCGACGTGCCCGACGTGAGTGGTGCCGTCGCGCGTACCGCACCGACCCCGGTGGTGGTGCCGCGCGGTGCCGACCCGACGTCGAACCTGCCGCGCCCTCCTGTGTTCACCGACAGCGACGGCACCGACGGCCTGCCGTCGGTGATGAAGCCGAAGCAGCCGGAGCGTCCGTTGCGCCCGGTGCGTGTGCCGCGCGCCCGGCGACCGCGTGTGCGGCGCGTCACCCGAGTGGTGCGCACCGTCGACACCTGGAGCGTGTTCAAGGTGGCGCTCGTCTTCAGCCTGTTCCTCTACGCGGTGTGCCTCACGGCCGGCGTGTTGCTGTGGCAGGTGGCGCAGAACACCGGCACGGTCGACAACGTCGAGCGCTTCTTCGAGAGCTTCGGCTGGCAGACCTTCCAGCTCAAGGGCGGGACGATCTACCACAACGCCTGGGTCGGCGGCCTGTTCCTCGTGGTCGGCCTCACTGGCATCTGTGTGCTGGCGGCGACGATGTTCAATTTGATCGCCGACCTGGTGGGTGGCATCCGTGTCACCGTGCTCGAGGAGGAGGTGGTCGCCCGTGAGGAGCGCACCACCACCTGGGTACGCCGTCTGCGTGGTGGGCACGCCGCCGGCCCCGTCGACGACGGCCTGGCCTGACCGCCTGCGCGATCCGGCCCCACGGTTGAGGGTTTTGCCTGCGCCCCGCTAGCCTTGCCTGCTGTCCCTGGGGCTATAGCTCAGTCGGTTAGAGCGCATCCCTGATAAGGATGAGGTCACAAGTTCGATTCTTGTTAGCCCCACCAGGAACGAGAGGCCCCCGCAAGGGGGCCTTCGTCGTTCTCGGCCTCGTGACGTCTCCCCGTCAGTGTGGCGCTGCGGTGGGCAGCCAGTGGAAGAAGGTCACCTCGATGCCGCTCGGGTCGACGACGGCCACGTTGCGGTGACCCCACGGCTGGTCGGCAGGTGGGCGCAGCACCGTGACGCCGGCCGCCAGCATCCGTTCGTGCACGGCGTCGGCGTCGTCGACTTCCAGGCCGAGCGTCAGCCCCGTCACCGGCTCGGGGCTCGCCACCTCGATGAACTCGATGCGCGCCACGTCGCCGTACCCGAAGATGCGACCCTGGCCCTGGTGCTCGTCGGCCGGCCACTGACGGGTGACCGGGCAGCCGAGCAGTTCGCCCCAGAATCGGCAGGCCTGGTCGAAGTGGTCGGTCCGGCGGACGATGCGCAGTTCCATCGGTGCATGCTGGCACAGGCAGGGGCGCGGCGGTCGCTGGTACGCTCGCCGCGATGAAGGTCATCCGCCGCGCACTCGTCGCCCTGTCGCTCGCCGGCACCATCGCCGGGCTGCTGCGACTGCGCGGCAAGGGTGGCGTGCCTCCGCAAGCGGGTGGCTGGCGCGAAGTGAACGTGCCGCCGCGATGAGCCGGGCACGGGCATGACCGACGCAGCGCCGGCAGGTGGAACCGGCGCCGAACCGGTGGCGCCGATCGTCGGTGTGGTCGGTTGCGGAGTGACCGGCAGCCGCGTGGTGGCCTTGCTCGCCGCGGCCGGCATCCGCGTCGTGGGCCACGACGTGCTGCGTGGCAACGCGGTCTCGAGCACCCGTCCGCGAGGTGGGGTCGTGGTCGAGCAACTCGTCGACCTCGTGCCCTGCGATGCGGTGGTGCTGTGCCAGCCGGCGCCGCACGCGGAGGTGGCCGCGTTGTTCCTGCGCGAGGGCACGCCGGTGGTGAGCATCAGCGACGATCTCGACGACCTGCGCGCCCTGCTCGGCTTCAGCGATCTCACTCGCCGCCACGACGCGGCGCTGGTGGCGGGCGCCGGCATGGCACCCGGCCTCTCGGGACTGTTGGCGCGCTACCTGGTGGACCAGTTGGCCGTCGTGGACGAGTTGCACGTCGCGATCCACGGCACTGCCGGACCGGCGTGCGCCCGCCAGCACCACCAGGCGCTCGGCGACACCGCGCTCGGCTGGCACGACGGCGAGTGGGTGGAGCCACCGGGCGGCAGTGGCCGCGACCTGGTGTGGTTCCCCGAACCGGTGGAGGCGCATGACTGCTACCGCGCTCGCCTCGCCGACCCGTTGCTGCTGCGCGCCGTGTTCCCGACCGCGAGCCGTATCTCGGCCCGCGTGAGCGCCACTCGTCGCGACCGGATGACGTCGCGTCTGCCGATGCTGTCGCCGCCCCACGCAGGCGGTGACATCGGTGCGGTGCGCGTCGAGGCGCGGGGCGCCGATGCCGACGGTGGCCGGGTGACCGTGCTCGCCGGTGCGGCGGGACCGACCGCGCAACTGGCCGCAGCGGTCGCCGCTGCGACGGCGATCCAACTGGTCCGCCACGGCCTGCCGACCGGGGTGCACGTGCTCGGTGGTGACTCGTTGCACGGACTCGACCTGTTGCATCACGCCACCGCAGCGGGTGTGCAGGTGCAGGAGTTCACGGGCGTGGCGCGAGCTACTGGCTGGTAACTTGCGCTGGTAGCGTGCGGTCATGACCAGGACCAGCGGTCAGCGGCCCGATGCCGCGATGGTGATGCCGTGGTTGCCACCCGGTTGCACGATGGTGCTCCCGGGTCGGGGAGAGATGTTCTTCCGCCACCACCAGCACCCGGACCCGGACGCGCCGACGCTGCTGCTGTTGCACGGCTGGACGGCCAGCGCCGACCTGCAGTTCTTCAGCGCCTACGAGACCCTCGCCGCTGACTACTCGTTCGTGGCGGTGGACCATCGCGGCCACGGCCGCGGGCTGCGCAGTCCGCGTGACTTCGAGTTGCACGATGCGGCCGACGACGCAGCATTGGTGCTTCACGGCCTCGGCATCCGCGAGGTGATCACGATCGGCTACTCGATGGGTGGCCCGATCAGCCTGCTGTTCGCTCGCCGCCATCCGGACCTGGTGGCCGGCATGGTGGTGGAGGCCACGGCACTCGAGTGGCGCGCCAAGTGGTGGGAGCGTGCGCAGTGGAAGACGGTCGGCCTGCTCGGGTCGCTGCTGCGGTCGCGCGTGTACCAGCGATGGATCCGCAATGGCATCCGGCGGATGCTCGGCCCGGACCACCCGATGCAGCCGTTCGTGCCGTGGGTGGCGAGCGAGGTGCACCGCAACGATGCGGGCGCCATCGTCCAGGCCGGCCGCTCGCTCAGCCGCTACGACGCGACGGCGTGGGCTCGATACCTCGGCAAGCCGGCCGGCTCGCTGATCACCACGCACGACCATCTGGTGTGGCCTCGCAAGCAGCGCGCGCTCGCCCATGCGCTGGATGCGCACGTGGTCGAATTGGCCGACGACCACCTCGCCTCGTGGACCTCGCCCGACGACTTCGCGAAGGCGACGCTGCACCTCGTGCAGCACGTCGTGTCCGAGGTCGAGTCCCGCAGAACGTAAGTGCTGCACGGGTGAGCCCGCAGAACTTGAGTTCGGCAGGCCTGAGCCCGCAGAACTTCAGTTCGGTGCGAACGTCGGGGGTCAGCCGGGGTCGGAGTCTTTCTGCAGGCGTGCCTCGAGTTCGTCCAGACGCGCCGTCATCCGCTCGATCGCGTCGGTGATCCGCTCGAAGTGGTCGTCGAAGTCGGCGCTGGTCGGCACGTCGCCCAGCGACAGGCGCACGCTCGCGATCTCGCGGGCGAGGAACTCGGTGTCGGCCTGGGTGCGCTCGGCCACGCGGCGGTCGGTTTCGGTCTGCGACCGGTCGCGGTACTCCTGGCGGTTCTGCGCGAGGAGGATCAGCGGCGCGGCATAGCTGGCCTGCAGGCTGAGCACCAGGGTGAGCAGCACCAGACCGCGGTCCCACGGGTCGAACTGCAACTCGTCCGGGGCGATCAGGTTCCAGACGACCCACACGGCGATGACGACGGTCTGGTACACGAGGTACCGGGCGGTGCCCAGGTAGCGGGCGATGCCCTCACTGAACTGACCGAATGCATCGGGGTCGTAGTGGACACCGAGGCGCCGGTTCTGGCGGGGGGTGCTGAGGTCTTCGCGGCGCTTCATCGGGGCACCGCCCCTGCGTTCACCCGCCTGCGCTGCCGCCACCCGGTGGGCAGCGTGCGGTCGAGCACGTCGTCGACGGTGATCGCGCCCAGCAGGTGGCCGGCCTCGTCGCACACCCCGACGGACAACAGGTTGTAACTGGCGAGCCGTTCGGCCACCTCGCGCTCCGGCATGTCCGGGGTGATGGTGGGCTCCTGCTCGATGATGCGGCCGAGCTCCATCGCCGGCGGCTCGCGCAGCAGGCGCTGGAAGTGGACGACGCCGAGGTACGCACCGGTCGGTGGCTTGTACGGCGGCTGCACCACGTACACCTGCGCAGCGATGCTGACCAGCCATTCCGGGTCGCGGATCTCGGCCAGGGCCTCGGCCACGGTGGCGGTGGCGCCGAGGATGATGATCTCCGGGGTCAGCAGTGCGCCAGCCGTGCCTTCCTCGTACGACAGCAGGCGGCGCATGACGTCGGCGTCCTCTTCGTCCATCGCGGCGAGCACGCGCGTGCGCTGCTCACCGGGCATCTCGGCGAGCAGGTCGGCCAGGTCGTCGTACTCCATCTCTTCGAGCACGTCGACGACGCGCTCGATGTCGAGGCCTTCGATGATGCGCAGCTGCTCGGCTTCGGGCAGCTCCTCGAGCAGGTCGGCGAGGCGTTCGTCGTCCATCGCAGCGGCGAGTTGCTTGCGCTGTGTGAGCGGCAGGGCGCGCACGACGCCCGCCACGTCGGACGGGTGCATGTCGCGCAGACGAGCGGCTTCGGCGGCCATCTCGCTACCGGCCTCCATGGCGAACAGCTCGGGGGTCTCGTTGATGTCGACCAGGCGGTAGCTGGGGCGGCGGCGCATCATGCTGCGGCGTGCGAGGCGCACCTTGGCGGGCTCCCACCAGCTCTGCTTGCCGTCGCTGACGGAACGCAAGGCCACGTCGCTGACGGTCTCGTCACCGACACGCTTGTCGATGACGTCGCGGCTGAGGAGGATCTCGCCGGTCTTCGGCTTGAACGGGTTGAGGTCGACGTCCCAGCTGCGGAGGCGGGCGCCGTCGCCGTCGAGGCCGCCGACCCGGTTGGCGTTGACGAAGATGCGCCGGCGCTGGCTGGTGGCCACGAAGCCGAGGACGCGCGGAGACGACCCCTTGGTGTTGGGGGTGATGACGATGTCGTCGATGCGGCCGATGACGGCGCCACCTGCGTCGAGCAACGGCAGGCGCATCACACGGAATGCGTAGATCAGGTCCCCTGCCATGTGGCAAGGCTACCCCTCACCTGCGGTGACGGGTGGGCGAGTTCTCGCGTGGTGTCAGCGGCGCAGGACGGCCGACAGCACCTCGCCCGCGTGTGCGACCGAGTCGGTGTCGTGTGCGTCGATGAGGCTGATGATCATCCCGTCGAGGCCTGCGTCGAGCAGGGCCTGCACCCGCTCGCAGACCGTGTCGGCGTCGCCGATGATCGAGCCGTCGACCCGCATGCGAGTGAGCGGCGGCAACTCGTCGACGCTGCTGACGCCGTAGCGGGCGAACACCCTGGCCCATGCGTCGTCCGTCGTGTCGCCGATGGTGACGGTGCCGAGTCGGGTGCGGCAGATCTCCTTCGGATCGCGGCCGAGCCGCTCGCAGTGCTGGTCGAGCACGCCCATCAGGTGGCGCACCTGGTCCGGGCCGCCGAACACGTTGCACGCGTCGCCGTACTGGGCGACCATCCGCAGTGTCTTCTTCTCGCCGCTGCCGCCGATCAGCACGGGCGGGCCGCCGGGGGTGACCGGCTTGGGCACGTTGAGCGCGTCGCGCACGGTGAACCACTTGCCCTCGAAGGTCGTCGTCTCGTCGACGAACATGCCCTTCACGATCTGCAGGCCTTCCTCGAGCTTCTCGAAGCGGTCGGTGAAGGTGCCGAACTCGTAGCCGTAGGCGGTGTGTTCCTGCTCGAACCAGCCGGCGCCGATGCCCCAGATGGCGCGGCCGCGGGAGATGACGTCGAGCGCGGTGACCTGCTTGGCCAGGAATGCGGGGTTGCGATAGGTCATGCCGCCCACCATGCAGCCGAGGCGCACCCGCTGCGTGCGGGCCGCGATGGCCGACAACAGCGTGTACGCCTCGAACATGTTCTCGTCCACCGAGCCGATCATCGGCAGTTGGTAGAAGTGGTCCATCACGTAGACCGAGTCGAACCCGGCGTGCTCGGCGGCCACGGCCGTGGCGCTGATCGTTTCGAACAGGTCGGCGGCACCGACCTCCGGGAAGGTGAACGAGGGGATCTGCAGCCCCATGCGGATGTCGACGGTGGTCATGCGGGGAACCTATCCGCCGATCCGCTCCACGTCGATCTGACCCATCCCGACGCGCAGGTCGAGCTCGAGCGTGCCGCTGGTCGTGCCGCTGGGGCGGTCGGTGAGGGTGGTCTGCTGGCGGACGCCGCTGCTCAGCTCGCGTTCGCCCAACTGCACCTGGCCGGCGCCGGCGTCGGTGTGCAGTTCGAGCACGACGTCCTGCGGCACCACGACGTGCAGGCGGCCGAGGCCGACCTCCGCGTCGATGGCCACCGGTCCGTCGCCGAGCGGCACTTCGCGCAGGTCGATCGTCAGCTGACCGGTCGCCAGATGCTGACGGGTGGTGGCCTCCGCGACGGTCGTCGGCTGCACGGTGCGCTGGCCGGAGGGCCCGTCGATGTCGGGCTTCGTGACGCACAGCATCACCAGGACGAACAACAGCGGGAAGAACAGGAACGGCAGCACCCAACTGCGGTTCACCACGATGCTGATCAACATCGCCGTCAGCACGATGCCGAGCCCGGTGACGACCACCCAGAGGTTGGCGACGGTCCACCAGTCGAGCGCGTTGCCGATGCCGACGAGGGCGAACCACAGCACCATCACGCCGGCGCCGATGCTGGTGATCGGCACTCGAGTGCGGCGGCGCGGTGCGGTGACCGCACTGATCGTGGTGGCGACGGTGGTGGTGCCGACCGTCGTCGCTCCGGCCAGTGGCGTCGCGCCGGTGGGCGCGGGCGTCAGCGGCAGTTCGTCGGTGTCGTCCGGCGGGGGACCGGCCACCGGTCCGGGCGTCGGCGGGGGGAATCCGACGCCCGGGTCACCGGCCGGGGAGGGTGAGGGGAGCGGGACGGTCGTCGCGGGCGTGGCCATCGCGGTGGCCGTCATCGGCGCGGTCGTCGTCGCGGCCGTGCCGGCGGGCGAAGGACCGCCCGCGCCGGCCCCGGCGGTGCGTTGGCGCATCGCGAAGCGCTCGCCGGTGCTCATCCACAGCAGGATGCCGAGGCCGATGAGGACGAAGCCCCACGGGGCGCCGCTGTACAGGAACCAACTGCCGAACGAACCGAGCACGCCGACCACGACGATCAACGCCACCACGGCGAACAGTGGGTAACGGCTGCGGTCGTGCAACAACTGATCGAGCGACTGCGCTTCGGCCGGGGTCTCGGGTAGCACCAGCCAGGCCACGACGTAGATCGCGGCCAGCACCGGCAGGATCAGCGCCGCCACCGCGAACGCGATGCGAGTGGTGCGCAGATCGAAGCCATAGGAGCGTGCGATGCCGGCGATGACACCGCCGACCTTCCCCGACCGTGGGTCTCCGGGCTGCTTGCGCATGCGGGACAGTGGTGTGTGGCGCCAGTCGTGGCGATCGTCAGTGTGCATTCCGTCGTTCATGGTCTCATGTCTCCTCGGCTCCCATGATCGACCTGTGCCGCCCGCACCACATCGGGGACCGACCCTGATTCGACCCTGAGCCGTCCCCGATGGCAGCGGCGCCCGGAGGTGCGACAATCACCTCGATGGACGGCGACGCGATCACCTTTCCCCGCCGCGACGAGGGTCGCGTGGTGGCAGGCGTGGCAGCGGGCTTCTCGCGCCGTCACGGAGTCGACGTCGCCGTGGTGCGCGGGGCCCTGGTGGTGCTCACGTTCGCGGCGGGCATCGGGCTCGTGGTCTACGCCGCCGGCTCGCTGCTGTCGCGTCCGTCGCCCGACCCGCGCCTCGACGACGAACCGACGATGCCGGTGGACGTGCGCCGCAACGCGGCCGTCGTGCTGATCACGCTCGGCCTGCTGTCGATCGTGCGCTCCACCGGCCTGTGGCTGGGCGACCAGGTGATGGTGCCGCTCGGCGTGCTCGTCGCGGGCGTCGTGGTGTTGGCGATGGTGCGCACCGACGACGGTGCGTCGACGCCGTTGTCGGCCCTGATCGCCGGCCGCCATGCGCGGGCGCGCATCACCGTCGGCGCCGTGCTGGTGTCGCTCGGCCTGCTGGCCGTCGGTGTCGGCAACGCCGTGTCGAGCACCGTCCGAGTGGGCGTGTTCGCGGCCGCGGTGAGCATCCTCGGGATTGCGATGCTGGTCGGGCCGTGGATCGCAGGACTCGCCCAGGCGGCGGCGGAGGAGCACCGCCAGCGGATCCGTTCCGAGGAGCGCGAGGCGATGGCGGCGCACCTGCACGACTCGGTGCTGCAGACGCTGGCGCTCATCCAGCGCAGCGCCGATGATCCGCGACGCACGGCCGCGCTGGCGCGTCAGCAGGAACACGAGCTGCGCAGTTGGCTGTACGGCGGCGACGCCGCATCCGACGCGACGCTGGCATCGGCGGTCACCGGCATGGCGCGCGACGTCGAGCAGCGCCACGACGTCCGCATCGAGGTGGTGACCGTCGGCGATGCGCCGATGACCGAGCCGTTGCAGGCGCTGCTGGCCGCGGCACGCGAGGCGTGCGTCAATGCGGCGACGCACAGCGGCGAGACCTCCGCCTCGGTGTACCTCGAGGTCGCCGGTGACACGGCGCAGGTGTTCGTGCGCGACCGCGGCGTCGGGTTCGACCCGGCCGACACGGCCACCGACCGGATGGGCATCGCCCAGTCGATGGTCGGTCGCCTCGAACGCGTGGGCGGCGCCGTGCGGATCCACACGTCGCCGGGCAACGGAACCGAGGTCGAGATGTCGGCCCCGCTCGGTCGTGCCGACGCTGCCGGTGGCAAGGTGGTGTCGTGAGCGCAACGGTGGTGCAGGTGTTCCTGGTGGACGACCACGCGCTGTTTCGTGCCGGCGTGCGCGCCGAGCTGGGTGACACGGTGGAGGTGGTCGGCGAGGCCGGCACCGTGGCCGACGCGGTCACCGGCATCGTGCGCACCCGTCCGCAGGTGGTGCTGCTCGACGTGCACCTGCCGGACGGTGGTGGCCGTGCGGTCATCGAGGGCGTGCACCGCGCTTGGCCGGAGTGCGTGTTCCTCGCGTTGTCGGTCAGCGACGCGGCTGACGACGTGGTCGCCGTCATCCGTGCCGGCGCTCGCGGTTACGTCACCAAGACGATTCAGCCCGACGATCTCGTCGACGCGATCCATCGTGTCCACGAGGGCGACGCGGTGTTCTCGCCGCGGCTCGCCGGTTTCGTGCTCGACGCGTTCTCAGGGCATGCCGCACCGGTGGCCGACCCCGAACTCGACCTGTTGACGCCGCGCGAGCAGGACGTGATGCGTTTGATCGCTCGCGGTTACACGTATCGCGAGTCGGCCACGCATCTGCACCTGTCGGTGAAGACGGTCGAGACCCACGTGTCGGCGGTGCTGCGAAAGCTGCAGCTCAGCAACCGCCGCGAACTCACCTCCTGGGCATCGGAACGCCGCCTGCTCTGAGTCCGCTCAGACCTCGGTGAGCAGGCGGATCTGGCGGGCGACCTCGCCGTAGCGCTCGATGCGCTCCACGCCGCCCATCATCGCGTTGTAGAACACCAGGCGCGTGGCGGTGTCGTCGTAGCGGTCGACGAGCGCCTGGGCGAGGCCGTCCCACGTCGACTCGGTGCAGAAGGTGGCCAGGTGGTCGTCGGTGATCTGCGCCGCCATGCCCGCCATGTCGCCGGCCTTCTGGCGTTCGCGGATGCGCGCGGTGGTGCCCTCGAAACCCGCTTCGTCCCAGATGAACGCGTAGTTCGGGGTGCTGCCGTAGAAGCTCAGCATGTTGCGCAGCAGTTGCCGGTCGGCCTCGCGTTCGGCGTCGGTGTCGCCGACGATCAGGTTCACCGGCACGATGATCGACACGTCGCCCGGGTCGCGCCCCACCTCCGTCGCGCCGCGGGCCACCTCGGGCAGCACGTGGCGGTGCAGGTAGCCCGGCTCGCCGATCGGGTGCACGTGCACGCCATCGGCCACCTCGCCGGCCATGCGCAGCATCCAAGGATTCACGGCGGCCACGTCGACCTTCGGGTCGGGCAGGTCGAGGGGCCCCGGGCTCCACTGCCGGTTCAGCCAGGTGAGTTCGTAGTACGGGCCGCGGTGGTCGAGCGGCTCGCCACGGAAACCGGCGAAGCACGCCTTGACCGCCCGGATGTAGTCGCGCATGCGCGGGCCGGGCTGGTCGAACTCCACGCCGTAGCGGCGCACGATGTGCGTCTTCACCTGGGTGCCGAGGCCGAGCCGGAACTTGCCCTCGGTCGCCTCGTGCAGCTCCCACGCCACCTGCGCCGTCACCATCGGACTGCGTGGGAAGGCGACGGCCACGCCGGTGCTCAACTCGAGCTCTGGCGCTGCCGCCGCGGCCACGGCCGCGGACAGGTAGGCGGTGCGGCCGGCCTCCGTGAACAGGATTCCGTCGAACCCGGCGTCGCGGAGTGCACGGGCCGTCCCGTCCATGCGCTGCAAGGGCTGCGGGCTGAGCATCACGTCGACGTGCATGCGCCGAGCGTACGGCTCGTCCGCACACCGTCGATCAGCGGAGGGGCGCGCGGCTCGATCGGGTGATCTAACGTCGCCGTCCATGGCCGTCGTCCTCCTCCACGGAAACCCCGAGACCCGGGTGATCTGGGAGCCGCTCCGCGCGGCACTCGGGCGTGACGACGTGTACACGCCGCAGTTGCCCGGGTTCGGCTGCCCGGTTCGGCCAGGCTTCGGTGCGACGAAGGAGGAGTACGCGATGTGGCTCGTCGCCGAGCTCGAGCCGATCGTGTACGAGCACGGCCCGGTCGACTTCGTCGGCCACGACTGGGGCGGCGGCATCGGCATGCGCGCCGTCACCCTCCGCCCGCACCTGTTCCGCACCTGGGCGTGCGACGTGCTCGGACTGTTCCACCCCGACTACGTGTGGCACGACTTCGCGCAGATCTGGCAGACCCCAGAGGCCGGCGAGCAGTACTTCGAGCAGTTGCTGGCCACGCCCGCCGAGGATCGAGTGGCGTTGTACGAGGCCATCGGCATCCCTCGCGCCCAGGGCGAGCAGCTCGTCGCTGCCGCCGACGAGACGATGGGTCGCTGCGTGCTGTCGTTGTACCGATCGGCCGCGCAGCCGGCGATGAAGGAATGGGGCGAGCACCTCGGCCCGGCGGGCACCGTGCCCGGGTTGTGCATCATCGCCCCCGACGACCCGTTCGTCAGCGGTGAGGACCTCGGTGCGCAGGTGGCCGATCGCATCGGCGCCAGCAAGCACGTGCTGCCGGGCCAGGGTCACTGGTGGATGCTGGGCGATCCCGCGGCCGGCGCCGCGATGCTGCGAACCTTCTGGGGCGAGGCCTACCAGGGAGCCGAATGACGATGAGCGACACGATCGGCGACAGCCTCGACCAGACGATGTCCGTCACCTGCCCGCGCTGCGGTGCCACCCGCGACGAGCGGTTCTACGGTCCTTGCACCCCGTGCCGCGACGAGCTGCGGATGAAGTACCTCGGCGAGGGCCGCGACGTGGAGGTCGCCGAGTACGTGCCGAAGATGAACGTCACGCCCAACGCGGTGGCGTTGAAGGACGACTGAGTCCCGTTCGCGTCGGAGCGGGTGCGGTCACTCCGCCGTTGCGTCGGCCGTGGGCAGACCGCCACCGGGGCGGAAGACGGGGTCGTTCTCCTGCTTGGCCGTGCGCGCCTGCATTTGCGCCATGGTGACACCCATCGCCGCGGCTGCCTTCTCGTCGCCCATGATCTTGCTCATCACCGCGGCGCTGGCCCCGGCCATCAACTCGCCCTTGCGCTCGGCGACGTACTCGGCCGACGCGATCTGCGGGCGGATCGTGCCGTTGACCGCGGGGATCACGTAGCGGGCGACGAGGTCCCACGACTTGCGGGTGGCCTCGATGTTCGCCC
>JBMOGW010000044.1:0-17987 GCA_049318165.1 Ilumatobacteraceae bacterium
ACCTTGTTGGCGGCGAGCTGCTCGCCCTGGCCGCTGCCGCCCAGCACGATGCCGAAGTCGGCCTCGCCGTCGCGGACCGCACGCCCGACGGCGGCGCAGATCGGCGGGTAGTCGACGCTCTCGGTGCTGTGCGTGCCGAGGTCGGTGACGTCGTGGCCGTGCTCGACGAGGAAGGCGACGAGGTGCTGCTTGAGGTCGAACCCGGCGTGGTCCGAGCCGATGGTGATACGAGACATCGGGGGCGAGTGTAGATGCCGCCCGCCGAGCGGCCCATTCCGGGTTCGTCCTGCGCGGCCGCCTCTCCGTACCCTTCACCCTCATGCCGATCGACCCCCGCACGCCCGTGCTCGTCGGAGCTGGCCAGTTCCAGCACCGCGCCGCCGGACTCGACGACGCCCTCGACCCGTCCACCCTGATGGCCGAGGCGATCCGCCTCGCCGCCGCCGACGCCGGGTTGTCCGCCGTGCCCGACGTGGACACGATCCGCGTCGTCGGACTGCTCAGCTGGCGCTACCACAATCCGGCCCGCGTGGTGGCCGAGCGGCTGGGGATCTCCACCGCCGAGACCGCCGTCACGACGATGGGCGGCAACAGCCCGCAGACGCTCGTGAACGCGACGGCGCTCGACATCCTCGCCGGCCGCGTCGACGTGGCGATCCTCACCGGCGGCGAGTCGTGGCGCACGCGCATGAAGGCCCGCAAGCTCGGGGTCGAGCTCGACTGGCCGGCTGCGGCCGAGGACGACCAGCCGCGCCTGATGGGCGAGGACCTGGAGATGAACCACCCGTACGAGCGCGAGCGCGGGATCGTCATGCCGGTGCAGGTGTACCCGATGTTCGAGACGGCCATCCGCGCCGCCGCAGGCCGTACGCCGGAAGAGCACCTCGACCGCATCAGCGGCCTGTGGTCGCGGTTCAGCGCGGTCGCCGCGCAGAACCCGAACGCGTGGATCCAGGAGTTCAAGACGCCCGAGGAGATCCGCACCCCGGGACCGACCAACCGAATGGTCGGCCTGCCGTACACGAAGTACATGAACTCGAACAACGACGTCGACCAGGGCGCCGCACTGATCATGTGCAGCGCCGAGAAGGCCACGGCGCTCGGCATCCCGCGCGACCGCTGGATCTTCCCGCTGTCGGGCAGCGACTGCCATGAGCACGCGTTCATCAGCAACCGCTGGTCGTTCGCCGAGACGCCCGCCGTCGAACTGGGTGGCCGCCGTGCGCTCGAACTGGCCGGCCTGGGCATCGGCGACATCGGCATCGTCGACCTCTACTCGTGCTTCCCGGCTGCGGTGCAGTTGGGCGCGCAGAGCCTCGGCCTGCCGATCGACGGGCAGCTCACCCGCACCGGTGGCCTGTCGTTCGCCGGCGGACCGTGGAACAACTACGTGATGCACTCGATCGCCACGGTGATGGCCGACCTCCGCGCCCAGCCGGGCAACGCGCTGGTGTGGGCGAACGGCGGCTACACCACGAAGCACGCCTTCGGCATCTATTCCACCGAGCCCCCGGCGACGCCGTTCCGTCATGCCTACCCGCAGGACGAGATCGACGCGATGCCGAGCCGCGAGCTGGCCGAGGCGGCCGACGCGCAGGGCCCGGCGACGGTCGAGGCGTACACGGTGATGTACTCCCGCGACGGCGAGCCCGAGCTGCCGTTCGCCGCGTGCCTGCTGCCCGACGGCCGCCGGGCGTGGGGCACCTCCGCCGACGCCGGCCTCGCCGCGGCGATGGCCGACGGCGAATGGGTCGGCCGCAAGGTGACCCTCGCCCCCGACGGCACCATCGACGCCTGACCCTCACCGCTGTCAGGAAAACTGGCGCCCACCGCACGTTTCCCTGCCCGCACTCCCCCGAGGTGGTGGTCGGGCGCGTTCGGCGACATTCGTGTCGCTTCCCGGACCCATGGGTGTGAAATGCGACGGATTCGGTGGTGAAGCGCGCCCATGGGTACGGAATGCGACACGTCACGGCGACGCTCGGCCCGCACCCGCTTCGAGAGCAAGCAACCTCGCCAGCGGGGAGCACCGAGAGCCCGGTAGGTGCGCTCCGCGCAAGGGGTGTGTGGCGCTCGAGACTTCCCAGGAAACGCGACCGGGCACCGCGGTCAGGAAATGCGGCCGGAGCGGCCGCCGGATTGTCTGACAGCGGTGGGGCGAACGCCCGAGGTTCGGGCTGGGTGGCTCGGGACGGGGGTCGCCTGAGGGGTGTCTGGCAGAGTGGCGGGATGAGCTCGACGCGTGTGCCGATCATCCTCGACTGCGACCCGGGGCACGACGACGCGATCGCGATCGTCGTCGCTGCGCGGCACACCGAGCTGCTCGGCATCACCACGGTCGCGGGCAACGCGCCGCTGTCGGCGACCACACGCAACGCGATCATCGTGCGCGACCTGTTGGGCATCGACGTGCCGGTGCACTCGGGCGCCGAGCAGCCGTTGATCCAGGCCCCGAAGCACGCCGACTACGTGCACGGCAAGAGCGGCATGGACGGCGCCGACCTGCCCGAGCCGAGTGGTCCGCCGGCGAGCACCGATGCCGTCGGCTTCATCATCGAGACCGTGCGCGCCCACGAGGGCACGTGGTTGGTACCCACCGGGCCGATGACCAACGTCGCGCTCGCGCTGCGTGCCGCACCCGACCTGAAGGACCGCCTCGGCGGCATCTCGCTGATGGGTGGCGGCACGTTCGGCAACCGCACTGCGGCCGCCGAGTTCAACCTGTGGTGCGACCCCGAGGCCGCGCACATCGTCTTCTCGTACGGCGGCCCGCTGATCATGTCGGGGCTCGACCTCACCCACCAGTTCCAGGCGCTGGCGCACCGCATCGAGATGGTGCGTGCGATCGACAGCCACCTGGCGCAGGTGCTCGCCGACCTGTTCGTCTTCTTCAGTGGCACCTACACCAGCCGCCACCACGGCATCGGCGGCGCTCCCGTGCACGACCCGCTGGCCGTGATGGCGTTGACGCATGCCGACCTGTTCACACGCGTGAACGCGCACGTCGACATCGCGATGGGCGACCCGCGCACGATGGGCCAGACGATCATCGATCGCCGCGACCTGAAGGAAGTGCCGCCGGGCAACTGCGAATGGCAGACCGCGGTGCGCGCCGACGAGGCGTGGGACGTCGTGGTCGCCGCCATCCGCTCGTTCGCCTGAGCGCCGCGGGCAGCCGTCAAGGACGCACTCCCTCCGTGGTCGTACGACCACCGACCGACATCGGGCGTCGACCCGTCCTCCGTCCGGTCCGCGCCCTGTCCTCAATTCGGGCCGAGCGGCAGATTTCCTCTCGTGCCGTCGCGGCGCCGCGCCGAAGGAGTGCGGTCCGTCTCTCCGCGGACGTGACACACCACAGGAGCAACCGATGCAGATCTCGAAGTTCGCACGCACCGCAGCGCTCGCGGCGGCAGCCCTCGCCACGCTCGCGGCCGTCGCCGGCCAGGTCGACGCCAAGGGTGGCGGCAACGGTGGGGGCGGCAACGGTGGCGGTGGCGGTGGTGGCGCCGACGCACCGCAGAACGTGTTCATCGACGGCAACTGCACCGTCAGCGGCACGGGCTACACCGGGTACAACAAGAGCGGCGACAAGGTGACCTTCATCTTCGGCGTGCACCAGGACACCAGCACGACGGGGTGGCGAGTCACTGCGGTCGACGCCGGCAAGACGCTCGTGAACCAGACCGTCCCGGCGCTCGGCAGCGACTGGTCGCTGGTGCGCAACTACACGTCGCCCAAGGGTGATCGTCTCGTGCAGGTCACCGCTGACGCTCTCGACGGCAGCAACCACTGCGAGACCTGGCTGAGCTATCGCGTCTGATCCAGCGAGGTCGGTCCGGTGCGTCCCGCCCGACGCGTCGGTCCGGCCACGTCCGATCGACACGACCGATCGTGCTCACCGCCGATGATCGGACCCGGCCGTGCATTCCCGCACGCACGGCTCGGTCCGATCGTCAGGCACCGACACCTCGTCATCTAGCCTCCCTCGCATGCGCGCCGCCGTCATGCAGCACTGGCAGATGCAGGTCCAGGACCTGCCCGACCCCACGCCCGGCCCGGGCCAGGTGCTCACCAAGGTGCTCGCCTGCGGCATCTGCGGCAGCGACCTGCACATGCTGCAGCACGGGGCCGAGATGCGCGCCACGATGGCCGAGCTCGCCGGCGACGCGACGCCGGACCCGATGTCGCCGAAGACGTTCGAGCCCGACCACCCGACCGTGATGGGTCACGAGTTCTGCTGCGAGGTGGTCGACGTCGGCCCCGACTGCAACAACCTCTCGGTCGGCGACATCGTCGTCTCGATGCCGGTCGCGTTCGACGCCGACGGACTGCACGCAGTCGGCTACTCGAACAAGTACAACGGCGGCTACGCCGAGCTGATGGTGCTGAACGAGATGCTCGCGATGAAGGTGCCCGCGGGGCTGCCGGCGATGTACGCAGCGATGACCGAGCCGCTGGCCGTCGGTGTGCATGCCGTTGCGAAGAGCCGCATCACCGCCGGCGAGGCCGCGGTGGTCATCGGCGCCGGGCCCGTCGGCCTGGCATGCATCGCCGAGCTGCGGATGAAGGGCATCGGCCCGATCGTCGTGGCGGACTACTCGGCGAAGCGCCGCGAGTTGGCCGCGCTGCTCGGCGCCGACGAGGTGGTCGACCCGCGCGAGGAACCGGTGATCGACGCGTGGAAGCGCGTCGACGGCGTGAAGCCGCTGGTGATCTTCGAGGCCGTCGGCGTGCCGGGCATGATCCAGCAGGCGATGCGCATGGCCCCGCGCCACTCCCGCATCCTCGTGGTCGGCGCGTGCATGCAGGAGGACCGGGTGCACCCGATGCTCGGCATCGGCAAGGAACTGAACATCCAGTTCGCGCTCGGCTACGAGCCGCACGAGTTCGGCCAGGCGCTCGTCGCCATCGCCGAGGGCAAGGTGGATCTCACCCCGTGGCACACCGGCACGGTCGGTGTCGACGGCGTGCCGCAGGCGTTCACCGACCTCGGCAACCCCGAGGCCCACGCGAAGATCCTCGTCGTCCCCGGCGCCTGACGGGGTCACCGACCGCCCCGTAGGATCGGGCGGATGAGCGACACGTTCCCGCGCCAGCACGCCCGCACGCAGCGCTTCACGCTGGGCGACCCGCGCAACCTGGTGGTCTCGTCCGACGGCACGCGGGTGGTGTTCGCGCGCAGCCGCGCCGGCGACGACCCGGTGAACTGTCTGTGGTCGCTCGACGTGGCGTCGGGCGAGGAGCGACTGGTCGCCGACCCGCTGGTGCTGTTGGAGGCACACGACGACGAGTCGCTGCCCGACGCCGAGCGGGCGCGCCGCGAGCGAATGCGCGAGGGCGCCGGCGGCGTCACTGCGTTCGCCACCGATCGCGGCGTGCGCGTCGTGTCGTTCGCGTTGGCCGGCCGGTTGTTCGTCGGCGGCCTGCTGTCGGGGCAGGCGCGCGAGCTGAAGGTGGATGGCCCGGTGTTCGACCCGCGGCCCGACCCCGTGGCCACCCGCGTCGCCTACGTGAGCGGTCGCACGCTGCGCATCGCCGAACTCGACGGCAGCAGCTGGGAACTGGCAGGCGAGGAGCACGAGGACGTCAGCTGGGGCGCAGCCGACTTCGTCGCCGCCGAGGAGATGCACCGATTCCGCGGCTACTGGTGGAGCCCCGACGGCACGTCGATCGCGGCGTGCCGGGTCGACGTCGGCGCCGTGCCCACGTGGTGGATCGCCGACCCGGCGAATCCCGACCAGCCGGCCCGCGCCACTCGTTACCCGGCCGCCGGCACGACGAACCCGGATGTGACGTTGCACGTGTTGGCGCTCGACGGCGGCGCCACCGAGGTGGTGTGGGACCGCACCGGCTACCCGTACCTGGCCGACGTGCGATGGCAGGACGAGACCCGTCTGCTGCTCACGGTGCAGTCGCGCGACCAGCGCTCGTTGATGATCCTCTCGGCCGACCCGTCGACCGGCACCACCGAGCCGTTGTTCGCCGACGGTGACGACCAGTGGGTGGAACTGGTGCCGGGCTCGCCCGACGTGCTGGAGGACGGACGGCTGGTGACGTGCGCGGACCGCGACGGCTGCCGCCGGCTGATGGTGGACGGCGTGCCGGTGACACCCGCCGATCTGCAGGTGCGTTCGATCGCTGCAGTGCAGGGTGACGAGGTGTGGCTACTCGCCAACCCGCTCGCCGATGCCACCGTGCTGCACGTGTGGAAGTGGACCGGCGACGGCGAACTGCAGCAGGTGACCGACGAGGACGGCGTGCATTCGGTCGCTGTCGGCGGACCCACCGCCGTCGTGCGTTCGGCCACCCTCGATCGCCCCGGCGCGGTGACCGCAGTGCTCGACGGCCCGACCATCGAGTCGTTCGTGCAGACGCCGCTGGTGACGCCGAACGTGTCGCTGCACCGCTACGGCCCCCGCGACGTCGCCACGGCGGTGCTCCTCCCCCACGACCACGACGGCAGCCCGCTGCCAGTGTTGCTCGATCCGTACGGCGGCCCGCACGCGCAGCGCGTGCTGCAGTCGTCGAACGCGTTCGCCACGTCGCAGTGGTTCGCCGATCAGGGCTTCGCCGTGGTGGTGGCCGACGGCCGTGGCACACCGGGCCGCGGGTCCGACTGGGAGCGATCGGTGTTCCACGACCTCGCCACGCCGGCGTTGGAGGACCAGGTCGACGCCTTGCTCGCGGCCGCGGAAGAGCACCCGCTCGACCTCACCCGAGTCGCCATCCGCGGCTGGAGCTTCGGCGGCTACCTCGCCGCACTGGCGGTGCTGCGCCGACCCGACGTGTTCCACGCCGCCATCGCCGGCGCACCCGTCACCGAGTGGCGGCTGTACGACACGCACTACACCGAGCGATACCTCGGCGACCCGGGCGCCGACCCGGAGCCGTACGACACGAGCAGCCTGCTGCCGCTCGCCGACCGGCTCGAGCGCCCGCTGCTGTTGGTACACGGCCTCGCCGACGACAACGTCGTCGCGGCGCACACGCTGCAGTTGTCGAGTGCCCTGCTCGCGGCCGGCCGGCCGCACGAGGTGCTGCCACTGGTGGGCGTCACGCACATGACCCCGCAGGAGGTCGTGGCCGAGAACCTGCTGCTGCACCAGCTCGACTTCCTGCGCCGGTCGTTGGGACTGCCCCGCGCCCACTAGGTTCGGCACTCCATGAACCAGCGACTGCTCGACCTGTACAGCCACGTGTCCGTGCACGCCACGGCCGACCTCGAGCACGAGGCCGCCGTCGAGCTGCTGTTGCTCGTGATGACCAGCGACCACCACATCAGCGAGGACGAGCTGGACGAGATCCGGCACATCAGCGAGGACTCCGGTTGGGAGACCGACACGTTCTCGTTCGACCAGTACCTCGGCAAAGCAATGGCCAAGGTGCGCAACGCCATCGCCACCGGCGGGGTCGACGCGTTGCTCGACGACATCGACGAGCGGGTCCCCAACCACCTGCTGCGCGCCGCGCTGTTCAGCGCCGCCCGCGACGTGGCCGGCGTGGACCACGAGATCGACATCGAGGAGCAGACGCTCCTCGGCCAGATCGCCGCCCGCTTCGGCTGACGCACCGCCGCTGCTGCGCGAGCATGAGCGGGTGGAGCCTCGCTCGTCCCGTCCGCACATGCCCGGCTACGGCATCGCCGCCGTTGACGAAGGCAGCGGCCTGCTCCCCTGGGCGGTCGCGCTGGACCGGCTTTCCACCGCGCACGACTACTGGGTGGCGACGGTCAGGCCCGACGGCCGTCCGCACCTGATGGCCGTGTGGGGTGTCGTGCTCGACGATCGGCTGACATGGTCGACCAGCCCGACGTCGCGGAAGGCGCTGAACCTTGGTGCCAACGCATCGGTCACCGTCAGCACCGACGGCGCCGCGCGCCCGGTGATCGTCGAAGGTCGCGCCGTGCTGGTCGACGATCCACACACGATCGAGCGCTTTGCGAGCGCCATGAACGCGAAGTACGACGCCTCCGACCCGGTCGATTTCTACGCCGCGAACCGCACGTTCGCCGTCGTCGTCGAGCGGGCATTCGCGCTCGACACCGCCGACTTCACGGGCTCGCCGACGCGGTGGGAGTTCCCGGCGGGCTGACCGCGACAGCCTGCAGAACTCCCCTCGATCGCTGGGACCGAAATCTGGCCGATACGGCCAGAGAACCGCCCCAGCGCTGGCCGCAGGGGTCGAAACAGGACACACGCTGTTACGTTCGGCGGGCCAGGGCGATGCGGTCGTGGCCGGCGAGGTCGGGTCGCACCGTTGCGTCGACGAGGCCGGCCGAGCGCAGCACGTCGATGACGGACCGGCCCTGGCCGGTACCGATCTCCAGCACCAGCGCGCCGCCGGGGCGCAACCACTCCGCTGCACCGACGGCGATCTCGCGCACGGCGTCCAGGCCGTCGGCACCCGCGTAGAGCGCGCCGTGCGGCTCCCAACCGTGCACCGACGCGTCGACCGCCGGGTCACCCTCGGCGATGTAGGGCGGGTTCGACACCACCAGTCCCAGCGAGCCGCGCAGGTCGTCCGGGAGCGCGGCGAACCACGACCCGCTCCCGAACCGCGCACCCGCCCCGGCCATGCCGAGGCCTGCGGCGTTGGCCCGTGCGACGTCGAGCGCGTCGAGCGAGACATCGGTGAGCCACACCTCCACCGCACCACGCGGCAGCTCGCCGAGCAACGACAGGCCGAGCGCACCGCTGCCCGTGCCGAGGTCGGCCGCGAGCAGCGGCCGTCCGAACGACTCGATGGCAGCACGTGCCTCGGCGAGCGCCACCTCCGCCACCAGTTCGGTCTCGGGCCGCGGGATCAGCACCCGACGATCCACCAGCAGGTCGAGGCGACGGAACGACCAGTGCCCCAGCACGTACTGCAACGGCTCACCGGCGCGCAGTCGGGCGAGCATCGCGTCGAGGTGTGCGACCGCACGCTCGGTGGCACCCCACGTGAGCACCTCGTCGAACTCATCACCGAAGGCGCCGCTGGCCTCCTCGCACAGCCAGCGGGCGTGCACGCGACCGTGCGTGCGGGCCGTCTCGTCCCACAGCTCGCGCCACGAGATCGTGCCGTCCATCACGAACCCGACTGACCGGCCAACTGCTTCGCGCGCTCGTCGTTGCCGAGCGCGTCGACCACCTCGTCCAGATCGCCGGCCAGCACGTCCTGCAGTCGGTAGATCGTGAACCCGATGCGGTGGTCGGTGAGGCGGTTCTCCTTGAAGTTGTAGGTGCGGATCTTCTCGCCGCGACCGCCGCCGCCCACCTGCGAGCGGCGCTCGGCCGACGCCGCAGCAGCCTGCTCGTCCTCGGCCAACTGCAGCAGCCGAGCGCGCAGCACGGTCATGGCCCGAGCACGGTTCTGCAGCTGGCTGCGCTCGTCCTGCATCGTCACCACGATGCCCGTCGGCTTGTGCGTGATGCGCACCGCCGAGTCGGTGGTGTTGACGTGCTGGCCGCCGGCGCCGCTGGCGCGGTACACGTCGACCTCGAGATCCTTGTCGTCGATCTCGACCTCCACCTCGTCGGCCTCCGCGAGCACCATCACGGTGGCGGACGACGTGTGGATGCGGCCCTGGCTCTCGGTGACCGGCACGCGCTGCACGCGATGGGTGCCGCCCTCGTACTTCAGCCGCCCCCACGCCGTGTCGCCGCGCAGCTCCATCGTCACCTGGTTGATGCCGCCGAGGTCGCTGCGGTCCTCCGACAGCACCTCGGCCTGCCACCCGTGACGCGAGGCGAAGGCGCGGTACATGTCGTACAGGTCGCCGGCGAACAGGTTGGCCTCCTCGCCGCCTTCCGCGCCGCGGATCTCCATGATCACCGCACGCCCGTCGTTGGGATCGCGCGGCAGCATCAGCACGCGCAGCTCCTCGGCGAGCGACTCGAGCTCGGCCTCGGCGCTCTGCAGCTCGTCGCGCAGCAGCGCTCGCTCGTCCTCGCTGGCGACGTCGAGCAGTTCGCGCGCGGCTTCCGCGTCGGCCGAGCGGGCGTGGTACCGGCGGATGCAGTCGACGACGGGTGTGAGGTCCTTGTAGCGCCGGGTGACGTCGCGCAGTCGGGCCTGGTCGTTGCCGATCTCGGGGTCGGAGAGGCTCGCCTCCAACGAGACGAACTCGTCCTCCAGGGCCTGCAGTCGATCGAACACCGTGGGGCAGGCTACGGGGTCAGTCCACCGGAACGATGGAGATCGGCGGCTCGACCAGCGCCGCCAGGTCGTGCTGCAGAGGGATCGCGTCGCGGGACGGCATCACGACCACGCACGCCTCCAGGCCGAGCGACGTGCGAGCGTCGACGGCGAACGGGATCGCATCGAGGTCGACCCCGGACGAGCACACGACCGCGGTCGGGGTGCCGTCGATCACGGCGACCGCGCAGCAGGGCACGGCGTCCTTCAGATTCGTACGCGGCACCGGCGGCGGCGCCTGCTCGACGTGCGCTGCGCCGATCAGCGACGGCTCGACCACCAGCCGAGAACGCAGCATGCGTTCGCCGGCCAGGCGCGACAGCGGGTGCCCGAGGCCGCTGCTGCGGTGCTCGGTGACCGCGCGCACCACGTCAGCCAGCGCCGACTCGGCCGGCCGGTCACCGTGCAGCGTCTGGAACGCTTCGCGGTCGTGGGCACCGACGCCCACTTCCAGGCGGGTGACGTGCAGGTACGGGTCGTCGACCACACGGCAGACTTCGAGACCCGCGACCTCGCCGAACAGCACACCGAACTCCTCGCGCGGCTCGGCGCCGGCCGCCGCGATCATGTCGGCGAACTCGCGGTGCGCCACCGGCACCTCCGGGGCCTCGGGCAGCGGCTCGGGTACGGCAGGGACGAGCGTGCGACCCTCGGCGTGCCACACCGTCACCGGCAGCGACACCGCCACGGCTCGGCGGGCGAGCAGACCGGTTCCCGACTCGGCGATCACGTGCAGTCCTGCAGCGCCCTGACGCAACGCCCACGCCAGCGCGGGGCCCAACCCGCGCTCGGGCTGCTCGGCCACCAGCACCCAGGCATCGGTGCCCCGGCGCAGGGCGGCACCGCGGGCGAACTCGCCGGGCTCGAGCGGCTCGGTGTCGCCCAGGTGTTCACGGACGAGAGCGGCGAGCTTGATGGCGTTCAGGCGGGCGAGGCGGGCCGGGTCGTTCACCCGCCCCACGCTACGCGTCTAGGCCGTGAACCACCCGACGACGTCGACGATGACGTCCGCAGTGCCCGAGGAGTTGTGCACCACCACCGTGCCGGTGGCGCCCGGCTTCACCAGCACCATGCCCGTCGTGTCCGCGCCACTGCGGGCGACGATGTTCGGTACTGCGGGCCGAGTGGTGCCCGACGGGTACACCGTGATGTTCGTCGCGGCGCTCGGCGCAACGGCGGTGACGTTCACCAGTACGGCGCTCACACCGGTGGACGGCACCGGTCCGGTACCACGCACCTTCACCGCTCGCGTGCCGCCTACGGCCAGCGGAGCGACGGCGTCCGGACGCGTGTCGAGCACCCGAGTCGGGGCGATCGGCACGAAACGACCCTTCGCCGCGGTGTCGAACCAGCCGACGACGTCCATGGCGACGTGGGTGGTCCCGAACGGGTTGTGGACGGCCACCTTTCCGTCGGCGCCGATCTTGCACATCACCAGGTTCGACGTGGTCGATGCCGCAGCGAACGAGAGCGACGACGTCGAAGGACGGGCGGCACCGGACGGCCACAGCACCAGGCCACCCTTCGCGGACGGCGCGATCGCGGTGACGTTGACCACGACGGAGTGCGCGGTGGCAGGGACGCTCGCCACACCACGAATCCGCACCGAGTACGACCCGCCGGGGCCCAGCGCGCCGAGCCGACCGCCGGTGCCCTTGCGCGTGTCCAGCACCCGAGCGGGCGAACGCGGCTGCAGCCGCGGTGCGGCGGTGCTGCGGAAGTAGCCGACGACGTCCACCACGAGGTGAGCCGCTCCCAGATCGTTGGCCACGTTGACGCGGCCGAGCGCACCCGGCTTCACGGTCACCATGTTCGCGGTGCCGTGACCGGCGCCCGCCGACACGTTCGGCCCGGCCGGCTTGGCGGCACCGGTCGGCCACACCGTGAGGGTGGTGGCTTCCGTCGCGCTGGCCGCAGTGACGTTCAGGACCACGCCGGTCACGCCCGTGGACGGCACTCCGCCGACGCCGGTGACGCGCACCTCGGCCATGGTGCCGGCACCGAGTGGCAGGGCCCTGGGCACCTTGCGCGAGTCGTAGATCCGCGCAGGTTGCAGGGCCACGAAGTCGCCCTTCGCCGCGGCAGGGACCGTGCCGGTGGCGACCCCCGCACCGGGGGCTGCGTCGAAGAGCCCCAGGTTCGGGAACGCGCCACCGAGCACGGTCGAGGATCCGCCGCCCATCCACCCGTCGAGCACGCTCGCGTACAGCGAACGGAAGTCGACGTGGAAGCCCATCCGATCCCATCGCCGCAGACCGGTGAGGGACGGCTGCTGGCCGTACAGACCGCCCTTCACGCCGGCGCCGATCACGAAGTGGTTGTTCGCCGTGCCGTGGTCGGTGCCCGCCGAGTCGTTCGACCAGCTGGTCCGTCCGAACTCGCTGTAGGTCATGATCGTCACACGCGAGCGGAACCGGTCGTCGAGCGTGGTGAAGAACGTGCGCAGCCCGTTGTCGAAGCGGGACATCAGCGCGGCGAGGTCGGCCGGTTGCCCGGAGTGCGTGTCGAAGCCGTCGAGGCCGAGGTCGACCACACGAAGCCCGAGGTTGGCGTTGATCAGCCGCGCGGCCACCGTCATCTTCTTCGCCAGGTCGTCGTCGGGCAGCGCACGCTCGAACACCGGGGCCACGTCCTGCCCGACATCGATGACGCTCTTCACGGTCTTCCCCACCGAGTCCTGCCACGCACCGCGTGCGGCGGGCGCCGCCATCGACCGCAATGCGTCGTACATCCACAGGTCGTGCCGGTCGGTGCCATCGCCGAAGCCGAGTCCCCATTGCGGCACGGCGGTGCCCCGGCGCGCCGCGCCGAGGAGATGCAGCGGCAGACCCTGGCCCACGGTGACGGCGCGCAGGAGGTTGTCGGTCGACAGGCCGTCCAACCACCGGCCGATCCATCCGGTGGTGGGGGTGCCGTTGCCCTTCCGTCCGTACATCCACGTGGCCATCGAGGTGAAGTGACTGAGGTCGGGGTTCGAGTAACCGACGCCCTGCACGACCGCCACGTCACCGCGGTCCCACAACGACTTGAGGTAGCCGAGCTGCGGGTGCAGGCCGACAGAGGAGTTCAGCTTCAGCACCTGCCCGGCGGGGATCGCCAGCGAACCGTGCTGTGAGTAGTAGTTGCCGTTGGTGTACGGCACCACGGTGTTCAGGCCGTCGGAGCCACCGAAGAAGCCGACGAGCACGAGGATGCCCTCGTGCGCCCCGATGGGGGCGCCGGCCCAGGCGTCGTCGAATCCGGCCATCGTGCCGGCGAGCGCACCGGCGCCGACCCCCATGCCGACCATCTGCAGGAAGCGGCGGCGGCCGAGGGTCATCGGGCCGTCGTCGTGCGAGGTCAGCAGGGCGAGCGCGTCGCGTGTGGAGATGTCCTGGTCGAGCATGTGCAGTCCTTCAGGCCATGTGCATCTCTGGCGTCAGCATCGCCATGGTCAGCAGGTTGGTGCTCTCCCACCAGCCGATCCAGGGCTCGTTGACGCGTTGGACGGCGATGTAGTCGAGGAGGGCCTCGCGGGTGACGGTGGACAGGTCGAGACCGAACATCGCGGCCAGCGCGGTGACCGTCTCATCCGGGGTCTTGTCCTTGGCGATGGCGTTCGCGTTGTTCTGCCGCAGTCGCCAGGTGACGCTGCGGGCGAACTCGGCGCGCGCTCCGAACAGGCTGCTGTTGGTCCAATAGGCGTTGTGCTTCCAGCCGGCCACGTTCGGAGGGGCGAACGGCACCTGCCCCATGCCGTCCACGTGCCACTGCGGGTTCAGCGTGTCACCACGGAATTGGCTGTAGTACATCAGCGTCACCACGTACTCGACTGGTGAGCGCACCTTGCCCTGCTGTGCGGTCGCCGAATAGAACTCGTCGCGCAGCAGCAGCGCACGCAGCCAGGGCAGCACCGCCATGTCGTTGTCGAACAGCACTTGCGCCAGTTCATCGACGAGCGCCTGGGCCGGATTGGTGTAGGCGAAGTACTCCCACAGCTTCTTCGTCAGGAACTTGCAGGCGACCAGCTTCGTGGTGGTGTTCTCGGAGAGCAGGAAGTCGATGACGTCCGGGCCGTCCCAGTTGCGGGCCACGCCCATGAACGTCTTCGACTCGGTGTCGTGGTCCCCTGGCTCGAACCGGTAGTCGTCGGTGTCCGGGTTGACACCATGACCGGTCCAGGCGCGGGCCGCGGCGGTGACGTCGTCCTCGGTGTAGTTGCCGACGCCGAGCGTGAACAGCTCCATCAGCTCGCGGGCGAAGTTCTGGTTCGGCGAGGTCTTCACGTTGTCGTTGTTGTCGAGGTACCAGAGCATCGCCGGCTGCACGCTCATCGCCTGGGTGAGCGTCCGGAAGTTCCCCAGTCCGCTGTTCCGGAACAGCGCGTTCTGGGCCATCATCGCCCGGGCGCTGCTCACCTTCTCCCAGCTCGAGCAGAAGTGGCCGTGCCAGAAGAACGCCATCCGCTCCTGCACCGGCTTGGGCGAGTCGAACGCCATCCGGTCCAGCCACCACTGCACGGCGTCGACCCACTGCTGGTAGCTCTGGCCGTCGATGTCGTGATCGAGGCCGGTGGGGATGGGGACGGGCGTGGGTGACACGGCCAGGATGTCGTCCACCGCCTCGGCGCGGGTGGCGGCCGCCAGGGCGGTCAGCCGCTCGGGACGGGCGACGTACTCGGTCCGCCGCAGCAGGTGAGCGAGCTCCACAGGATCCACGGTTGACCTATCGGCCCCCGTGCGCGGCGGCTGGAGTCATGGGTCTGGCAAGAAGGTCACGGAAAACGGCGACACCCGGCCACGAGGGCCGGGTGTCTGCGATCCGTGGATCGAAGTGATCGGGCGATCAGCGCGTGCTGGTCACTTCGCCTTGCGCTCGCCGTAGCGCTTGTTGAAGCGCTCGACGCGGCCGCCGGTGTCGACGAGCTTCTGCTTGCCGGTGAAGAAGGGGTGGCACTCGTTGCAGAGTTCGACCTGGAGGTCGCCGGTCTTCGTCGACTGCGTGGTGAACGTGTTGCCGCACGAGCAACGCACGGTCATGTCGCCGTAGTTGGGGTGGATGTCGGTCTTCATGGCGTTCTCCGAAAGAAGGTGGACGGGGCAGTGTATCGGGTCGGGTCGGCTGCACCACTCGGCCCGTCCCTGGCCGTCGCGGTCAGCCCTCGAGTCGCTCGGCGACGGCCTGCAGCAGCGTCCAGCCCAGCTCTGGAGCGGCGAAAACTGCAGCCTTCAGGTCGTCCCGACCCAGGGCGAGCGCCTCGAGCGGCGTCGTGGCCCGCACCGTCGCGTTGCGCGGCCGGTCGAGCAACAGGCCCAGCTCACCGACCACGTCGCCCGGGCCGAGCATGGTGGCGCGGCTGCCCCGGCCTTTCACCTCTGCCGAGCCGGCGGTGATGACGTAGGCGTCGGTGGACACGGCGCCGGCACTGATGAGCGCCTCGCCCGGACCGATCAGCACCACGCGGGTGACCTTCGCCAACGCCTTCAACTGGCGCTTGGTGCAGCCGCGGAACAGCGGCGAGGCCTGCAGCAGCCGTGCACGTTCGTCCTGGTTCATCACACACTCCCGGTTGCGGACTCCGAGGGAACGGGGACCCCCGGCTCGGCGAGGTTAGCGGTCGTCGAAGGCGCCTCGGGTCCGAGCACGCCGGCCCGGCCGACCCAGGTGACCAGCAGCATCAGCAGACCGCAGACCACCAGACCGCCACGGGGGCCGAGCACGGCCAGCAGCGGCGCGGCGAGCATCAGACCCAGCGGGCGTCCGACCTGCATCAGCCCTCCGAGCAGGGCGAACACACGGCCCTGCACCGACGGGTCGACGTCCTGTTGAAAGCGGGTCGGCAGGACGGTGTTCACCACGCCGATCCCGACGCCGGCGGCGAGGAAGGTCGTGCCGGCGACGAGCGCCAGCGTGGTCGCACCGGCGAGCGCGATCCCGAGGCACGTGACGACGAGCCCGACGAGCGCCGCCGGGCGCACGGCGACCACCCTGGGGGCGATCACGAACCCGATCAACAGGCCGGCCGGGATCGCCGCCTCCAGCAGGCCGTAGCCCGTGCCACCGAGTGCCAACGGGCCGGCGGCGAGCGCCACGATCAGCACAGGCACCGGGGCGACGAACGTGTTCAGACCGAGTGCCACGGTCGTCAGGTCACGCAGGTTGCGGTCACGGCGCAGCAGGAGCAGGCCGGCCAGCAGGCCGCCATCGGCCGACTCGCCGTCCTCCGTCAGGTGGACCTCCGGCATCGGGATGCGGCTGGCGAGCACGAACAGCAACGACACGACGAACGTGGCCGTGTCGAACCAGAGCGCGCTGGAGGTGCCCCACAACCCGACGAGCAGGCCTCCGATCGCCGGGCCGAGGATGCCGGCCAGCGCCTCGTTGATGCCGACCATCGAGTTGGCGACGGCCCGGTCGTCGGCCGGCACGAGCATCGTGATCGACGACATGTAGGCGGGAGTGAACACTGCGCCGGCGGCCGCAGCCACCGCGGCCACCACCAGAACGGTCCACAGGTGCAGCGCGCCGGCCGCGGCGAGGCCGGCGATCGTCGCGCTGGTGCCGAACCGGGCGATGTCGGACCACAGCATCAGGTGGCGGCGGTCGTGGCGGTCGACCAGCCAGCCGGCGAACGGCGCTGCGAGGATCGCGGGCACGGTGGTGGCGAGGGCGACGGCGACGACGGCGAGGTTCGAGCCGGTGGCCTGGCGGGCCCACCAGAGGATGGCGATGCGGTGGACGCCGTCGCCGATGTTGGAGACGGCCTGCCCGGACCAGACCCGGAGGAAGTCGCGGTGATGACGGATGCTCATGTGCCCATCATCGGAGTACTCTGATTCGAATGACAGAGGTTGTTTCGAATCAGACCGGTGTGCCGCACCGGGTCGTGGTCGTGCGCGACCATCTCGGCGTCGACCTGCTGCTCAAGCTGACGTCCACCCGGTGCATGGCACCGTTCATGCGCACCGAGCACACGCTCGGCACGGCGGCCGCGGAGCTGGAGATGCCCGCGAGCACGCTCGCCTACTACGTGCAGCGCTTCGTGCGCGCCGGCCTGTTGGAGGTGGTGCGACTCGAGCCGCGGGCCGGCAAACCGATCCCCGTCTACCGGGCCACCGCCGACGAGTTCCACATCCCGTTCGACGCGATGCCACCCGGCAAGCGCGACGAATTCCTGCACGGCAGCCGGCACCGCATCCTCGACCGCTTCGCCACGGCGATGGAGCGCCAGATCATGCGCCGGCGCGACAGCGGACTGCGGGTCCTTCCCCATCCGGTGCGCGGCGTGGCGATCGACTTCCTCGACAACGACCAGTTGGCCGACGTCGGCGCCACCGAGTGGTGGGGCGCCATCCACCTGTCCGACGAGGAAGCGCTCGCGATGCGCGACGAGCTGCAGGCAGTGGTGGCCAAATACGCCGACGACCGGCCGTCGGCCGGTCGTCGCACGTACATCTCGATGGTCGGGTTGGCGCCCGACACGCGTCGCTGAGCGGTCCTGCAGAACTTACGTTCTGCGGGCCACCGTCAGCCGGGCTGCTTGCCGATCTCGGCGAGGAACTCGTCGTTCGTGGCGAACTGACCGAGGCGGTCGACGAGCAGCTCGATGCCCGCACCCGCGTTGCCGTCGGACGCCAGGCCGCTGAGCACGCGACGCAGCTTCCACACCTGCTGCAACTGCTTGCGGTCGAAGAGGAGCTCCTCGTGCCGGGTGCTGCTGCCCTCGACGTCGATGGCCGGGTACACCCGACGCTCGGCGAGGCGACGATCGAGCTTCAGCTCCATGTTGCCGGTGCCCTTGAACTCCTCGAAGATCGCGTCGTCCATGCGGC
>JBMOGW010000045.1:0-17934 GCA_049318165.1 Ilumatobacteraceae bacterium
AGTACACGTTCGGCGACGGGGTGACGTGGCGTTGCCGATCGATGTTTGTGCAGTAATCATCTTGGGCATTGCCGAGCGCATAGCCGGACACGCTCGTACCAGCTACATCCTCGTCAGAGATGCCTTCAAGTGGAACCTCACCCTATGGACCCAGGGCACCTTCACTAGAGACTCGATTGGCGGCGACTGGTGTCGATTGCATGGCCATGGTCGCGGCCACAAGTGCGAATCCCATACATAGCGCAGGAAACCCTCTCAGACTCATTCATGGACTATGAGCGCGGCTAAACTCGACTGTCAAGGTCTATAGACCGATCAAGAACGATGCGTTGCGATGCACCATGAATGCCGGCTGATCGGCGAAGCGGCAAACTTCACACGACCCGGGCGCCTTCGCTGATATCGACGGCCCGCGTCACCAACGTCGTCGTCGGTTGCAACTAGCTGCCACTGACCAGGAACAAGCGAGATAGCGCCTCGAGCAGCGGCGCAGGATCGGTGCCGATGCCTTCGCCGTACAGCTTCACCTTCGGCTCGGTGCCACTCGGGCGCACCTGCACGCGCAGCATGTCGCCCAACTGCAGGCGCAGCAGACCCGCCTCGTCGAACCACTCGGTGGACGTGACGATGTGGTCGCCCACCGACGTCGGCGGGTTGGCGCGCATGCGGGCCACGGCCGCTGCGCCGTCCGCCGGCGGCATGCGCAGCGACAACTCGGCCATGATGTGCCGGCCGTACTCGGCGACGATCGCGTCGAGCCGATCCTGCAACGTGACACCCTCCGCCACGGCAACGGCGGCGACTTCGGCCATCAGCACGGCGGCGGTGATGCCGTCCTTGTCGAGCGGCTGCGTGGTGACCAGGTAGCCGAGCGCCTGCTCGTACCCGAACACGAACCGCTTGCCCGGCGTGGCCAGCACGGTGTGTCCGATCCACTTGAAGCCGGTGAACGTCTCGAGGCAGGTGATCCCCTTCGCCGCGGCCATGCGGCCGAGCAGCGACGACGACACCAGCGTGGTGATCACCAGTCGGTCGTCACCGCTCGTGTGCCGGAGGATGTGGTCGGCGAGCAACCAACCGATCTCGTCGCCACCCAGCCGGCGCCACGTGCCGTCGGGCTGCGGGATGGCCGCACCCAGCCGGTCGGCGTCGGGATCGTTGGCGATGGCCACCACCGCGTCCACGTCGGCGGCCTTCGCCATCAGCAGGTCGATCGCACCCGGTTCCTCCGGGTTGGGGAACGACACCGTCGGGAACCGGCCGTCCGGCTCCTGCTGCTCCGCCACCACCGCGGGCGCGGGCAGGCCGGCTCGGTCGAACGCCTCGACGAGCGTCGCGCCACCGACGCCGTGCATCGCCGTGTACGCCACGGGCACGCCGGGGATGTCGGGGCACAGCCGCACCGTCGGGACGAACGCCAGGTACGCCTCGATCTCGTCACGACCCAGCACGTGGATCAGCGGGGAGTCCTCCGGCGCCATGGCGATGGCACATGGGTCGACCAGGTCGATGGCCGACGAGATGTCGACATCCGCCGGCGGCACGATCTGCGAGCCACTGCCGAGGTACACCTTGTAGCCGTTGTCGGCCGGCGGGTTGTGCGACGCCGTCACCATCACCCCGGCCGCCGCGCCGGTCTCGGTGATGTTCCACGCCAACACGGGCGTCGGCACCACGTGCGGGAAGATCATCGCCTTCACACCCTTGGCCGCGCACACCCGCGCCGTGTCCATCGCGAACAGGTCGCTCTTGCGTCGGGCGTCGTAGCCGATGATCACACCGGCCGCGGCCGCACCGGGCACGTGTGCGAGCAGGTAGTCCACCAGGCCCGCAGCGGCCTGCTGCACCACCAGACGGTTCATCCGCTGCGGCCCGGCCCCCACCGCAGCGCGCAGACCGGCGGTGCCGAACTGCAGACGACCCGTGAAGCGCTCGGCCAACTCGTCGTCCGAGCCGTCGAGCAGTGCCCGTAGTTCCTGGCGCATGTCGTCGTCGGGTTCGGCCTCCAACCAGCGGGCGGCGACGGCGCGGAGATCGGCGATCTGGGACATGGACTGCCTCCGAGGGGAACGGGGGTTCAGGAGATGAGCGTCTTCAACTCGACCAGCGGCCGAGGACCGACGTGCGAGATCACTTCGGCCGCCGCGATGGCGCCCAGCTTCGCGCACTCCGCGAGCGGCCGTTCCCGGGTGTAGCCGAACAGGAACCCGGCGGCGAACAGGTCGCCGGCGCCGGTGGTGTCGAGCACCTGGTCCACCGGCTCGGCGGGTGCGCGCAGCACCTCGTCCTTGGTCACCACCACGCAGCCTTCCTTGCCCATCGTGATGACGGCCAGGTGGCAGTCGCTGCGGACGCGCTGCACGGCCTCCTCGAACGACTCCACCTCGTACAGCGACAGCAACTCGTCCTCGTTGCCGAAGAGGATGTCGACCTCGTCGGTGACGAGCGCGCGGAAGTCGTCGCGGTGGCGGTCGACGCAGAACGAGTCGCTCAACGTCAGCGAGACCTGCCGACCGTTGGCGTGGGCAATTGCGGCGGCGTGGCGGAACGCCTCCTTCGCGGCCGGGCGGTCGTACAGGTAGCCCTCCATGTACAGCACACGACCGGCGGCGATCGTTGCCTCGTCGATGTCGGACGGCTGTAGCAGGCTGGACACCCCGAGATAGGTGTTCATGGTGCGCTGCGCGTCGGGGGTGACCACGATGATGCAGCGACCGGTGGGCGTGTCGGCCTCCGGTCGGCCGGGACGGAACTGCACGCCGACGGCGCGGAGGTCGTGGCCGAACACCTGACCGAGTTCGTCGTCGCTCACCTTGCCGAGGTACGCGGCTCGTCCACCGAGCGATGCGACACCGGTCATCGTGTTGGCCGCGGAGCCGCCGCTCATCTCCATCGCGGTGCCGAGGGCACGGTAGAGGTACAACGCACGGTCGGTGTCGATGAGCGTCATCGACCCCTTCACCAGCTCGTGCTCGTGGATGAAACCGTCGTCGGCGTGGGCGATCACGTCGACGAGTGCGTTCCCCACCCCCACCACGTCGTACTCGGGCGCCGTGACGGCGGGGAAGGGCGACACGTCGTGAGAGGCTATCCCCCGAGAAGCCCTGGGGCCTGCTTCCCGCCGGACAGGTAGATTCGGGCGGGTGACTTCCGGCAACCCGTACCGTCTTCCGCGCACCGTCGTCCCTCGCCGCTACACGCTGGCGCTCGAGCCCGAGCTCGACGAGGCGATGTTCAAGGGCCATGTCATCATCGAGCTGGAGGCGCTGGAGGTCAGCGATCGGATCCTCCTCAACGCCGACGAACTGGACATCGCGGAGGTGCGGCTCGATGGCGAAGCGGTGCCGTTCTCGCTCGACCCGACGACCGAGCGGCTGATCGTCGACCATCCCGTGGCGGTCGGCACGGCCTCGCTGGCCATCACCTTCACCGGAACGCTCAACGACCGCCTGCGCGGCTTCTACCGGAGCACGTTCCGCGACACCGTCGGCATCGAGCAGGTGATCGCCACCACGCAGATGCAGGCCACCGACTGCCGCCGCGCGTTCCCGTGCTTCGACGAGCCCGACTTCAAGGCCGTCTTCGACATCACGCTGATCATCCAGCCGCACCTCACGGCAGTCAGCAACGGCCCCGAGGTCGAGCGCACCCCGGTGGCGGACGGCGACAAGACGGCCGTCCGATTCGCCGAGACGATGCCGATGAGCACCTACCTCGTGGCCTTCGTCGTCGGCCCGTTGGAGGCCACCGAGCCGGTGATGGTGCCGCGCCGTGGCGGTGGCGACATCCCCCTGCGCATCCTTCACGTCCCCGGCAAGGGCCATCTGACGGCCTTCGGCTTGGAGATCGGCGCGTTCGCGCTCGGTTGGTTCCAGGACTACTACGGCATCCCGTACCCGACCGAGAAGTGCGACATGCTCGCCCTGCCCGACTTCGCCGCCGGCGCGATGGAGAACCTCGGCTGCATCACCTACCGCGAGAACCTGCTGCTGGCCGATCCCGCCACCGCGACACAGGTGGAGCTGCAGACGTTGGCCGACGTGGTGGCGCACGAACTGGCACACATGTGGTTCGGCGACCTCGTCACCATGAAGTGGTGGAACGGCATCTGGCTGAACGAGGCGTTCGCCACGTTCATGGAGATCGCCTGCATGGCCGACTTCCGTCCCGACTGGCTGCGCTGGACCACCTTCAGTCTCGAGCGCAGCATGGCGTTCGAGGTGGACTCGCTGGCCAACACGCGCAGCGTCGAGTTCCCTGTGCAGGCGCCGCACGAGTGCGACGGCATGTTCGACGTGCTCACCTACCAGAAGGGCGGCTCACTGCTGCGCATGCTGGAGATGTACCTCGGCGAGGAGGAGTTCCGCCGCGGCGTCAGTCACTATCTTGCACAACATCGCTACGGGAACACCGAGACCAGCGACCTGTGGGACGCGATCGAGGAGGTCAACCCCACCGCTCCCGTCCGCAAGCTGATGGACAGCTGGATCTGGCAGCCGGGCTACCCGCTCGTGAGCGCCCGCCTCGACGGCGCCACGTTGGTGTTGTCGCAGCAGCGATTCGCATTCGGCGAGAACGAGGACCCGACCGTGTTCGTCGTGCCGCTGCACCTGCGCGTCGACGGGACGGAGTCCAAGGTGCTGATGGAGGGCTTCGAGACCCGCGTCGCGCTGCCGTCCGCCGACTCGGCCGTCGTCGTCAACTCGGGCGGCCACGGCTTCATGCGCGTGGCGTACGACGGTGCGCTGCGCAGCCGCCTGACCGGCGACGAACTCGAGACCCTGACCATCATCGACCGCTACAACCTCGTCGACGACGCGTGGAACGAGGTCGTCGCCGGACGCCTGGCGGCCGCCGACTACGTGACCTTCGTCGAACAGTTCCGAGCCGAGCGCGACCTGGCGGTGTGGCAGGCGATCGCCAACGGCCTGCGCGGCGTCAGCCGCCTGGTGGACGGCGATGCGTACACCGCGTTCCGTCACCGCGTGGCAGCGCTGGTGCGACCCGCGTACATCGAGTTGGGCGACGATCCCGTCGCGGGCGAGGGAGAGCTGCGCGCCAAACTGCGCGGCCTGCTGCTCGGTCTGCTCGCGGTGCTCGGCGACGATGCCGACGCCCAGGCGCATTGCCGCTCACTGCTCGAGACCGGCGGCGACCCGGAGCTGGTGGCAACGGCGGTGCAAGCGGTCGCCGCGAACGGCACCGACGACGACTACGAGCGATACCTCACGGCGTTCCGCGACGCGGCGACGCCGCAGGAACAGTTGCGCTACATGTACGCACTCGCCGAATTCCCCGAGGCGCACCAGGTGATGCGCAGCGTGGAGTTCGCGTTCAGCGGCGAGGTGAAGAGTCAGAACGCACCGTTCCTGCTGCACCGCTGCGTCGCCAACCGCTGGCACGGCGTGGCCGCGTGGGAACAGGTCCGCCAACGCTGGGACGAGGCCAACGAGCGCTTCCCCGCCAACACCATCGTGCGCATGGTCGACTCGGTCCGGCTGCTCACCCGACCCGAGGTGGCGGCCGACGTGCAGAGCTTCTTCGCCGAGCACCCGATCCCGCAGGGCGCGAAGAGCCTCGACCAGATCCTCGAGCGCCAGCGCGTCAACACCGCGCTGCAGGCGCGCGAACAGGACCGCTTCGCCGCCGAGCTGCTCCGGTGAACATCGACCGCATCGCCGGCGCCCTCGGCGCGGAAGTGCGCGGCATCGACCTGACGACGACGCTCACCGACGACCAGGTGGCCGCACTGCGCGCCGCCGTGCTCGAGCACAAGGTGGTGTTCCTACGCGACCAGCCGTACGCCACTGAACACCTCGAGCGGCTCACCGAGCAGCTCGGCGGGCACGGTCGCACGCCGTTCCTCGAGTCGATGCCCGGTCACCCCGGCGTGGTGAAGGTGGTGAAGGAAGCCGACGAGCGAGGCTTCAACTTCGGCGGGGCATGGCACAGCGACTGGAGCTTCCAGCCCGAGCCGCCGGCGTTCACCCTGCTGTGGTCGGTGGAGGTGCCGCCCGTGGGTGGCGACACGATGTGGAGCAACCAGGAGCTCGCGTTCCAGACCCTCAGCCCCGGCCTGCAGGACACGCTGCGCGGCCTGCGGGTGGTGCATTCGGCCGGGTGGGCGTACGCCGCCGACGGCATCCTGGCGCGCACCGCCGCCGGCCGATCGATGCGGATCAACACCTCCGACGAGGCGCTGGCCGAGCACGTGCACCCGGCCGTGCCGGTGCACCCCGAGACCGGCCGCGAGGCGCTGTTCGTGAACTCGACGTACACCGTCCGGTTCGACGGCTGGTCGGTGCCCGAGAGCGCCGCACTCCTCCAGCACCTGTACACGCACTGCACCCGCGACGCGTTCACGTGCCGCTTCCGCTGGACGCCGGGCACGTTGGCGATCTGGGACAACCGCACCACCCAGCACAACGCGCTCGACGACTACCGCGGCCACCGCCGCGAACTGCACCGCACCACCGTCGCCGGCACCGCACCCGCTCGCTGACCCAGCCCGCACGTGGCTCGGTGCATCAGCCGGGCTGGACGTCCATTGCATCGATGGTGCGCTGCGCGGTCTCCTGGTCGTTGAACGCCAGTTGCAGTTCGCTCTCGAACTTCGGCACCTGCACCGTGGCCACGGACACGATGTCGCCGTCGAGCGTCAGCGCGATCTTGCGCGCCGGGCAGGTGGGGGTGCCTGCGTAGCACGCCTCGGCGATCGTGTTGAACGACGCCAGGTCCTGGTCACCGAGGTCGACGACGGCGATCGCCACACCTGGCGCCGTGTTGGTGACCTCCGCTCTCGACACCGTGCCGAGCGCAAATCCGGGCCCGGTCGGGCACACCCGCTTCGCCCCGTCGATCACCAGCGAGAAGCCGACGGCACGGTCCACCGGCGGCGCTCCCTTGGTGGCGCCGCCGTTCAACGAGCAGTTCGCGAGCACCGGTCGCACCTGCAGCCGGGGGTTGCCGTTCGACGATGCCTCGGACGACGAGGTGGAGGAACCGTCACTGCAGGCGACGACGATCAGCGGGAGCAGCGCGGCGAACACACCGGCCGAGAAGCGACGGGACATGGTGCGGCAGCCTGGTCCCCCGACCAGCACGAGTCAAGGCAGCTCGCCGGTCAGGCGAGCTTGTGGACCTCGAGGTCGCCCTTCTCGTTGGCGGCGCGCAGCACCTTCTTGTCGAACTTGCCGACGCTGGTCTTGGGCACCTCGGTGATGAACGCCCATCGCTCGGGCAGCCAGAACTTCGCCGTGCGCTCGCTGAGCCACTGGCGCAGTTCCTCGGCCGTGAGCGACTCACCGGGCTTCAACACCACGCAGGCCAGCGGGCGCTCGTCCCAACGGTCGTCGGGCACACCGATGACGGCCGCCTCGAGCACCGACGGATGGCCCATCAGCGTGTTCTCCAGATCGACCGAGCTGACCCACTCGCCGCCGGACTTGATGACATCCTTGGCACGGTCGCTGATCATCACGTAGCCGTTGGGCATCACGCTGGCGACGTCGCCGGTGCGCAGCCACCCGTCGTGGAACTTCTCCGGGTCGTCGACGTTGTAGTACGAGGCGGTGATCCACGAGCCGCGGACCTCGATCTCGCCCAGCGCCTCACCGTCCCACGGCTGCGGGTCGCCGTTGTCGTCGGTGATCCGCAGTTCGACGCCGGGGATGATGCGCCCGGTCTTGACGCGCCAGTCGGTCTCGCTCAGGTCACCCATGTCCTTCGGCGGATGGCCGATGGCGCAGACCGGGCTCGTCTCGGTCATGCCCCATCCCTGCACGACCGGCAGTCCGAACGTCTGCTGATAGCCGTCGATCAGCGAACGCGGCACGGCAGATCCGCCGCACATCACCAGACGCAGACTGGACATGTCGGTGTTCGGCGCGTTGTGCAGCAGGTCGTTGAGCACGGTCGGCACGGCGCCCGTCAGGGTCGGCCGGGTGTCCTCGACGACCTTCGACAGCGGCCCGGCCTGCAGGAACTGCTGCGGGAACACGAGGTCCGCGCCGATCATCCACGCGGCATACGGCGTGCCCCACGCATTGGCGTGGAACATCGGCACGATCACCAGCATGCGGTCGTTCTCCGACAGCGCGATGTTCGCCGTCGACGTGACCATCAACGAATGCATGTACGTGCTGCGGTGGCTGTACATGACGCCCTTGGGGTTGCCGGTGGTGCCGCTCGTGTAGCACATCGCCATACCGGTGTTCTCGGCGACGTCGGGATACTGGAAGCCGGGCTGCTCGGCGGCGAGCAGTTCGTCGTAGTCGAGCAGACCTTCGCCCAGGCTCGACGTGTCGCCGACTCCCTTGACGATGATGTGCTCGACCGTCGTCAACTGGTCGCGCACCCGGCCCAGCAGCGGTGCGATCGAGGCATCGACGATGATCACCTTGTCCTCGGCGTGGTTGATCACGTACGCGAGCTGCTCGGGGAACAGGCGGATGTTGAGCGTGTGCAGCACGGCACCCATCACCGGGATGGCCAGGTAGGCCTCCATGTGCGTCTGGTTGTTCCAGAGGAACGTGCCGACCCGATCGCCCTGTTGCACGCCGAGCTTGGTGAGTGCCGCAGCCAGCTGGTCGGCCCGGTCGGCGACCTGGGCGAACGTGCTCTCGACGTAGCCGTCCCCGGTGAACGTGATGATCTTCTTGTCGGCGTGCACCTGTCGGCCGAACTCGAAGATCGGCTTCAGGGTCAGCTGATAGTCGTCCATCATCGTGCTGATCGGCATGGAATGTTCCCCCTCGTTCGCGCCGCAGGGCGGCGTCGGACCAGAATACGACACCGTGACCACCGAGGCAGCCCCCCAACAGACCATCGTGACCCTCGATCTGGAGGGCGTCCTCGTCCCCGAGATCTGGATCGCCGTCGCCGAACGCACGGGGATCAGCGAGTTGCGCCGCACCACACGCGACGAGCCGAACTACGACACGCTGATGAAGTACCGGCTGGACATCCTCGCCCGCGAAGGGTTGACGATGAGCCTCATCAGCGACGTGATCGGCGGCCTCGAGCCGTTGCCGGGCGCGCGACAGTTCCTCGACACCCTGCGCGACCGAACCCAGGTGATCATCCTCAGCGACACCTTCGAGCAGTTCGGTGCACCGCTCATGCGCCAGCTGGGCATGCCCACGATCCTGTGCCATCAGCTGATCGTGCGCGATGACCGCATCGTGGACTATGCGCTGCGGATGCCCGACCAGAAGCGCCACGCGGTGAACGCGCTGCGCGGCCTGAACTACCGCGTCATCGCCGCCGGCGACTCGTACAACGACGCAGCGATGCTCGGCGCGGCGGACCGCGGCTTCTGGTTCCATGCGCCGGACACGATCGCCGCCCAGTTCCCGCAGTTCCCCACCAACCACACGTACGACGAACTGCTCACCTCCCTCACCTCGGCGCTGTGAATGTCTGACGTGCTCGGCCGCCTGGAGGAGCTGGTCGCCGCCGCCGCCGACCGCCACCACTGCCCCACCATCGCCTGGGGTGTCGTTCGCAACGGGTCGTTGGCGGAACGCGGCGGCGTGGGCGAGTTGCACGACGGAACGACGCCGGACGAGCGGACCGTGTACCGCATCGCGTCGATGACCAAGAGCTTCACCGCGGCAGCCGTGCTGGCGCTGCGCGACGAGGGCGTGCTGCAACTCGACCTCCCGGTGCGTGAGTACGCGCCCGAGCTCGGCGCCATCCGCGGGCCGGACGACTCGCCGCCGATCACGCTGCGGCACCTGCTGAGCATGTCGGCGGGCATCCCGACCGACGATCCCTGGGCCGACCGGCATCTGGACTTCACGATGGACGAGATCGACGAGGTGTACGCGGGCGGGTCGCTGTTCGCGTTCCGCACCGGTGACGCCTACGAGTACAGCAACCTCGGGTTCGGGATGATCGGCCGCTGCGTCCGCCGCTCCACCGGGCGCACGGTGCAGGAGCACGTGACGGAGCGGTTCCTTCGACCGCTCGGCATGAGCGACACCACGTGGGTCGAACCGCCGCACGACCGCTGGGCACGACCGTTCCGGTGGCAGGACGCCGAGCACGTGCTCGACGAGCCGCACCCGATCGGCGATGGCGAGATCTCACCGATGGGCGGACTCTGGACCACGGTCGCCGACCTGGTCACGTGGGTCGGGTGGCTGGACGCGGCGAACGCCGAACCAGCACCCGCCGACGGCACGGGACTGTCGACCGCGTCGCGCCGAGAGATGCAGCGCATGCACACCTACATCGGCACGGTCGACCTCGCCGGACGCAGCAGCCCCACCGGTTACGGGTTCGGCCTGCGCGTGCGCGACGACGCCGCCCTCGGGATGGTGATCGCTCATTCCGGCGGCGTGCCCGGCTACGGCTCGAACATGCGCTGGGTGGCCGGTACCGGCGTGGGCGCCATCGCACTGGCGAACACCACCTACGCACCGATGGGCGAACTGACGATGGAACTGCTCGACGCCCTCCACGCCGACGGTGCAATGCAGCGCCCGGTCCATCCCGTGGCGCCCGAGCTGCGCGACGCCTGCGTCGCTCTGGCTGCCCTGCTCAGCGACTGGGACGACGTCACGGCGGCGCAGCTGTTCGCGGACAACGTCGCGCTCGACGAGTCGTTCCTGCGCAGAGCCGCCGCCGCCCGACAGCTCACCGAGCGGCAGGGGCCGCTGCGACTGGTCGCGGTGCATCCGGAGTCCGCCACCAGCGGCGATGCCGAACTCGCCGGCGACGGCGCCTCGTTCCGGGTGCGGGTCGAGTTGGGCCCGATGGTGCCCGCGAAGGTGCAGGCCTACCACCTGCCCGACTGACCCGCTTCCCGGGCCACAGGTCGGCCACAGGTCGGCCACAGGTCGGCCACAGGTCCGCCACAGGTCGGCCACAGCGCTGCCTCAGGACCGTCGTGCACGCTCCGTGGTCTCTGACCACACCTAGGAGGCGTGTCATGTTCCGATTCTGGCGGGAGTCGACGAAGGATCGAGGGGCGACGGGGCGGTGGCGTTCGCCCGTCGCCCTCACGCTGGCGGCGGCGACGCTGACACCGGTCGTGGCCCCATGGGGCACGACCGGTGCAGCCGCACCGGTCGGCCAGGGTTTCCACGTCAACGCGAGCGACCTGCGGTTCATCCTGCAGCAGATCGAGATCGCCGAGCACCACGTGGCCAACACCACGCTCGAGACGGGACCCTGCGGCGCCCTCGTCGGCCCCGGTGACAACCAGATCCCCGAGGGTGGCGTCGGCATCACCCTGCCGTGGGGCCTGCGCACGGTCGATGGCACCTGCAACAACATCGCGATGCCCGACCAGGCGAAGTTCGGCACCGCCGACCAGCCGTTCCCGCGCATTGCGCCCGCCGAGGTCCGCCCGGGCTACGGCACCTCCGGCAACGTCGTCGACCCGGACCCGCGCATGGTCAGCAACATCATCGTCGATCAGTCGACGAACAACCCCGCCGCAGTGGCTGCCGCCGCGGCGGCCGGTGGTGTCCCCGATGGCACCACCGATGGGGGCGCGGACAACCTCTTCATCCCCAACGTCGCTCCCGACACGGGGTTGTCCGCCCCCTACAACTCGTGGTTCACCCTGTTCGGCCAGTTCTTCGACCACGGCCTCGACCTGGTGACCAAGGGCAACGCCGGCACGGTGATGATCACCCTGCCCCAGGGCGACCCGCTCGCCGACGCCGCGCAGATCGACGCGATGTTCCTCACCCGCGCCACCAACGTGGGCGGCGAGGCGACGAACCAGACCTCGTCGTGGATCGACCAGAGCCAGACCTACGCGTCGCACCCGTCGCACCAGGTGTTCCTGCGTGAGTACGTGCTCGGCGTCGATGGCAAGCCCGTCGCCACCGGCCGGCTCATCGAGGGCCCCGGCGGCGGCATGGGCACCTGGGACCCCATCAAGGCCCAGGCCCGCAACATCCTCGGCATCGAGCTCACCGACACCGACGTGTTCAACGTGCCGCTCGTGCTCACCGACCCGTACGGCAACTTCATCCCCGGCGTGAACGGCTTCCCGCAGCTCGTGCTGGACAACGAGCTGCTGCGCGAAGGCGTGCTGCCCCAGGGCGCCGTCACCACCGGCGTGTCGACGGTCGGCACCGCGAAGACCGGCCACGCGTTCCTGGACGACATCGCCCACCACGCGACCCCCGGCACGTGGAACCACGACAACAACCCGGCGACGCCGCGAGTGCCGCAGACGCCGGACACCGACCCCGGCACGACGGACGACGGCCTGCCCGGCACGTACGACGACGAGATGCTCGGCGCGCACTTCATCGCCGGCGACGGACGCGTCAACGAGAACATCGGCCTCACCGCCGTGCACCACGTGTTCCACAGCGAGCACAACCGCCTGGCCGAAGAGATCGACGAGAAGATCACGCTGCTGCTCGACGGTGTCACCGCCGCCGATCGCACCGCCTGGCTGAACGTCGGCCCCGACACCTTCAGCTACAACGAGCGCCTGTTCCAGGCCGCCCGGTTCGTGACCGAGATGCAGTACCAGCACCTGGCGTTCGAGGAGTTCGCCCGCTACGTGCAGCCGATGGTGAACCTGTTCGGCGAGGGCGGCACCGGCTACCACACCGACATCGACCCGCGGATCACCGCCGAGTTCGCCCACGCGGTCTACCGCTTCGGCCACTCGATGCTGAACGAGACGCTCGACCGCACCACGGCAACCGGCGCGCAGGACAACATGCTCCTGCTCGACGCGTTCCTCAACCCGCCGTCGTACTTCGACAACACCACCGACGCCAAGGCAGCCGCCGGCGAGATCGTGATGGGCATGACCCGGCAGGTGGGCAACGAGCTCGACGAGTTCGTCACCGAGGCACTGCGCAACGATCTGGTGGGCCTCCCGCTCGACCTGGCCGCGCTGAACATCGCCCGGGGCCGTGAGACCGGCATCCCCACGCTCAACAACTTCCGCCGGTACATCTACGACCTGACCGGCGACAGCGGCCTCGCGCCGTACGCCAACTGGCTCGACTTCGGCCTGGCGCTGCGCCACGGCGAGGAGTCGCTGATCAACTTCATCGCCGCCTACGGCCGTCACCCCGACGTGCTCGCACAGTCGACCCCGTCGACCAAGCGGACGGCCGCGCGGACGCTGCTCGAGCGGGCCGCCGCCGACCTGCCGGGCGCCCCGGTGGCCCCGGTGGCCCCAGTCGACCCGGTCGACGTCGCCGATCCCGGCCCTGCCCCGACCGTCGTCGCGGAGCCGTTGCCCGGCGCGACCCAGGAGGAGATCGACGCCTACAACACCTACCTCGCCGACAAGGCCGCATGGGACCTCGCCGACGCGGCGTACCAGGCGTTCCTGCTGGCTCAGGCCGAGTACGACACCGTGCTCCTGCCGCAGTACAACACCGCCGTCACGGTCTTCGAGGCCGAGCTGGCAGCCCATGGCATCCAGATGCAGCAGCGCCAGGACGCAATCGACTTCCTGAACGCCACCGGCCCGTGGGCGACCAACGAGACCGGCCTCAACCTCATCGATCTGTGGATGGGCGGCCTGGCCGAGCGCCAGCAGGTGTTCGGCGGCCTCCTCGGCTCGACGTTCAACTACGTGTTCGAACGGCAGATGGAGAGCTTGCAGGACGGCGACCGGTTCTACTACCTGTCCCGCACCGCCGGCCTCAACCTGCTGGTCCAGCTCGAGGGCAACTCGTTCTCGGAGCTGATCATGCGCAACACGACGGCCGTCGCACTGCCGGCCCTGGTGTTCACCACGCCGGCGTTCGTGTTCGACCTCACCAAGCAGAACCCGACGGGCCCGATCGTCGACGACCCGGCGACGCCGTACCCGGAGAACGGTCCGGCCATGCTGGTGCGCGAGGCGAACGGCACGATCCGCTACACCGGCGTCGAGCATGTCAGCTTCTGGGGCACCAACGGCACCGACAAGGCCCGGGCCAGCGAGGGTGACGACACCTTCCGCGGCAACGAGGGCAACGACGTCTACGAAGGCGGCGACGGCAACGACCACATCATCGGCGGCGAGGGTGACGACATCCTCACCGACCTGTTCGGCGACGAGATGATCAAGGGCGGGCCCGGCAACGACACCATCTCCTCGGGCCGCGGCTTCGCCGGCGACCTGGCCTTCGGTGGCGAGGGCAACGACTTCATCATCGGCGGCAACGACGCCGTCGAGTCCTTCGGTGGTGGCGGCGACGACTACATCTACGCCGGCGACGACCTCGACACCGTGTTCGGGGACGAGGGCGACGACTGGATGGAGGGCGGCCGTGGACCGTTCGCCCTGCTGCAGGGCGACAGTGGCGCCCCGTTCCAGGACGACCCGAACGAGCCCGGCAATGACGTGCTCTTCGGTTGGGGCGGCGAGCAGGACTACGACGCCGAGGGCGGCGACGACATCATGTTCGCCGGCCCGGGCATCCAGCGTGCCGAGGGCATGCTGGGCTTCGACTGGGTGACCCACCGTGGCGACCCCGTCGCCGGCAACTCGGACATGGCCTTGACGGCCCTGCTGCCGCCGGCCGTCGACGTCAACCGCGACCGCTTCGACATGGTCGAGGCGCTCTCCGGCTGGAACCTCAACGACGTCCTCCGCGGCAACGACGACAACGCCGACACGATGATCGGCCACGAGCTGAACGCTGCGGGCATCGCTCGCATCGCGGGCCTCTCCGCCATCGTCGGCGCCGACGGCTTCACCGGCGGCAACATCATCCTCGGTGGGGCCGGCAGCGACATCATCGAGGGCCGCGGCGGCAACGACGTCATCGACGGTGACCGCTGGCTGGACGCCCAGCTGCGTGCGCCCGACCTGAGCACGGCTGCGCCGCTCGACACGAAGCTGGTGGACAACCTGCCGGCCCTGCGGGCCGACGTCCTCGCCGGCCGCATCAACCCCGGTCAGCTCAGCATCGTGCGTGCCATCAAGGGCGCCGACGACGGCAAGGTGGACACCGCGCTGTTCTCGGACGTCATCGACAACTACACCATCGACGCCGACCCGACGACCGGGATCATCGTGGTCTCGCACCTCGACGGCCTCGGCGCCGACGGCATCGACACGCTGCACAACATCGAGCGCATCGAGTTCGCCAACGGCGCTCAGGTGCTGCGTGGCCAGCTGATCAACGCCCAGGCGACCGGCACGGTCTCCTTCACCGGTGACCTGGTGGAGGGCGCCACCCTGACGGCCACGTCGGCGATCACCGACACGGACGGCCCGATCGGCCCGATCACCTACAACTGGCAGATCGAGGTGCCCGACTTCCCGGTCGGGACGACCTGGGCGACGGTGGCGGTCGGCCCGGAGCTGATCCTCGACCAGCTCCACGTTGGCAGCCGAATCCGCGTGGTCGCGACGTTCGACGACTTCTTCGGAGTCACCGAGCAGGTCGACGGCATCCCGTCGCTCGGCACGGTGCAGAACGTCAACGACCCGCTGGTCGGCACGATCACCCTGAGCACTCTCGCACCGGTGTCGCTCGAGCCGATGAGCGTGCTCGCCGACATCACCGACGAGGACGGCGCCACCACCCCGCTGGTGGAGTGGCTGGTGGACGGCACGGTCGTGGCGACCGGGTCGGCCTTCACGCCGGGCGACGAGCACGTGAACCTCACGGTTCAGGTGCGGGTGACCCACACCGATGTGTTCGGCGATACCGAGGTGCTGCTCTCCGAGGTGACGGGTCCGATCACGGTGCCGCCGCGGCCGACGGCCACGATCAGCGGCCTCGCGCCCCTCGCGTTCGGCACCCGTGCCGTCGGCACCACCGCACTCCTCCAGTCGGTGACCCTCGGCAACACGGGCGCCGCCGACCTGCAGACCGGCGCCGTCGTGACCGGCCCGGATGCCGGCTCCTTCACCGTCAGCGGCGACTGCGCCGTCGTCCCCGTGGGCACGACGTGCCCGTACACGGTGACCCAGTCGACGGCCGGCCCTGCGGGCGCACGGTCGGCCACGCTGGTGATCACCACCAACGACCCCGCAGCACCGACGATGACGATCGAGCTCGAGGGCACCGTGGTGGCCAACAGCGCACCGACAGGGACGCCGGTGATCGACGACCTGACTCCGCTGGAGGGCCAGCCCCTCGCGGCGACCACCGCAGCCATCGCCGATGCCGACGGCCTGGGAGCCCTCGCCTTCGAATGGCAGCAGAGCGCTCCCGGTGGGGGCGGTGCCTTCACGGCTGTCCCGGGGGCGACGGACGCCACATTCACGCCGGGCGACGGCCAGGTGAACCGCCAGTTGCAGGTGGTGGTGCGGTACATCGACGGCCACGGCACCACCGAGGCCGTCACGTCGGGTACCACCGTCGTGGTGGGCGACCTGTTCATCGGCACCGGCGCCGCGGAGAACTGGACCGGCACCGGCGGTGACGACGACGCCAACGGCGCCGGCGGCGCCGACAACCTGGCGGGTGGCACCGGTGACGACCTCATTCGCGGCGGCAGCGGCGATGACGCCGTGAACGGTGGGGCGGGTGCAGACGTGTTCCGTGTCGGCCTCGGCGACGGCTTCGACACCGTGACGGGTGGCACCGGCAACGACCGGATCGATGCCAGCGCACCCGGCACCGTGATCGGGCTCCGCTCGCTCACCGGCATCGAGGTGATCACGTCCGGTGGCTTCAGCGGCGTGGTGATCTCCGGGACCACCGGCGCAGAAGTCCTCAACTTCGCGGCCGTGCTGCTGAGCGGCATCGCCTCGATCAACGGTGGCGGCGGCAACGACAACATCACGGGTTCGGCGGCAGCAGACGTCATCAACGGGGCGGCCGGCGACGACATCGTCAACGGCGGCGGCGGCAACGACACCATCACCGGTGGTGCGGGCCTCGACCGGATCACGCCGGGCGCAGGCAACGACCTGGTCGTGTCCTCGCCCGCCGACGGGACGAACCGTGTGCTCGGCTTCGACGCCAACGCTGCAGGCGGGCAGGACCGGATCGACATCCGCAGCTTCCCCGGCATCACCGCCGCCAACTTCGCCACGCAGGTGGTGCGAGTGAACGCCGGAGGCGGCACCCGCATCACCTTCACCGGCTTCCCGACCGTCGTGATCAGGCTCGACGGGGTCAACGCAGCAGCCGTCACTGCTGCGGACTTCCTCGTCGACTGAGGCGGCGGGAATGAGCGGTGGGGCCCCTGGTGTCGCCACCCGGGGGCCGACCTCCTCAGGGAGAACTTGGCAGCATGCGTGGCGGACCGTGTCCGGCTACGGCACGATGGTGGCGATGCTGCGGGAGAAGCGCCACGAGGGTCCAGTGCCCGACCCGTCCGACGCCGAGGCGTTCGTCGACGTCAGTGCGGGCGAACCGGCCTCGACACTGAACCGCCGCGTCGTGCTCGTCTGGCTCGTCAGCCTCGCACTCGTCGTGGTCGTCGGCGTGGCGAGCGTCGTGATCATGCGTGACCAGTTGCGACAGCACGAGATCCAACGGGCCGTCGACGACGTGCGGGACCGGGTCGACCTGGTGATCGAGCACGCCGTGAACGAGGGAGTGATCGCCGGCGACCCCACCGCGTTGGACGACTTCGACGCGGTCATACGCGAACACATCGTGCGGCCCGCCACCGCCGGCCTGGCGCTGTGGTCACCCAAGGGCAAGATCCTCTACGCGCTCGACCCGGCCTTCACCGGGCAGCAGCGCGCCCTGCCGGACGGCGCCGCGCTCGCACTGGAACGCAGCGACGTGGTGGCGGGAAACACGGAGCAAGGCGACGGGGACTCCGAGGCCGGCTTGAAGAGCGCCGCGGCGATCGAGGTCTATGCACCGTTCCTCGCGTCGGACGGCAACGAATACGTCTGGGAGGTCGGCCTGCGCCGCGACCGCGTCACCGAGCAGGCGAACCGTTTGGTACTGATCGTCGCCCTGCTCACCGCGCTCGGCGCGGCCGTGCTGCTGAGCCTCCAGGGGGTCCTGGCGCGCAGTCTGGTCAATCGGCACG
>JBMOGW010000046.1:0-17861 GCA_049318165.1 Ilumatobacteraceae bacterium
GGGCTTCAGGCCGAGGGCCGCGGCCTTCTCCTCGGTCATCAACAGCACGGCCGACGCGCCGTCGCTGATCTGCGACGAGTTACCGGCGGTGTGCACGCCGTTCTCGCGGGCGACGGGCTTCAGTGAGGCGAGCTTCTCGAGCGTCGTCTCGCGCAGGCCCTCGTCGCGGGCCACCGTGTGGGTGGTGTCGGCCAGGCTGCCGTCCTCGTTGCGGTCCGGGGCCTCGACGGTGACGTACTGGCCGCCGAAGCGGTCCTCGTTCCACGCCTGGGCTGCGAGCTGCTGGCTGCGCAGGCCGAACGCGTCGGTGTCCTCGCGGGTGATGCCCCACTTCTCGGCGATGCGCTCGGCGCCCTCGAACTGCGAGGTCATCTCGTAGCGGTCGAAGTAGGTGCGCGGGATCGGCACGCCGAGGCCGAGGTTCTTGTTGCCGTTGCTGCCGATCGGGATGCGGCTCATCACCTCGACGCCGCACGCGAGGGCGACGTCGACCACGCCACCGGCGAGCAGCGCCGTGGCGAGGTTGGTGGCCTGCTGGCTGGAACCGCACTGTGTGTCGACCGTCGTGGCGGCCGTGGTGAGCGGCAGGCCGGCGGCCAGCCACGCAGTGCGGGTGACGTTGAACGCCTGCTCGCCCACCTGGCTGACGCAGCCGCCGACCACCTGCTCGACCTGCGCGGGGTCGATGCCGGTGCGGTCGATGATGGCCTTCTGGACGGTCGAGAGGACCTCGGCCGGGTGGAGGGTGGAGAGGCCGCCGTTGCGCTTGCCGATGGGCGTGCGGACGGCGTCGACGATGACGATGTTGCTCATGGCGGCAGCCTACGGTGGCGCCCATGTCCGCCTTCAACCCTGCGATCCGCCCGGCCGACGACGTCTCGGGGCACCGCTACATCCACGTCATCGGCTCGGCCGTGTTCGTCGACGACCGCATCGCCGAAGACGGCTGGCCGGTGCACTTCGTCGGCATGGTGGGGGACGAAGCGGTGTGGGGCGTCGACGTGCCGGCCGGGGAGGACCCGTCGTATGGCGCGAAGTCCGACCTGTACTCGTTCTACGGCCGTTCGTCGGAGCTCGACTGGCTGATCGCCGGCCGTGCCGTGCAGTTGGTCGAATGGGCCCGCACCCATCGGCATTGCGGGCGCTGCGGCTCGCCGACAGCGGCGCAGGACCACGAACGGGCGATGAAGTGCCCTGCGTGCGGGCTGCTCGCGTACCCGCGGCTGGCGCCGGCGATGATCACGCTCGTCACCCGTGGCGACCAGGCGTTGCTGGCGCAGGGCGTGCAGTTCCGTGGCCCGATGTACTCGTGCCTCGCCGGGTTCGTCGAGCCCGGCGAGTCGTTGGAGGACGCCGTGGTGCGCGAGGTGCGCGAGGAGGTCTCCCTCGAGGTCGGCAACGTGCGCTACTGGGGCAGCCAGCCGTGGCCGTTCCCGCACAGCCTGATGGTCGGCTTCACGGCCGAGTGGGTGAGCGGCGAGATCGTCTGCGACCCCACCGAGATCCTCGACGCGCAGTGGTTCCGGCGCGACGAACTGCCGAACATCCCGCCGCGCATCAGCATCGCCCGCAAGCTGATCGACGCCTGGCTCGAGCAGGGATAGCGGTGGTCAGCTCGCGGCGAGCTTCTCGGTGAACCAGTCGAGGACGATCTCCGCGCGCTGCACGCGGTGCACGGGCGATCCGCTGCGGGTGAGCTCGTGGGTCTCGCCGGGGAAGCGGTAGAAGGTCACGTCCTTGCCCAGCAGGCGCAGGGTGACGAACAGCTCCTCCGCCTGGTCGATCGGGCAGCGCAGGTCGCGCTCGCTGTGAATGAGCAGCATCGGGCACTCGATGCGGTGCGCGTTGCGGATCGGCGACATCGAGGTGTACGCCTCCGGGTCGTCGATGTGGCGCGGGCCGTGCTCGACACGGAAGATCGTCGCGATGTCGCTGTTCACCTCTTCGGTGTAGAGGTTGTTGACGGAGCGCTCGCTGCAGATGCCCTTGAACCGGTCGCTGAACCGCCCGGCCAGTTCGGTGGCCATGTAGCCGCCGTAGCTCCCACCCTGCATCCCCACCCGGGCGGGGTCGCAGAACGGGTAGCGGTCGAGCGCGGTGTCGAGCACCGCCATCACGTCGTCGACGTCCAGCCCGCCCCACCCGCTGCCGGGTGCCACCGGGTGCTGTGGCCCGAGGATCGCCTGGCCCCACGACTGCTCGCGGCCGGAGCCGCCACGCGGGTTGCTCATCAGCACCACGAACCCTGCCGCAGCCTGGAACTGCGACTCGTCGAAGAAGGTCTCGCCGTACTGCGTGTGCGGGCCGCCGTGCACGTTGAGCATCACCGGGTAGCGCCGCGACGGGTCGAAGTCGCTCGGGCGCATGATCCACGCGTCGATCTCGAGGCTGCCGTCGGTGGTCGGCACCGTGAACTTCTCCCACGACAGCGGCGACACGGTGGCCGCATACGTGGCGCTGAACGACGTCAGCCGGCGGGGCGCACCGCCGGTGACCACGAACACCTCGGTCATCTGATCGACGGCCGATGCGCAGTACACCGTCACCCCGTTGCGGTGGTCGGCCGCCTTCACCGCGACCGCCCCATGGGTGACCCTCGTGGGTGCCGTACCGTCGGTCGACACCTGCAGCACGTGCGTCTCGCCGCGGTCCTCTGCCGTGCCCAGCACGGTGTGGTCGTCCAGCCAACGCGGTGTCACCGTGCCGGCAGTGGTCTCGAACGTCCGGTCCAGCGCGTCGCTGATCCAACGGTGCTCGCCCCCGGCGACCGGGATGATGCCGATCTTCGCGTTCTGCGGGTCGGTGCTCGGGTCGTCGTGGCCGATGAACGCCACGGTGGTGCCGTCGGGCGACACGGACGGTTGGTGATACATGCCGGTCTGGTGGGTGAGTGCGCGCACGCTGCCGTCGAGGCCGACGACGAACAGGTCGGTCGCGAAGTCGAGGTCCCAGGTGTCGTGGCGCTGCGCGCTGGTGACCACACCGCTCGAGTCGGCGAGCCAGGCGACGCCGCTGTGCTGGAACTCGCCGGGCGTCAGGTTGCGCGGGGTGCCGGTGCCGTCTGCGGGCACGACGTACACGTGGGCCGGTCGGTCGAAGATCCAGCCTTCGCCGTTCAGTTGGGTGAAGAAGCGGTCGATCTTGCGCGGTGGCTGCCAGCTCTCGTCGCCCTCGTCGGCGCCCGGCGCGGAGTAGCGGGCGTCCTGCGTGCGGCTGATGAACGCGATCCACCGACCGTCGGGGCTGAACACGGGCTCGCCGATGCCGTCGCGCATCGTCGCCGCCACGCGCACCTCGCCGGGAGCGTCGACGGGCAGCAGATGCAAGGTGGAGTCCTTCTTGCGTGCGCTGCGCTTCGACGTGAAGGCGAGGGTGCGGCCATCCGGACTCCACGTAGGGCTGCCGTCGTGCTCGCCCGCTGTGACCGGGCGCGGCAGCGTGCTGGCGTCGGTGGCGGCGAGCCACACCTGCGACACGTACGTGTTCTTCGGCAGGTCGACGCGGGTGACCACGAACGCCACCTGCGAACCGTCGGGCGAGACGGCGGGGGACGATGCGTGGACGAGGTTGCCGATGATGCGCTCGGCGATCTCCTTGTGGCTCATCTCGATGACGGTAGCGGGACGGGCGTTCGCATAGGTTCCCCGATCATGCGACTCGGACGACTCGGACTGTGGACCTCTCAACTCGACCTGCAACCCATGCGCGAGGCGCAGGAGGCTGTCGGCGAGTTGGACGAGTTGGGCTTCGGCGCCATCTGGTTCCCGGAGTCCGTCACCCGTGAACCGTTCGCGAACGCGGCGCTGCTGCTGTCGGCCGGCACGCGCATCGCCGTCGCCACCGGCATCGCCAGCATCCACGCCCGTACGGCGATGACCATGCAGGCGGGCTGGAAGACGCTGAGCGAAGCCTTCCCCGATCGGTTCCTGCTCGGCCTCGGCGTGAGTCACCAGCCTGCGGTGGAGGGGTTCCACGGCACGTCGTACGGCAAGCCGTACAGCACGATGGTCGCCTACCTCGACGCAATGGACCGGGGGCTGTACTTCGCGCCGCAGCCCTCCTCGCCGCCGCAGCGTGTGCTGGCGGCACTGGGACCGAAGATGTTGCAGCTCTCGGCCGAGCGCGGCCTCGGCGCACACCCGTACTTCGTGCCGGTCGAGCACACGGCGATCGCCCGTGAGGCCCTCGGCGCCGACGCGCTGCTCGCCCCCGAGCAGGCGGTCATGTTCGAGACCGACCCGTCGGCGGCGCGTGCGATCGCTCGCCGGCACATGGCCACGTATCTCTCGTTGCCGAACTACACCAACAATCTCACGCGCCTCGGCTGGACCGACGACGACATCGCCGGCGGTGGCAGCGACGCGTTGGTGGACGCGATCGTCGCATGGGGGTCGCTCGACACGATCGTGGACCGCGTCCGCGCCCATCACGCCGCCGGTGCGGACCACGTGTGCGTGCAGGTGCTGCCCGCCGACCCGCGTGGCCTGCCGATGCAGGAGTGGCGCGAGCTGGCGACGGCGATCCCGTCGCTGTGACAGGCTCGGGGGCCATGGACACCTCCGACCTGTTCCACTGGTTCGACGCCGAGCACGAGGCGTTCCTCGCCGCGTGCGAGCGTGCTGGTGCCAGTGCGCAGGTGCCGTCGTGCCCCGGCTGGACCGTCGCCGACCTGCTGTACCACATGTACGAAGTGCAGTACGGCTGGCACCGCGTCACCGCGGAACGACGCGAGGGATTCGAGGGCCTCGCCTGGCCGGCGCGCCCCGCCGACGACCGACTCGTCGACCTCGTGCGCGGCGAGCACGCCGGCTACGCGGCGATGCTGCGCTCGTTCGAGCCGTCGACGCCGATCTGGACGTGGGCCGGGCAGGAGTCCTTCGGTTGGCTCGTGCGGCGGATGGCGCAGGAGGTTGCGGTGCACCGGGTCGACGCCGACCTCGCGTCCGGCGTCGCCGCATCGCTCGACGCGGCGCTCGCGTCGGACGGCATCGACGAGTTCCTCGCCTACTTCCTCAACGTCGCCAACGGACCGGTCGGTGGCTCGGTGCACATCCATTGCACCGACGTGGCCGGTGAGTGGACGATCCGCGAGACGGGATCGACCGACGGTGAGCCGTTCGATGTCACCCGCGAACACGCCAAGGGCGATGCGGCGATCCGCGGCGCGGCCCACGACATCCTCCTCGCGCTGTGGCGGCGCGGTCCGCTGACGGCGTGCGACGTGGTCGGCGACGCCGACGTCGCAGCGCGGTTCGTCGCCGCCTCGCGGCTGGAGTGACCGGCAGCTACTCGGCCAAGCCGACGGGCGAGCCGTCGACGATCTGGTCGAGGTACTCACTGAGGCCGTAGCCCACCTGGCCGGCGAATTCGCCGCTCTCGACGGTCCAGCGGGTCATGCCCTCGCTGATGCGTGTCATCAGCCAGTTGCCGTCCGGGTCCTGGCGGCGGTTGCGCAGCGGGATGAGGTCCATCACCTCGCCGGAGAACTTCCATTCCTTGTCCGACCGCGACGAACGCAGCACGCCCTCGATGCTCTGGTGGTACTGCTCGTCGCCACGTGTGACCGTCGAGATCTGCACGTCGTCGCAGTAGTGCATGCGGCCGTTCTCCCACACGAAGCCGCCCCGGGTGCCGGGGCCGTCCTTCTTCGCCACGCGGCTGGCCATGAAACCGAAGTCCTCGTTCACGTTGGCGGTCAACCAGCGGTAGTACCACGGCGCCTGCCAGTACCGCGGGCCCCACGAGTGGTCGCGCAGACCGTGGCCGGCGATCTCCCACTCGCGGTCACCGACGCGCAGCGTGCCGGTGGCCTGCACCAGCTGCTCGTAATGGCCCTTCGCGAACTCCTCGCCCGGGGCCTCGTGCGGTGTGTCGGGCTCGCCGCCGAACATGCTCGAGCGGCCGAGACCGGTGAACGTGATGTGTGCCTCGCACTCGGCATACGGGTTGTTGGTGAACGCCTGCTTCGGGTCGGCCATCTGCTCGGGCTCGTCCAGCAGCACCACCTTGCCGACGTAGTCGATGCGCAGCTCCTCGAAGGGCTTCACCATCGTCCAGGTGAGGCCGCCTGCGTCGAGTGCGTCGTTGTGCTCGATCGTCGGGCGCTTGTACATGAAGCCGACGCTGCGGCCCTCCTTGCCGTCCTCGGGCGGCAGGTAGAGGCAGATCGTCATCTCCGCGTAGCCCTCGTTGGCTCGGTTGCCCATGCGGAACCAACCGCCCACCTGTTGGACGGGGTCGAAGCAATTGATGTACATGCTCTCGTTGAAGTTGGACTCCGGGCCCAGCTCGTGCATGTATTCGTCGGACGGTTCGAGGCGCACTCCCATGAACGGTCACCGTAACGACCGCCGGTCCGTGGCTGCGTACCGAGCGTCACCCCTCTGGCGGGTGGGGCAGCGTCAGGTGGCTGAGCCGCTCGTCGAGGATCCGCTTCAGACGCTCGATGTCGATGTCGTCGGTGATGTCGGCGGTGGCGTCGGTGGGAGTGGGTGCGAGGGCGGCCGGTGTCGGCTCGTCGATTCGTGGCGTCGGGGCCATGACCGGGGCGACCGTCGGTGGGATCGGTGGGGCGGTGATCCGCCGGATGGCCGGGTCGGTGACGATCGGCAGCTCGCGGGTCGCGTGGCCGGGGGCGTAGAGCGGGCGTGACAGCTCGGACAGGTCGGACGTGTGCGCCGGATCCGCTGGCGCCGCAGCGACGCCGGGTGCGTCCGCAGGGTGGGCGACGTCCTGTTCGAGGTGGGTCAGGCGCGACTGCAGTTCGAGCAGTCGCTCGCGAGCGCCGGCCGTGGCCCCGGCTCGCTCGACGTCGAGCTGCTCGAGGTGCTCGACGCGGCGTTCGAGCGCGGCGATCGAGGACAGGATCTGATGGTGCTGGTGTTCGACGTCGGCGGCGAAGTCCGCCAGTTCGTGGCGCACCGACGCGAGCCGCGAGTCCACCGCTTCCAGCACGGCGCGCACCAGGTGCTGGATCTTCTCGTCGGTGGTGGGCTCGTTCATCCGCTCAACCCTTCCGGCCGCGCAACCAGCCGCGGGACTTCCTGTCCGGTGCCGCCGTCGGGGTGGCGGGGGCGGTGTGCGGCAGGCCGAGCAGTTCGTCGACCATGTCCCAGATCTCCTCCGCTTCGCCGTCCGGCGGCGCGCCCGCGGCGTTGGTGCCGGGGGCCGGTGCGGCCATCGTCGCGCCGATCGGCGCCGGTGTCACCGTCGAAGTTGGGACGACCGGTGGTGCGGGGATCACCGCTGCCGGCGGCGCCGCGGGTGCAGGTGCGGGTGCAGGTGGGGGAGGGGGTGCCGGTGCCGGCGCGGTCGCTGGTGTCGCGCCGAGCGTCGGCAGGGGCGTGAGGCCGTGGAGGCTGGCGAGCGTCGGGAGCGCCGGTGCCGTGTCCTGGTGCGGGGCCACGATCGGATCGAAGGACATCGGTGCCTCGGTCGGCTCGGCCAACCGGGGGGTCGGGGTCGCAGTGCCCGACGGTGCGTTGTTCACCAGGTCGGCGCGCACCACCGGCACCTCGCCGCTCAGCGACACCACGGCCTGCACGAGGGCCGACATCGCTTCGTCGTCGGTCTCCATCGGGGCGGCGCGGCGCTCGCGCCACTGGTGGACGCCACTCGGATGGTGACGCAGCGGGTGCAGCGCGACGTCGCCCACGGGGTGTTCGGCCACCTGCTCGAGCAACTGCTCGGTGAACCGGTCGACCGTCAGTTCGACGGTGTCACGGTCCACGCTCGGGTCACGTTGGAAGAGGCGGGCGAGCGACACCGTGTCGCCGAGCTGCACCCCACCCGCCCGCAGCTGTTCGGCGGTCAACGCGCCCACCGCCAGCAGCCGTGCCCCGAGCGGCGCGTCGGCTGCCTTCTGCGCGACGTAGACGTGCCCTTCGTCGAGGAACAGCTCGATCCGCGGGTCGATGCCGACCGCCGCCTCACCCGTCCAGCGCTCCGTTGCGAGTCGTTGCACGAACCCCCAGATCGGGTTCTCCGCGCCGTAGTCCTGCAACTCGCTGCGGGTCATCGCCGCTGTCTCCTTCGATCGTCTCGTCCGCAGGCTGTTTCGGCTGCTCACGGCACGAGCTTGAGGATTTCTCAACAGATCCCGAAGACCTCAAGAGGGACCCCCTTCACACCGATGCACCTATCGGCGGACGAAGCCGAGCGAACGACGCGGGGCGAGCCCTGTGGCGCAGTGGAAAGGGACGAGCGATGCTGCGGAGGATGAGGATCGGCGGACGGGTGAACCTGCTGATCGCCGTGCCGTTGCTGGCGCTGATCGCAGTGTCGGCACTCGGGTACGTGGCGCTGCAACGGGCGAGCGTGCGCGGCGAGGACTACCAGGCGTTGAAGGCGGCGCAGGAGGTTCGTGCCGACACGTTGCCGCCGCCCGCGACGCTGCTCGAGGCGTGGACCGCGGTCAACCGCATCGGCGTGATCGCGGCCTCCGAGGGCTTCGATGCGCAGGGCACCGTCACGATCGGCAAGCAGCTCGTCGAGATCGACCGCGCCCGACAGGACTTCGCCACCTCGATGGCTCGCTGGTCGGACGCCGCGCTCCCCGCCGACGTGCACGAGTCGTTCGTCGTCGCGGGCTCGAAGGCGGGCGACGAGTTCTTCGCGGCTGTCGATGACCAATTGCTGCCTGCGATCCACACCGGCAAGCCCGAACAGGTGCTGAAGGTCGTTGCCGAAATGCAGCCGCTCTACGAGCAGCAGCGCGTCGCAGCGAGCACGGGACTGTTCTGGGCCGAGAACGAAGTGATCGCGAAGGAGCAGGCGACCGACGACTTCATCGACACCGTGATGCTCTACGGCGCCGCGGGCGCGGCGCTGCTGGTGCTCGCGACGCTGCTGCTGTCGGTGCGTGTGCGTCGCTCGATCGTTCGTCCCATCCGCAACCTGGCCGAACACGCGACCGCTGTCGCCACGCACGATCTGCCTGAGGCGGTCGCCGCGGTGGCCTCGCTGCCGGCGGACGCCCCGGTGCCGACGCTGCGCCCCTTCGAGGTGGACACCCGTGACGAGTTGGCAGACCTGGCCCACGGCTTCAACTCGGTCCAGGACGCGGCCGTCGACCTCGCCGCCGATCAGGCCCGCACGCGACGAGTCGTGTCGGAGAACATCGTCAACATCGCCCGCCGCAACCAGGCGCTCCTCGGGCGAACGCTGGGCTTCATCAGCACGCTCGAGCAGGGCGAGCGCGACCCGGCGACCCTGGACAACCTGTTCCGCATCGACCACCTCGCCACACGCATGCGCCGCAACGCGCAGTCGCTCCTGGTGTTGGCGGGCGACGAGCCGAAGCGGCTGTGGGCGCAACCCGTGCCGATCGGCGACGTCGTCCGCGCCGCACTGTCGGAGGTGGAGAACTACGGCCAGGTGGAGATCGGCGACGTCGGCTCGGTGTTCGTGCAGGGCGCGCTCGCGCCGGAGATCTCGCACCTCATGGCTGAGTTGCTCGAGAACGCGACGAGCTTCTCGCCGCCCACCACCATCGTCACCGTGGTCGGGCGCACGGTGCCCGACGGTCACCAGCTGGCGATCTTCGACCACGGTCTCGGCATGACCGACGTCGACCTGGCCGCCGCCAACGAGCGCCTCAACACGGTGTCCTCGATGGACAAGGACAGCAACAAGATGCTGGGCTTCCAGGTGGTCGCCCGGCTCGCCGCTCGCCACGGCATCAAAGTGATGCTGACCAGCACGCCCGGTGGCACCGGCGTCACGGCGATCATCCGTCTGCCCAACGCCGTGCTGGAGGATCCGGCGGCTCGCCGTCCGGAGGGCGTGCTCGCCGACGTCGGGCAGGCGGCCGCCGGCCTCACCGCGCAATTGCCCGTGGTGGAGCACGTGACCGTCGCCCCCGTCACGATGGCCGACATCGAACCGCACATGATCACCGGCGAGCTGGCGCTGTCGCCGGTGGCGTACGCCACCCCGTCGATCCCTACGCCGGCGCCCGTGCCACCGGTGGCACCCGTGATGGCGCCCGCCGCGCCGGCGCTCACCGCCGACGGCCTTCCGAAGCGAGTGCGTGGCGCGCAGTTGCCCGACACCGGCAGCGCGGCGCTCGATGCTCCACCGGTCCGTGCTGCGGACGAGGTGCGTGACTCGCTGGCCAGCCTGCAGCGCGGCATCGACCTCGGTCGACGCGACGCGCAGTCCTGAGGAGGGGTTCGTGATGGCGCTCTCCCCGCAGGCCGACAACGTCAACTGGCTGATGGCCAACTTCGTCCGGGCGACGCCCGGCGTCGACGAGGCCATCGCCGTCTCCTCCGACGGGTTGCTCATCGCGCTCAGTTCCCAGATGGACCGCGCCGCCGCGGACAAGCTGGCGGCGATCATCACCGGCATGCGTGCGCTCGCGCACGGCGCCGCCACCGAGTTGTCCCGCGGTCCTGTCGCTCAGGTGCTGGTCGAGATGGGGGACGGCTACCTGTTCGTCACCGCCATCTCCGGGGGAGCGACGGTCGGCGTCGTCACCCGCCGCCAGTGCGACCTCGGCCTCGTCGGCTACGAGATCGCGCTGCTGGTCAGCAAGGTGGGCCCGCAGTTGACACCGGCGCTGGTGTCGGAACTGAAGCAGGCGCTGGTGGTGGTGTGAGGTGACCGCTCGCGACCGCTCGCCCGAGGAGCCATCGGCCGTCCGGCCGTTCCTCGAGCGCGGGCGGGCGCTCGGTCACGTGCCCGAGATCGATCCGGCGGATCCCGGGGTGTCGGGCGTGCGGGCATTCGCCATCACCCGTGGCCGCTCGCAGACTGCGGTGCACCTCGAGTTCGAGACCATGCTGCAGTCCACCGTGGCGGGCGCCACCGCCGTGCAGGCGCAGCGCTTCGAACGACGCGAGATCCTCCGCCGCTGCGGCACCGAGCCGCTCTCCGTGGCCGAACTCGCCGCCCACTTGCGCGTGCCGATCGGCGTGGTGCGGGTCGTCGCCGCCGACCTGTTGGTGGAGGGATTGCTGCAGGCGCATCAACCGAGCGAGCATGTCGCCGACGATGTGCTGCTGCTGTCCCGACTGATCGCGGGTGTCCGTGCGCTCTGACTCGTACACCCCTGGGCAGATCTCCGGCCCGATCCCGGTGAAGATCGTCGTCGCCGGTGGCTTCGGTGTCGGCAAGACCACGTTCGTGGGGGCCATCAGCGACATTCAGCCGCTCACCACCGAGGCGGCGATGACAACGTTGAGCGACGGCATCGACGACCGCGCCGCGGTCGGCGGGAAGACCACGACGACGGTCGCAATGGACTTCGGTCGCGTGAAGGTCGACGACTCGATCGTGCTCTATCTGTTCGGGACCCCCGGCCAGGATCGTTTCGGCTTCATGTGGAACGACCTGATCCAGGGCGCGCTGGGTGCCGTGGTGCTGGTCGACAGCCGCCGCATCGAGGACGCCTTCCCGGCACTCGACTACTTCGAGCACCGCTGCGTGCCGTTCGTCGTGGCGGTCAACCTGTTCGACGGCCACGAGTTCCACACGCCCAATGCCGTCCGCGACGCGTTGTCGATCGGGGTGGAGGTGCCGGTGGTGACCACCGACGCCCGTCACCGAGAAGAGGTGAAGACCACCGTGCTGTGCCTGCTGGACGTGGTGCTGCAGCGTGCGCTCACCAGAGCTGCAGCTGCTCCCAGGTGATCGCCACGTCGCTGACGGTCTGCCACGACAGCCGCCCACGGCTGCCCGGGCGGCGCACCTCGACCCGCTCGGGTCGCAGGCTGCGTGCGTTGCCGTTCGCGTCGTAGACGGTGATGCTGCCGTCGACCGCGATGCCCGACATCTTGCCGGCATACCAGCGGCCGCCGTCCGCCTTGCGGAAGCGAACGGGCTCGCCGGCGCGCAGGCCCAACCGTTGCAGCGTCGCGGTGTCGATCACGACGTCACCGTGCCGACATCTGGCGCTCCAGGCCGCTCCATCCGGGGGATCGTAGGTCGTTGGGACCATTCCCCGGCGGTTGGTGACCTTCGTCAGGTATCGATCGCGTGAACCCTCGGTACCATGCACTCAGCAGGGAGTCGCGAGGTATACGGTGCGGCTCACGAGCTCGAGTGTGAAGGAGAACCCGATGACCGAGACCAACGAAGCCATCATCACCGAAGCGCTGACCGTCATCGACAAGGCGCTGTCGCAGATGATGAGCCGCGAGTTGGTGTCGTCCGGTGAGATCACCGACGTGTTGCTCGACGTGCGCACGCTGCTCACCATGCCGGCCAAGGTGCCGGCGTCGGCCACCGCCGACGCCTGATCCACGTCCGGGCCCTCGGGTACCGGCGGACCCACGTCTCAGACGGCGAGCAGGTCCGCGAACGCGCCTTCCAGGCAGCGGCGCAGCAGCGCCGGATCGGCCACGGCCTCGGTGTCGATGTTGACGCCCATGTCGAGGCTGTGGTTGTAACTCAGCAGCGTCAGGTTGTACGCCACGCCCAGCAGCGGGCCGACCGGGTAGTTCTCGAGGATCTGCGCGCCCGCGAGGTAGAGCGGCATGGGCGCGCCGCGCACGTTGCTGGTGGCGAAGTCCACGGTCTGCGCCTGCTGGCGGGCGAGCCGGGTGATGAGGCTCGTCGGCAACGTCGAAGCCACGGCCGCGAGCGTCTCGAGTGACGCCGTGGTGTTCGAGTCGCGTGCCGCACCGCTGGCCTCTTGGATCAGCCGGAAGCGATCGGCGATCGGCATTTCGCCCGTCGGTACGAGCATGCGCGCCAGTGAGAACGCGTTGGCACCTGACGCTTCGGTGCGGGTGCTGACAGCCATGCTGGCGCGCAGGTCGTCCACCGGGCTGCCCATCTCGCGGTGGTAGCGGCCGGCCGCCTCCGCCGCAGCGGTGAGGAACGCCGTGTTCAACGTGCCGCCGAGCCGCTTGGCGGCGTCGCGGGTGGCGTCGAACGGCGCACGCAGCACCTCCATCTGGCGCTTCAGCGACCGGGTGGTCCACAGCGGTGAGCGAGCCAGTTCGGTGTCGCCGAGCTGCTGCAGCACGCCGCGCACCGTGTCGGCGGCGGCGTTGCCGGCGTCGGGAATCCCCGTCGGGTCGGCCAACAGGTCCTTGACCTGCTTGAGCAAGCCGATGGGCATGCGCAGGCTGCCGTTCACCAGGTCTCGGAACAGGTCGGGTTGGGGCAGGTCGGGCTGCATCGCGGCGGCGGCAGCGATCAGTTCCGGGTCGATCGGCGGCGGCTCGGGCGCGTCGCGGGCGAAGTCGAGGAACTGCAGGCTCAGCTGCACACCGGCCTCGCCGTCGACGATCGTGTGGTGCAGCTTCTCCACGAGGGCCGCCTTGCCGCCGCGCAGGCCTTCCACCACGACGAACTGCCACAGCGGCCGGGTGCGGTCGAATGCGTCGCAGGTGAGCAGGCTGGAGTAGTCGAGCAGTTGACGGATGGTGCCGGGCTTGGGCAGCGCCACGCGGCGTACGTGGTAGTGCAGGTCGAAGTTGGGGTCGTCCACCCACATCGGCGGCGTGAGGTTCACCGGCATCGGCTGCACCCGCTGCCGCAGGCGCGGGATGGCGTACACGGCGCGCTCCATTCGGCGCAGCAGACGGCCGAAGTCGGGTGCCGTGTCGAGCACGGTGACGTTGGCGAAGGTGCTGCTGAGGTGTGGATCCTTCTCCAGCCGCCACATCAGCCCTTCGGCATCGCTCATCTTCTGATCGAAGTGCGGCAGATCCGACATGGCGGGGAACGCTACCCCGGTGCGTCAGCCGATGGCGGCGAGCGCGGCCCGGGCGATGGCGCCGAGGGCCAGACCGACCGCGGCGCCGGCCACCACGTCGCTCGGGTGGTGGATGCGCACGTAGGCGCGGCTGGTGCCGACGACGGCCGCCATGCCGAACCACAGCGGTGCCCACGCCCAGCCGTCCCAGCCGGTGAGCACGGTGGCGGCGAAGAACGCTGCGGAGGCGTGGCCGCTGGGGAAGCTGCTGGTGGAGGGCTTGCGCACCGGGAAGCGCGGATCGCCGGCCTCGGTGGGGCGAGTGCGGCGGAACAGGCGTTTGATGCCCTGGTTGACGATCAGGCTCTCGGCGCCGATGAGTGCGGAGAACACGAACGCCTGGTTCGCGTGCTGGATGCTGGTGATGCCGCGCAGTGCGCCGGTGAGGTGCCAGATGAGGCTGAAGTCGCCGAGCTCGCTGGCCGCGACGAAGACCGTGTCGGGCACGCGGTGACCGCGCAGCCGTTCCAGTCGTGCATCGGCCCACGTGTCGAAGCGCTGGACCGCCGGGTGTTCGAGCAGTTGCATGCTCACGCCGCGGTCGGTGTGCCGAAACGCAGCGGGGCCTCGACGGCCGCCAGCTGGGGATCGCCGCCGAAGGCGGGGCACCAGCTCTGGAACGAGCAGTAGTTGCACAGCGGACCCTGCTTGGGGCGGAAGTCGCCGGTCTGGCAGGCCTTCTCGACCGCCTTCCAGACGGCGGTGGTGCGCGTGGTGAGGAAGCGGACCGACTGGTCGGACGGGGTGGCGGTGATGGTCTGGCCGCTGCGCAGGTACATCAGCCGGATGGCCGCGGGCCGCTGGCCGAACAGCTCGGTGCACAGGAACGAGTAGAAGTGCACCCCGGCGAGGCTCTTCTGCTCGTAGTTGGTGCTGGGGGCACGGCCGGTCTTGTAGTCGGTGACCACGAGTCGGCCGTCGGCGTCGAGCTCGAGGCGGTCGATGATGCCGCGCAGGGTGAGCGAGCCGACCTGGGCCTCGAGCCGCAGTTCCAGCCCGATGTCGCGCACGGCCGTGGGGTCTTCCATCTGGAAGTAGCGCTGCACGAGCACCCACCCGTCGGCGAAGAACTCGTCGCTCGCTGCCTGGTCGAGGCCGAGCAGCGTGAACTCGGGATCCACCAGGTACTCGGTGCGCGCCTGCTGGTAGCAGCCCTCGGCCGTGGCGAGCGTGCGCTCGGCGTGCGGGTGGGTGAACAGCAGCTCCAGCGCTCGGTGCACGAGCGAGCCCTTGGTGCTGTGCACACCCGGCGCTTCGGGCAGGCGTTCGATGCTGGCGAAGCGGAACGCCATGGGGCACGACAGGAACGACTCGACCCGGCTGGGGGACAGCGACTGCGGCACCTCGAACATGTCCTGCATCGTAGAGAACGGGTGTGACACCACCCGCGTTTCCCAGGAAGTCCCCCTGGCTTCTCGGGCTGATTCGTCCCACGGTGCGGCTTCTCGGGCTGGATCGTCCCAAAACCCCTTCTCGGTCGGATCCGTCTCGAAAACTGCGACGTGGAGCACACAGAACGCCGCGCCGTCGACGCGACGACCCGTCTGCGTCACATCGGCGACCGATCCTCACGCAGTCAGCGATGTGACGCACAGAGGTTGTGACACAGCGCGCGACCGGGCCCACGTCCGCTTCAGGAGCAAGCCGCCGTGTCGCGGTGAGGCCAGGACTCGTCCTGGGAAGCGCGCGTCCCAGGAAGCGTCAGGCGCCGCGGGTCATCGCGTCGGCGACGAGGTCGGCGATCTCGGCCGGGTGGGTCATCGGGCCGAAGTGGTCCAGCTCATCGAGCTGCACGTAACGACCGTTCGGCAGACGCTCGCACACCCGAGCCGCGATCGACGACGGTTGCAGCTGCTGGATCTGCCCGGCCACCACGACGGTCGGCGTGCGGATCTGCTGCAGGTGGCTCCACGTGTCGTGCGCGCCACCGGTGGCGAAGGTGGCGGCTTCCACCTCGGGCCGGCACTTCAGGTGCACGCCCTCGGCGTCTTCGCTGAAGCCGTGCACCACGTACGCCCGCAGCGCGGCCGGCGTGAACACCCGCAGCGGCGGCTTCGACGCGTAGTTCTCGATGGCCGCCTCGTACGACGGGAAGGTGGCGCGGCGCTTGCGGGCGCCGATCACCATCGGGCTCTCCTGCGGCTCGCCGTCCGGGCCGGACGGGTGGATGCCCTCCGGCGGGAACACGATCGGCTCGAACACCACCAGGGTGCGGAACAGCGACGGGTCGCGGTGCGCAGCCATCAGCAGACAGGCGCCGCCCATCGAGTGGCCGAACGCGTCGACCGGCTCGCCGCCGTTGCGTTCGACCGCCCAGCGCGCCATCGCCACGGCGTCGTCGCCGTACTGCTGCCAGTCCACCGGCGTGTCCGGGCGAGCGGTGTCGCCGTGGCCGCGGTAGTCGAATGCGAGGCTCGTGGCCCGACCGCCGAGCACGTCGGCCAGCGGTTCGTAGCAGCGGCCGTGGAAGCCGGTGGCGTGCGACACCAACAGCAGCGGCCCGCTGCCGCCCAGCGGGTGGACGGCGATCTGCACCCCGTCGGTGGACTCGACGTGTTCGGTGGGCAGGGCGGACGCCACCGCGATCAGGCCTTCGGCTCGCGGGGCAGGCCGAGCAGGCGCTCGCCGATGATGTTGCGCTGCACCTGGCTGGTGCCACCGGCGATGCGGCCACCGGGTGCGGCGAGCATGCCGAACGCGTCCGGGCCCTCCAGCATCGCCTCGGCGCCCGACAGGTCGCCGCGCAGCATCGAGGTCTCGAACATCATCTCGGTGATGCCCAGCTTCATCAGGCTCGCAGCGGTCGACGCGATCGGGCCCTGGCGCTGCGCCATTGCCTTGTACGCCTGGCCCTTCGACAGCAGCGCGGCCAGGCGGTCGCGCTCGGTCGGGCCGAGGTCCTTGCCCTCGGCCAGCCGTGACATCGACTCGAGGCGCCGTTCGAGGCCGATGACGCTGGTGCCGATGTGGCCACGCTCGCTGGTGAGCACCGCCATGCCGACGCCCCAGCCACCATGCAGCGGCCCGAGGAGATGGTCGACCGGCAGCTCGACGTCGGTGAAGAACACCTCGTCGAACTCGGCCTCACCCGTCATCTGCTTGAGTGGCCGCACCTCGACCCCGGGCAGGTCCATCGGGAACACGAAGAACGAGATGCCCTCGTGCTTCGGAGCCTCCGGGTTGGTGCGCGCCATGAGGATGCCCCAGTTGCTGTAACGCCCCCCGCTGCACCACACCTTCTGCCCGTTGATGATGAACCGGTCGCCGTCACGTTCCGCCCTGGTGGACAGCCCACCCAGGTCGCTGCCGGCGCCGGGCTCGCTGAACAGCTGGCACCACACGTGCTCGGTGGTCAACGTGGCCTGCAGGTGCTGCGCCTGCTGCTCGGGGGTCCCGAACTTCATCACCGCGCCGCCGGTGAGCACCAGGCCGACCATGTTGAACACGCTCGGCACGCCGGCGAGCGCGCACTCGTACTGCCAGGCGGCGTTGTGCGCGGGCGTCAGCCCCTGGCCGCCGAACTCGGTGGGCCAGTGGAGACCGGCGAACCCTGCGGCATGGATGCGTCGCTGCCACTCCAGCCCACTGTCCACCAGGTCGGGCGGGCAGATCGCGCCGTAGTCGCGGGGCGCGTCGGAGCGGTTGTCGGCCAGCCAGTCACGCGCGCGTGCCTGGAAATCGTCGACGGTGATCATGTCGCCGACCGTAGCGATCCGGTCGTTCGCCGGAAGAGTCGGCTACTTGAAGAACGGGAGGAACATCGCGGTCTCTTCCGCGAGGTTGCCCGGCACCGCGTAGCCCTCGCGGTCGGTGATCGTGCCCCAGTTGTCGCGCACGTCCTCGAGCTGCAGGTCGGCCTTGTGGTAGCCCTGCGTCTCGCCGATGAACACGTGGGCGATTCGCCCGCCACCGACGCTGAACGTCTGGCCGCTCACCGGGCAGTCCTCGTGGGCGAGGAACGCCACCAGCGGCGACACCAGGCCCGGGTCGAGCTTGTCGCCGAGGCCGCCCATCAGGTTCTCGGTCATGCGCGTGAGGGCGAGCGGGGCGATCGCGTTGGCCTTGATGTTGTACTTCGCGCCTTCGACGGCGAGCACACGGGTGAAGCCGACGAGGCCCATCTTCGCGGCGCCGTAGTTGGTCTGGCCGAAGT
>JBMOGW010000047.1:0-17783 GCA_049318165.1 Ilumatobacteraceae bacterium
GCGACCCGAAGCAGCTGCCGCTGTGCGAGGCGTGCAAGAGCATCTACGAGATGTATCGGGCCTTCAACGACGGCCTGAACGACCGCCCGTCCGAGTGACGGCGGCGTGACCGCGGACACCGGCGGCCTGCGCATCCGCGAGGCCGTACGCGCCCTGCTGCTCGACCCGGACGACCGGGTGCTGCTCGTGCGGTTCGAGTTCCCTGACGGCACTCGCTGGGCGTTGCCGGGTGGCGGGCTCGACGAGAGCGAGTCCCACGTCGACGCGCTGCGCCGCGAACTGGACGAGGAACTCGGCCTCACCGATGTCGAGGTCGGCCCGCACATCTGGGACCGGCTGCACATCATCCCGTTCATCGACGGCCGCTGGGACGGCCAGCACGACCGCATCCACCTGGTGCGTCTCGACCGCGCTTTCGAGCCGCAGCCGCGCCTGTCGTGGGAGGAACTGCGCGCCGAGTACCTGTTCGAGATCCGCTGGTGGCGGCCCGACGAGATCACCGACGGCCTGCCGTTCGTGCCCCGCGAGCTGCGCCGCCATCTGGACGACCTGCGCCGAGACGGGCCGCCGAAACGACCCGTCGACGTCGGGGTGTGACGGAATAGGGTCGGCGCCATGCCCAGCCCGTCCACCATCGCCGCGTTCGCGGCGGCGTCGTTCATCCTGCTGATCATTCCGGGTCCGGCGGTGCTGTACATCGTGAACCGCAGCGTCAGCGACGGGCGCGAGTGCGGACTGGCCGCGGCCGGCGGTCTGGCGCTCGGCAACCTGGTGCACGCCATCGCCGCGGCCGTCGGACTGTCGGCGGTCATCGCCACCTCCGCCGCGGCGTTCAACACCGTCAAGTGGCTCGGTGCCGGCTACCTGGTCTACGTCGGCGTGCGCACGTTGCTCACCAAGCCGGTGGAGATCGACCCGACGCAACCCGGCGTGTCGCCGAAGCGGGCGTTCACGCAGGGCATCGTGGTCAACGTGCTCAACCCGAAGGTGGCGTTGTTCTTCCTGTCGTTCCTACCGCAGTTCATCCGCCCGGCGGAGGGCTCGCCAGGCGTGCAGGCGCTGGTGCTGGGGCTGGTGTTCGTGCTCATCGGGTTCTGCACCGACAGCACCTACTCGCTGCTCGCCAGCGGGCTGCGCGAGGTGCTGCTGCGCGGCCGGGCGCTGCCGTTCGTGCGCCGCTGGGTGGCCGGCACGGTGTTCATCGGTCTCGGCCTGGTGGCGGCGACGGCGTCGGCCACCTCCGCCCGGAAGTCCTGATCCGGTGCTGTTCACGGCCGACGCGTGGCCCGGGCTGGCGGACGGCTCGATCACGCTGACCGTCCGCACGTGGACGAAGCCGCAGGCACGCACCGGCGGCCGCTACCGGGTGGCCGGGATGCTGCTGGAAGCCACCGACGTTCGCCAGGTGCGCGTCGACGAACTCACCGAGGCCGACGCCCGCGCCACCGGCGAGGGCGACCTGGCCGCGCTGCTGCGTCGCCTGCGCGATCCTCAGCCCGATGCGCTGGTGTGGAAGGTGGCGTTGCGCTACGTGGGCACCGACGATCGCATCGAACGACGCGAGCAGGACGACCTCGACGAGGAGCAACTCTCGGAGCTGCGCGCCCGGCTCGACCGATTGGACCGTCGCTCGACGACGGGTCCGTGGACGCGCTCGACGCTGCGGCTCATCGACCAGTACCCGGGCGTGGTGAGCACCGCCCTGGCCCGACACGCGAATCAGGACCGTCCGGCGTTCAAGGTGAACGTGCGCAAGCTGAAGGAACTGGGCCTCACCGAGAGCCTCGGCACCGGCTACCGCCTGTCACCGCGAGGTGCGGCGCTGTTGCGGACCCTGGGCTAGCTGGTTACCGTGCCCGCCGTGCCCGGCCCCATGTGCGTCGTCGGCGATTTCGCCTGGGACGTCCTCATCCGAACCAACAGCGAGCTGCTGCGCGGCGGCGACACGTTCGGCGAGGTGATGCTCACGCCCGGCGGGAGTGCCGCCAACGTCGCCGTCTGGGCCAGCCGCTGCGGCCAGGCGACCGAGTTCATCGGCAAGATCGGCCGCGACCGTTTCGGCCAGTTGGCACAAGAGGACCTCGAGCGCGAGAAGGTCACCGCGCACTTCGTCGAGACCGAGGCGCACCTCACCGGTTCAGTGGCGGTGTTCGTCGACCACACCGGCGAACGGTCGATGGTGTCCGGTCACGGCGCCGACTTCTACCTGCTGCCGTCCGAGCTGCCGAAGACGGCGATCGCCGCCTGCCGCCACCTGCACATGACGGCATGGTCGTTCTTCGTCGACCCGCCGCGTGCCGCCGCACGCGCCGCCGCGCTGCTCGCCCAACGATCGGGCGCGACGTTGTCGTTCGACCCGGGCTCGTTCCAGATGATCGACGAGATGGGCGTCGACCACTTCCTCGCGGTCACCCAGGACCTCGGCATCGACATCCTGCTGCCGAACAAGGAGGAAGGCGCGATGCTGACGGGCGGCCTCACCGAGCCGATGGAGATCGCCGCCGCGCTGGCCGAGCTGTACCCGAAGGCGTTGATCATGCTCAAGCTCGACGCCGCCGGCGCGCTGGTGTACGAGCACGGTGTGGGCACGCACATTCCGGCGGGCACCAACAACCTCGTCGACGCGACGGGTGCGGGCGATTCGTTCGCCGGTGGCTTCCTGGCGCACTACCTCGAGCACGGCGACGCGGTGGCGGCAGCCCGCTTCGCCACGATGATCTCGGCGTGGGTGATCGAGCACCTCGGCGCCCGGCCCGAGCCCGACACGCGTCTGCGCGCCGTCCTGCGCAGCCGCTGATCGCTACGGCGCTGCGTCGACCACGCGCAGACGCTCGATGACCGGCGCGAACGCGTCGATGTCGCGCACGGTGATGTAGCTGATGCCCCAGCGGTCGCGGCAGCGCAGCAGGTGCTGGGCGATGTCGTCGTGCGTGCCGACGGCGATGAATGGCGTGTGCCGGGCGTCGTCGAGCGACAGCGTCGGCACCTCGTCCACCACCTCGCGCAGCAGCGCCTCAGGGTCGTCGGTGATGGTCAGCACCTGCACGAGCGCGTTCAGCTCGAGCGGTCGATCGCGTGCGACCGTGTTGGCACGGATGTGGGCGACCGTGTCGTCGAGGCGGCTCGCCTCCCAGCGCACCTCGTGGCGGTGGCCGTCCTCCAGCGTGCGGCCGAGCATCGTCAGCCCGATGGTGTCGGCGTTCACCGCAGCGTGCGCCAACGCCGCCCGGCCGTTCACCCCCACCAGGATCGGCAGCCGCTCCTGCATCGAGCGCTGCACCCGCACGTCGTGCAGGTGGTAGTGGTCGCCGTCGTAGCTGACGGCCTCGCCGTCCAGCAGCCGGCGGAGGATCTCGACGGCCTCGGCCATGCGTGCCTTGCGGACCGCGGCGCCGTCGAACGGGATGCCCATTGCGGCGTACTCGGTGAACGAATGGCCGGCACCGATGCCCAGTTCCACGCGGCCGCCCGTGAGGTGGTCGAGGTTGGCGTACTCCATCGCCAGCACCACCGGGTGATGGAAGTCGTTGTTCAGCACCATCGGACACACACGCAGCCGCCGCGTGGCCTCGGCCATCGTCAGCAGGGGCAGCGTCGGCCCCCATGCGGGGTTCAGGTGGTCGAACGTGCTGATCACGTCGAACCCGGCGTCCTCGGCGCGCCGGGCCCGGTCGCGCAACTCGTCCACCGTCCCCCCACGCGCCTGGTAACCGAACCGGAAGGGCATCGTCATGGGCGGAGCGTATCCGTCCGAAATCCGCCGTCGTCCGCGAGTGCCCGCCCGTAGCCTGGCAACCCGTGACCACCGAGACGACGCCCGTCGCACCCGCCGACTGGCTGCGCTGGTCCGTGCCCGGCCTCGTCTGGGGCACGTCGTTCTTCTTCATCGCCGAGGCGCTCGACGCGTTCCCCGCTGCGCTGATCACGCCGATGCGCATTCTGTTCGGGTTCCTCACGCTGGCGTGCTTCCCTGCGGCTCGCCGCGGGCGCATCGAGCGCGAGGATCGCCTGCGGGTGGCGACGCTCGGCGTGGTGTGGATGGCCATCCCGCTGTCGCTGTTCCCGTTCGCCGAGCAGCACGTCTCGTCGTCGGTGACGGGGATGCTCAACGGTGCGACGCCGATCTTCGCGACCGCCGTCGCCGCGCTGCTGACGCACGCGATGCCGGGCCGTCGGCAGGTGTTCGGCCTGTTCGTCGGCTTCCTCGGTGTGGTGCTGATCGCGCTGCCGTCGGGTGGCGGCGAGAGCAGCTGGCTGGGCATCGGCATGATCTTCCTCGCCCTCGTCTTCTACGGCTTCGCGCTCAACCTCGCCGGGCCGCTGCAGCGCACGTACGGCGCGCTGCCCGTCATCTGGCGGGCACAGGGCGTGGCGCTGGTGCTCACGGCACCGATGGGGCTGGCCACGATCGGCGACGTGCACTTCACCTGGTCCGCGTTCCTGGCCATGGTGGCGCTGGGCTGCGTCGGCACCGCGTTGGCCTACGTGGCGATGGCGTCGAACGCCGGCCGGCTGGGCGCGAGCCGTGCGTCGGCGAGCATCTACCTGATCCCGGTGGTGTCGCTGCTGCTCGGTGCGCTGGTGCGCCACGAGCACGTCGAGGTGCTGTCGATCGTCGGCGCCGCCGTGGCGCTGTTCGGCGCCTACCTCGCCACGTCCACCCGACAGGGCACCTGACCGCCCATGCGACGAGGGACGGGCCTGCGCCACTCAACGCAGACCCGCCCCTCGACATCGGTTCCGCCGGCGTGCAACCGCACGGCGGCGTGGATCACTTCGTGGTCTTGAGCGTCACCAACCGCACGTCGGCCTGGGCGATTCCGGTGTCGCCATCGACGAATCCCTCCGGGTCGATGGTCGTGAAGAACATGTACGACGACACGACCGCCTTGCCAGGGAGGAACCGACCGTTGCTCGCCACCAGTTGGAAACTGAACCTCTGAGGGACGCCGCCGCAGCTCAACTCCGTGAACGGGGAGTCTTCGCCGCGGACGTTGACCCGGCCGACCAACTGACCGACTTCGTTGTCGACGAGGTACACGAAGGTGTCGCGGGAACAGGCGACCGTGCCGCTCACCGTCACCGTGTTGGTTGCGACGTCCAGGACCGCACTGCGATCGAAGTTCACTGCGACTCCGGCCGGCAAGGCATTGACCACCGTGCTCTTCTTCCCCTTCTGGCCGACCGCCTTGATCGTCACCGGGACGACAACGGCCGTGTCGTTGCCGCACGCGTCGACCGAGCAGCTGAACGCAGTGGCGTCGACGGTGGCAGCGCCGCCGCTGAACGCGTCAGGGATCAAGCTGAACGGTGTCACCGTGGCCGTCCATCGTTGCGTGCTGCCCGTGCACTGGCCGAGGCCGATGCTGAGGAAGGCGTCGATGAAGATGCCATTGTTCGCCACCTGGCGGAGCTTGCCGCTGGCGTAGGCCTGGTCGCCGCCGCTGCAGCTGAAGGTGCCGCTCACGGTCACCACGTTGGTCGCTCGATCGAGCACCGGCGCCCGATCGACGGTGAACGTCATCGGCGTTGCGCTGGGGGGCGGCGGCAACGGTGCCGGCGTACCGTTGACACCCTTCACGCGGATGGTCGCGGTCGGAATCGCCGTGTTCGCGCTCCGGCCGTTGAATGCGGTGATCGAGTACACCTCCACCGACACGGGGCCGGGACGGAACAGACCGTTCGGTCCGAGGGCCGTCTCTCCCGACCACGGCTGCGCGGTACCGTCGCAGGTCGCCGGGGCTGCCGTGCCGCTGAAGAAGTCCGACACGTAGAACCGACCGCTGGTCTGCTGGACGCGCCCGACGACCTCCACATAGGCAACGGGCACCGCGCTGGTGCACGTGTAGGTACCACTGACGGCCACCCGGTTGTTCACCACATCGACGGTGCCAGTTCCGTCCAACGTGGCCGAGATGGTGGGCGGGGGCGGTGCCGAGGCGACCGTGATGGTGGCGGTGCCACCGATGCCGGCGAGGTCAGCCGCCGCAAGGCGGTACGTGACACCGGGTTCGACGTCGAAGATCAACGACCCCGACTGCGAGCACGCCACACCGCTGAAGGCGCCGGGATCACCGATCACCGCGGCCGTGCCGAGCGATCCCGGGCCGGCGATCGACATCTCGACGACCTCTGCGACCGTCGGCGTGAAGTCGAACCAGACGGTCCGCATGTTCGGGAAGATGGCGACCGTGTCGAGGCCACATGCCGCGAGCCCGGCCTCCGCGTCGATGACGGGTTCGATCGTCGCTTCGGCGAAGTTCACGTCGATCGGCGTGTCCTTGGCGATGACGATGCGGTCGGCATAGTTGTCGTTCGCGGGCGCCAACGCGTTCGCGGTGACCGCGCCACCGAGGGCGGTCATGGCGATGCCGAGCGCAGCCAGCAGCGCCAGCCCCCGCCTCGGCGACCACCGCATGCGATGGTGAGATTGATGGACGTACTGCACGGATTCCTCCTCCACGAAAATGGGTCCGCCGCGCCCGTCGTGGTGCCAGGCCGGTGAGTGACGCCGAGATTCCCGTTCGGCCTCACTCCCCGTTGTAAGCCGACACACTTTCATGACACTTTCACGGGGCGGCGGAGGTGGCGCTGTGGGTGGAACGTGCCCGCGCCCGGCTGGCCGAGTGGAGCGAACCACCCCTCCGCTGACTAGCGGAAGTCGCGGCTCGGGTTGCTGGCGGCCACCTGCAACGGGGTGAGTTCCTCGGCGACGATGTTGATGACACCCTCCGAGCGTTCCAGCCGGCCGCGGATCAGCAACGCCGACGCACTGCGCGCCACTTTGCGGTGCCGGGCCCAGCAGCCCTTGGAGACGACGATGTTGATCAACCCGGTCTCGTCCTCGAGGTTCATGAACGTGGTGCCCTGCGCCGTCATCGGCCGCTGGCGGTGCGTCACCACACCGGCCACCAGCACACGGCTGCGCGGTTCGCACTGCCACAGACCCTGCGAGGTGACGACGCCCTTGGCCGCCAGCTGTTCGCGCAGGAACGTGGTCGGGTGCCCGTCGGGCGACACGCCGGTGGCCCACAGGTCGGCGACGGTGACCTCCACCGGATCCATGCCCGGCAGGCGTGGCGCCTCCTGCCCCACCACCACACCCTCCAGCCGATCGGGTCGCGACTGCGCCGCGGCACCGACGGCCCACAGCGCGGCCCGGCGCTCCATGCCGAGGCACTCCTCGAACGCACCCGCAGTGGCGAGCGCCTCCAGTTGGGCGAGGTCGAGGCCGGGCACACGGCGCACGAGGTCCTCCAGCGACGTGAACGGTCGCCCCGCTTCGATCTGTTCGGCGAGGTCGGTGCCGATGCCGCGCACACTGCCGATGCCGAGCCGCACGGCGACGCCGCCGACGCTCTGCTCGCACGGTTCGAGCGTGGCCGCGGCGAGCGACGCGTTGAGGTCGGGAGAGCGCACCACCACGCCGTGGCGGCGGGCGTCCTGGCACAGCGAGTGCGGGCTCCAGAACCCCATCGGCTGCGCGTTCAGCAGCGCTGCGCAGAACGCGGCCGGCTCGTGGAACTTGATCCACGCCGACGCGTACACCAGATAGCTGAACGACACCGAGTGGCTCTCGGGGAAGCCGTAGTTGGCGAACGCGGCCATCTTCACGAAGATCTCCTCGGCCACCTCGCCGGTGATGCCGCGTTCGGCCATGCCGTCGAACAGGCGCTGCTTCAACCGCTCCATCCGCGCCCGGCTGCGCTTGGACCCCATCGCCTGGCGCAGCTGGTCGGCCTCGGCGGGCGTGAACCCGGCGACGTCGATGGCCATCTGCATCAACTGCTCCTGGAACAGCGGCACGCCGAGCGTCTTGCCGAGCGAGTTCTCGAGCAGCGGGTGCAGGTAGGTGATCGGTTCCTGACCGTTGCGGCGGCGGATGTACGGGTGCACCGAACCGCCCTGGATGGGGCCGGGACGGATGAGCGCCACCTCCACCACCAGGTCGTAGAAGCGACGCGGCTTCAACCGCGGCAACGTGGCCATCTGCGCTCGCGACTCGATCTGGAACACGCCGACGGTGTCGGCGCGGCAGAGCATCGCGTACACGTCGTCCTCCTGCGGGATGGTGGCCAGGTCGACCTCGTAGCCGCGGTGGTCGCGGATCAGGTCGACGGCATAGTGCAGCGCGCTGAGCATGCCGAGGCCGAGCAGGTCGAACTTCACCAGCCCGGCAGCGGCGCAGTCGTCCTTGTCCCACTGCAGCACGCTGCGCCGGTCCATGCGGCCCCACTCCACCGGGCACACCTCGATGACCGGGCGATCGCAGATGACCATGCCGCCGGAATGGATGCCGAGGTGGCGTGGCGCGTCCTCGATCTCGGCGGCCAGCTGCAGCACGGCCTCGGGCACGTCGTGGTCCGGTTGTGACACCGTCGTCGCGACGGTGCCCCACGCGTCCATCTGCTTGCTCCATGCGTCCTGCTGACCGGGCGCGTGGCCGAGCGCCTTGGCCATGTCGCGCACTGCCGAACGCGCCCGATAGGTGATGACGTTGGCCACCTGTGCGGTGTGGTGCCGGCCGTAGCGCTCGTAGACGTACTGGATGACTTCCTCGCGGCGGTCGCTCTCGATGTCGAGGTCGATGTCGGGCGGACCGTCGCGTTCGGTGGACAGGAACCGCTCGAACAGCAGACCGAGCGACACGGCATCGGCCTTGGTGACGCCGAGGGCATAGCAGACCGCGCTGTTGGCGGCGCTGCCCCGGCCCTGGCAGAAGATGTTCGCCCGGTTGCAGAACTCGACGATGTCCCACACGACGAGGAAGTAGCCGGCGAACCCGAGGTGCTCGACGACGTCGAGCTCGTGGTCGATGGTGCGCCAGGCGCGGGCACGCAGCGACAGGTCCTCGTGCGCAGCAGGACGTTCGCCGTAGCGACGGCGGCCACCCTGTTCCGCCAGCAGACGGAGGTACTGCATCTCGGTGAGCGGGCGGCCGTCGGGGCCGTCGGGGCACGGGTAGGGCGGCAGCGACGGGGCGACGAGCGACAGGTCGAACGCAGCGGCCCGACCGATCTCGGCGGCCAGTTCCACCACGCCTGGGTAGCGGGCGAACCGGCGGGCCTGCTCGCCGCCGCTGCGCAGGTGTGCACCGGCAGCGGCCGGCAGCCACGGGTCGAGTTCGTCGAGGCTGCGCCGAGCGCGCACCGCGGCGACGGCGGTGGCCAGGCGGCGCTGCTGCGGCGTGGCGTAGTGCACGTTGTTGGTGGCCACCACACCCACGTCGTGGCGGGCGGCCAGTTCGGCGAGCGCGTCGTTGCGCACCGAGTCGAGCGGATGGCCGTGATCCCACAGCTCGACCAGCACGCGGTCGCGGCCGAACAGCTCGATCAGCCGGCGCAGCTCGCGGCCGGCGGCGGCCGGCCCGTCGGCCACCAGCGCGGCCGGCACCGCGCCCTTGCGGCAGCCGGTGAGCACCCAGCCGTGGCCGCACACCGCATCGGCGATGTCGAGCAGCCCGAACTGCGGCACGCCCTTCTCGCCCGCCAGATGGCCGAGGCTCAGCGCCCTTGCCAGGCGGGCGTAGCCGGTGGGGCCGTCGGCCAGCACGACGAGGTGCTGACCGTGCGGGTCGGGGGCGTGGGTGTCGGGCAGCATGCCGGTGGCCACCTGGCGCTGCGTGTCGGCTTCGGTGCGCGCCCTGCGGCCGGCGACACCCGGGGTGAGGGTGATCTCGGTGCCGAACACGGTGGGCAGGCCGACGGCGCGGGCGGCCTCGGCGAAGCGGACGATGCCGTAGAACCCGTCGTGGTCGGTGAGCGCCAGCGCCTCCAGGCCGAGCCGAGCGGCTTCCTCCACCAGCTGCTCGGGGTGCGAGGCGCCGTCGAGGAACGAGAAGTTGCTGTGGCAGTGCAGCTCGGCGTACGGCACGTGCACGGGGTCGGGCCGCCAGTGCGGCTGGGTGGCGTCCGGGTCGGCGGCCACATCGGCAGGAGGCTCGTACGGCTGACGCTTGCGACCCCAGGCCGGCCCGTCGCCACCAGCGTTCCACGACGGCGAGCCGGGCGCGCGGCCGTCCTTGCCCCGGTGGGCGGATCCGTCGGAGAGCAACCGCTCGACCTCCGACCATGGCATGGAGGGGTTGTTGAAGCCCATAGGAGAGGTTGACCACCGTATCGAACACACGTTCGCACGGCAAGACCCGAAAAATCTGCGACGATCGCGACGGAATGACGGCCCCCCGAACAATCGACCAACTGCACGTGGCCGAGACGCTGGCCATGCTCACACCCCACCACCGCGCCGCACTCGTGCTGCGCTACGTCGACGGACTGCCCGTGCCCGACGTGGCCGCGCTGCTCGACACCCCCGACATCCCTGACACCCGTACCCGAACGGAGCCCCCCATGGCCGGCAGCCTGATGCCCTACCTGACCGTACGCGACGCCGCCGCAGCGATCGACTTCTACGTCGCCGTGTTCGGCGCGGTCGAGGACCACCGCCTGCTCGACGGCGACCGCATCGGCCACGCCGAGCTCGTCATCGGCGACAGCCGCATCGCACTCGCCGACGAGTACCCCGAGTACGGCGTCGTCGGCCCGACCACCCTCGGCGGGACACCGGTGACGCTGCACGTGACGGTGCCCGACGTCGACGCCACCCACGCCAGCGCCCTGGCGCACGGAGCGACGGACGTGCGGCCGCCGTCGGACCAGTTCCACGGCAACCGCAACGGCCAGTTCCTCGACCCGTGGGGCCAGCGCTGGATCGTCAGCACGCACATCCACGACCGCTACCGCGAGGAGGCGACGGCAGCCGGCTTCCAGTACGTGCCGGGGACCGCGGTCGCCACCGACGGCGGCTCGCACGACCACCAGGTGAAGCACCACGAGCGCGGCGACCTGTACTACTTCACGCTGCCGACGCAGGACCTGGCGCGGGCCAAGGCGTTCTTCGGCGAGGTGCTCGGCTGGCAGTTCGACGATGCCGAGTCGGGCCATGCGTCGAACATCTCGGCGCCGCCCGGCGGGCTGCACCTCGGGAACACCGAGGCCGAGTTGTGGTTCACCGTGCCCGACATCCACGTCGCCGTGGCCCGGGTGCGCGAACTGGGCGGCACCTCCACCGAGCCGGTGTTCTACGACAGCGGCTGGGCGGCGGAGTGCACCGACGACCAGGGCACGAGGTTCTCCCTCAGCGTCCCCGCCGCCAAGTACACCCGCTGACGGTCAGGGGAGCCAGCGGTAGCGGACGTCGGGGGCGCGCTCTTCGTTGCCGCGGCCGTCGGTCGATTCCTCGGCGACGAAGCCGTGCCGCTCGTAGAAGCGCCGGGCGGGCTCGTTCACCTCGAACGTCCACAGCTGCAGACCCTCCGGGCAGCGGCGGCGGGCGAGGTCGATGAACTGGGCACCCAGTCCCCTGCCCATCCACGACGGGTCGAGATAGAGATGCTCGATCCAGCCGCCGTCACGCTCGTGGCCGAGCACCATCAGTCCGGCGATCACGCCGTCCACGTCGGCCACCCACATGTCGGTGCGGCCGACCACCTCGTCGGCCATCCACCGCTTCACGTCCGAACGCTCGTGCACGACGGGCACGGTGGGCAGACCGAACTCACGCGACCGCAGATACACGTACGCGCACTCCCCCGCGTCGGCGGCACGCACCGTGCGCAACGACGGAGTGCCCGGCTGCAGCGCGCGCAGCGCACCCTCGAGGCCGGGCTCGGTCATCGCGATCGCGCGGTGCCAGTGCAGCCACTCGACCTCCTGGCTCTCGCCCTCGGGCGGTGCGGGCGGCACGTGCGGTGACTCGATCAGGTACCGCACGTCGTGGTGGCGGTGCTTGCGCGGGCCGGGGTGCACGTCGACGTGCACGAACTGCGGCTCGTCGCCGGCCAGGCGCACGGGCAGCCCGGTCTCCTCGCCGGCCTCACGCAGCGCGGCCTCCCACGGCAGTTCGCCGGCGTCCACGTGGCCGCCCGGCTGGATCCAGATGCCGAGCCGCTTGTGGCGGTGCAGCAGGACGCGGGTGCGGTCCTCGGTGACGACGATCGCCGAGCCGGTGACGTGGACGGTTCCCTTCGCTTCGTCGAACGGGGCGTCGAGCGTCGGCACCACCTGCAGGAACTCGGCGATGGAATCGCGTTCTCGGGCGTCGACCGGTCGGTGGGCCGCCACCGCGTCGAGCACCTGCTGACGGGCCGTGTCGGCGTCATGGGGCATTCGTCCACCGTACGCAATCCACGTCATGGACATGCACGAGATCGTCAAAATCATCCCTTCAGTCCCCTCAGGAACGCGCCGATAGTGAGAACGAAGGTGCATACGGCGCTGGGCCGTGTTGCCACACTCCGAGGCGGAAGAACAGTCACCATGGAACCCGACGCACAACTCGCACCCCGAGTGCTGCTGGCAGTGGCCGACCCCGAACTGCGTCGGGTGGCGGCATCCGCGCTGCGGACACGCGGCTATTCCGTCAGTGCGACCACCGAGGAAGACGCCGCCTTGACGTTGGCGCGGTCGTTCTCACCGGACGTGGTGATGGTGGACCTCGACCTGCCGAGCCCCGAGGGCGGGAACCTGTTCGACACGATGCGCTCGCTGACCGACGCCTACATCGTCGGCATCGCCGCACCGGACGCCGACACGGCTCGCATCCGCGCCCTGCGCGCCGGCGCCGACGACGTCGTGTCCACCACGACGAACCCGGACGAGCTGGCCGCGCGCTGCCAGGCACTGCTGCGCCGGCCGCGTCAGCTGCACGCCCGCTGGGACCCGATGCAGGCGTCCGTCATCACGCTCGGCTGCCTGACGGTCGACGTGGGCCGCAAGGAGATCCGCGTGCACGACGACGACGTGCCGGTGACCCGCATCGAGTTCGCGCTGTTCGAGCAGCTCTGCCGCCGTCCTGCCGAGGTGTGCTCGCGCACCGAGCTGCTGGAAGAGGTGTGGGGCCCGACCTGGGTGGGCGACACCCATGTGGTGGACGTGCACCTGTCGAACCTGCGCCGCAAGCTGCAGCAGCGGGCACCCGAGCTGCGCTTCATCCACACCGTGCGCGGCGTGGGCTTCCGCCTGAGCAACGACCTGCTGCGTGCCGCCGAGCAGCAGCACGAGGACGACGGCCGCGAGCTGATCTCGGCCTAGCCGTTCAGCGGTACTCGGCGGTCAGCCACCACTGACCACGCTCGACACCGACCAACAGCAGACGGCCCGACCGGGTGAGCACCTGGAACCGGGCCGTTCGCCGCGCCCTGGCCGCGTCCCACCAGCGTTCGTCGACCGGCCACGGACCGGCCCACGCCTGCACCTCCTCCGCCGCGCCCCCGCCGGGCACGGTCACGGTGGCAGGTGGTGCGCTCACCGTGCCGCGGCCGCTGACCCCCACCGGCGCACCCTGCGCGTCGAGCACGTCGATCGGGCGCGGTGTCGCGTGCACCACGGCCGGCGACGGTGACGGCAGACTGCCCGGCCAGGGCGCGTCGACGGGGGTGAGCCGCTCGCCGGGGTCGGCGAGGTCGGCGGTGGCGGCGGGCACCCACGCGTGTGTGTCGTGCGGTTGGCGGCCACCTTGCGCCGCGGGCACCAGCACCTGTTGCTCGCCTGCCAGCGCCACCAGTCGGGCGACGGCGCGGCCGGCCCAGTCGTCGGCCTGGGTGCGTCCGCCCCACAGGCCGAGCTGCACGCCGTCGTCGCCGCGCACCTCCACCGGGTCGAGCCGCAGCAGCATCACGCCGGCGGTGAGGTCGGCGGTCTGCGCCCACGCGTCGAGCTGCCAGCGGATGCGTTCGACCATCGCCGCCGCACTCAGCCCGGTGCTGCGGTACCAGAGGCGTTCGCTGCGTTCGCCGTGCTCGGTCTCGGCCACGACGGCGAGCCGGGTGCACACCTGACCGTCGCCCGACAGCAGCGCCACCAGTTCGTCGGCCAGTTGGCGACCGACGAAGACGAGTGCGTCGGTGTGCTGCACCGGGGGTTCGAACGTGCGCTGCACGTGCAACCCGCGAGGCGGGTCCTGCGTACCGGGTAGGCGGTCGTCGCCGCCCGCGGCGATGCGGTGCACGAACTCGCCGAGCGGACCGAAACGCGCCGCCACGTCGGTGGCGGGCAGCGCGGCGACGGCGCCGAGGTGGTGCAGGCCCAACCGGTGCAGCAGGTGGACGAAGTCGGCGGGGACGCCGGCCACGTCCGCCAGCCACTGCACCACCAGTGGCCGCAGGAACGCGGCCGTGGCGTCCACGCCGGCGGGCACGATGGCGGGGCGGGCGTCGACGGCGGCGCGGCGAGCGGCGATGCCTGCGGCGAAACGGCCGTCGGCCACGCCGAGCCCGAGCGAGCCGACCGCGGCGAGCGACAGTCCGACGGCCTCGGCCGCGACGGCCACCACCTTCGCCGCCATCGTCGCCTCGCCACCGAAGTAACGGGCCGGGCCGCGGGCGACGAAGGTCAGCGTGCCGGGTTCGGTGATCTCCACCCGCGGCACCATCTGCCCGACCGCCTGCACGATGCGGTCGAATTCACGGGCGTCGCGGGCGGGGTCGTGCTGCTCGATGCGCGCCGACGGGCACCGCGACTGGGCCTCACGGCGGCGCTGACCGAGCGCCACGCCCTCGGCCGCCGCAGCACGGGAGCGCGCGACGACCCGGTTGGCGTGCACCACGACGACCGGCTCGTCGGCCTGCGCGCCGGCGACGACCACCGGCCAGTGCGGGCACCACAGCACCCCGAGGCGCGGCACGCGAGCCATGGGTCACCCGGTGCGGCGCAGCGGGATGGGGGCGGACGTGTCGGCAGTGGGCACGACTGCAGGCGCGTCGACGGGACGCACCTGGCCGTCGGCGGCGGGCAGCCACAGGTCGGCGGTGCGGGTGCGCGGCACGCGGCGGCCGGTGAGTTCGAGGCGCGCCCGGCGGCCCTGCGCCACGCCGTGGCCGTCGCCGAGACCCGCCCAGGAGGATGCGACGCACTCGACGTGCAGATCGCCGCCGAACACGGGGGCGCCGACGGTGATGGCCACGGCGCCGCGCGACTGCAGCCGCGCCAGCAGCCGCCTGGCGGTGCCGGGGCGCACGGCCTGGGCGCCGGGGCCGAGCAGCACCACGTCGAACCCGTCGATGCACGCGGCCAGCAGGTCGGCCCACTGGGCGTCGGACCAACGGTCGCCGTCCGCAGGTTCGGCGAGGGCGACCAGTCGCTCCAGCGCCACACCGGCTTCGGCCGCTGCGGCGAGCCCCAGCGTGGGCAGCCCGGCCACGGCGGTCCATGCACCCTGTTGCGACGGGCCGGCGGCGAGCGACAGGGCCATGCTGACGGCGGCCGCGCCGGCGCAGGACACCACGCTGCCGCGCTGCACCGTCGTACCGGGGACGAGCGACGCCCACGCGGGCAGCAGGGGCAGGGTGCGCTCGGCCGCCGCGGGACCGGCTGCAGCCCGCGTGACCAGGCCACGGGCCGCGAGGTCGGCGAGGTGGGTGGGATGGGTCACGGCCGCCATGCCCTGCATGGTATCGAACGTGTGTTCGTGACGCCAGTGGCGTCTCGAGGCGGGTCAGGCCCCCGCGCGGGGAGCCACTTGGCCGCCCCGGTCGAGCAGTTCGGCGAACTCACGAGCAGTCGACGCGTACCCGGTGGCACCCATCGACACTGCGTGCTCGCGGTCGCGAACGGCCACGCCACCGACCACGACCGGCACGTCGGGGGCCGCCTCGGTGAGCGCAGCGAACAACTCGGGAGCGTGCTCGAGGCCCTCCGGCGAGCTGATCGAGACGCCGATCGCCGTCACGTCGGGGGAAGTCTGCAGTGCACGCACGAACGCGTCGACGGGCAGGTCGGCGCCGATGTCGGACACCTCCCAGCCGGTGCCGCGCAGCAGATCGCCGAGCATCGCCATGGGCAGCGAGTGGCGCTCGCCCGGCGGCGTGCCCAGCAGCACCGTGCCGCGGGTGCGGCCGCGGCGGCCGAAGCGCGGGCCGAGACGGCCGATCAACCGGTGGGCGATGCCGCTGGCGCGGTGCTCGACGGCGATGTCCAGATCGCCGGCCGCCCAGCGCGCACCGATGCTGCGCATCGCCGGGGTGATGACGTCGAGGTACACGTCTTCCAGTTCCGTGCCGGCGGCGAGCGCGGCCTCGATCACGCCCCAGGCGCCGCGTGCGTCGCCGGCCATCAGTCGCGCCTCCAGGCGGGCGGCCCACGGCGCACGGCGCTTGGCGTTGCCGGGCTCGGCGGCAGCCGGCGCACCGTGCTGGAACGCACGCAGATCGGCGGCCGTCACCTGCCAGGTGCCACCGACCTTGTTCGCGGGCAGCACACCGAGCCGCACGTAGCGGTAAGCCGTCATGTAGTGCACGCCCAGCAGCTCGGCGGCCTCATGCAAGGTGAGATCGGCGTCGCTCACTGTGCAAACCGTACGGCTCACCGTGCTGCGCTGCGTAACCAGGGAGCCTGAATTTCCGGGATTTCCCGGAGGCCCGACCCGGGGTGGATCAGTGCGTGGCCTTCCACTTGGCCATCGCCGCGCGACTGCGCTCGACCAGGACGGCGGGCACGCGGCGCAGGAACTCGGCCTCGGCAGGGCTGGCGCCCTCGGCCACGGCCGCACCGCTGTCGGCCGGTGCCTCGGCGGCGACGTCATCGAACGTCGGCAGCTCCATCCCCGGCTTCCAGTACTGGTAGAGGTTGGCGATGACGTCGTCGAGGCCGGTCCCGTCGTGGCCCTTGGCCAGGTCGACGGTGATCATGTTGCCGAACACGTGCACGGTGCTCACCTTGCCGGTGTCCAGCAGGCGGCGGGCCAGCGACGCGGCCGGGCGGACGCCCGTGGCGTCGGCGAGCTTGGAGAAGCTCTCGTGCCCCATGCCGGTGAGGTTGCGGTTGGCTTCGAACCGCAGCACACCAGGGGTGTGACTCGGCTTGGCGACGACGGCGATCTGCTGACCCATACGGATGCCCAGCGTAGTAGGGCGATGGCCGTCGGCGAAGCCCAACCGTCGCCTACCATCGCCGGAGTGATCCACTCGCACCTGCTCGGCGACACCACCTGGATCGACGTCGTCGACGCCGCTGACGGCGAACTGGACCGCCTGGCGGCCGAACGGCACCTGGCGGCGCGCACGTTCGACGAGGCAGCTCGGCGTGCGGCACGTCCGATGTTGCGCCGGTTCGAGGACCACACGTACGTGGTGGCGTTCAGCGGTGAACTGGCGGAGATCGACATGTACGTCGGCGAGGGGTGGCTGATCACCATCCGCCACCACGACGCCGACGGCAAGGAGTGGGTGCCCACCCTGGCCATCGAACGTGGTCGGCGCATCCAGGAGCACGGCGCCGGCCTGGACAGCGGGTTGATGCTCGCGCTGGTCATCGAGGACCTCGTCGACGGGTACTTCGACACGGCCGACGAGCTGGAGGACCGGCTGGAGGCGATCGAGGACCGCATCTTCGACGACGACGGTGACGGCAACGTGCAACTGCGCAGCGAGCAGGGCGTGCAGCAGGAACTGTTCGACGTGCGCCGCGAGCTGTTGAAGCTGCGCCGCGCCGTCACGCCGTTGCGCGAGGTGTTGATGGCGTTGATCCGTGGCGAGGTGAAGTACGTGCAGGGCGAGGCGCTCGTGGTGGTTCGCGACACGCTCGACAAGCTGCTGCGTGCGATCGACATCGTCGACGAACTCCGCGAGCTCGTCGGCAACGCGGTGGAGGCGCACCTGGCGGTGACGAGCAACCAGATGAACATGGTGATGAAGCAGCTCACCGCGTGGGGCTCGATCGTGTTCGGCGCGACGCTCATCGCCGGCATCTACGGCATGAACTTCGCGCACATGCCCGAGCTGGACTGGA
>JBMOGW010000048.1:0-17610 GCA_049318165.1 Ilumatobacteraceae bacterium
TTGGTGGTCGTGGTCACCCCGGGCTTGGTGGTCGTCGGACCGGCGGGCGCCGTGCTGGGCGACACGGTGCCGGGTTGTGCGGGGACGATCGTCGTCGCGCATCCGTCCACGGCGCGGACGATCGGTGTCGGGTTCACGGCAGCGCCACCGCGGGGGTGCACCTCGAAGTGCAGGTGCGGTGCACCGGCGTTCCCGGTCATGCCCACGTACCCGATGATCTGGCCGGTCTTCACGGTCGATCCCACCTTCAAGCCGGCGGCGAAGCGGCTGAAGTGACCGTAGAAGAAGTACGTGCCGTCCGCCCGGGTGAGGCGCCACCCGTTGCCGGCCAGCGACCCGGGGCCGTCGACGTATTGCTTGGTCAGCGTGCCGTCGGCGGCGGCGTACACGGCATTGCCGGTGGGGGCGAGGATGTCGACACCCTGGTGCTTGCGGCCGCTCGAGCGCGGCGCCTGCCAGGTGTCCACGTAGAAGCAGATGCCCTGCACCGGGAACTGGCGGATGGTCACGTTGATCGGCGGTGCGGGCTGGGTGGTGGCGGTGACCGGCGCCCTCGTGGTGGTCGTCACCGCAGCGGACGTGGAGGGAACCGCCTTCGAGGTCGACGTGGTCACGCCACCGCCCGGCACGCACAGCACATCGCCGGGATGGATCATCGTGCCCACGGTGGCGCCGTTCGTGGCGAGCAACGCCGCCATCGTCACCTTCAGCTTCGACGCGATCTGCCACCAGCCGTCGCCACGCACCACGGTGTAGGTGCCACCCGTGCACGTCACGGCCATGCGCGGCGCAGGCGTGGTGGCACCGGCGTTGCCGGCCAGGACGAACGGGACCGCGACCAGTGCGGCGAACAGCATGGCGAGTGCACCGGCGCGCGGGCTGAGACCCCGCCGCGTCATGGCATCACCGCCTCGATGTTCGTGTGCACTGGAATCCATACCGCTCCTCGCCCGCAAGAAGTTCATCGGCCGCTCGCCGAGACCCCTTGAGCGGTGCGACACTGGCGGGATGCCGATCGTCGTCGTCCGCGGCAGTGCCGCCGCCTCCGTCACACCCGATTCCGCCCAGCTCACGCTCGATGTCACCCACGTCGCCGCCGACGCGCCCACGGCGTTGCAGCAGGTCGCGGCCCGTTCGCGGTCCCTCCAGGACGTGCTGGACCGCCAGGGCGTCGCCGCCACCGACCGCGTGACTGCGGGCATCCAGGTGAACGACGAGTACGAGTGGCGCGACAACACCAACGTCAAGGTCGGCCACCGAGCCACCACTGCGATCACGGTCACCGTGCGTGCGATCGACACGGTCGGCGCGCTGGTGGCTGCTGCGGTGGGCGATGCCGGCGTCGCAGTTCGCCACCTGGCGTGGCAGGTCGACCGGGACAATCCGGCGCGCGCCCGCCTGCTCGGCGACGCAGCGCGCGATGCGCGTGCACGGGCCAGCGCCTACGCCGAGGCGCTCGGCCTCGCGGTGGGCGAGGTGGAGATGATCAGCGAAGCACCGATCGGCGTCGAGCCCGGGCAACCGCGGGCGTTGCACATGATGGCGGACGCCGCGCCGATGGCGAAGTCGATGGAGGTCGCGGTCAGCGAGGGCGTGGTGGAACTGCAGTCCGACGTGTACGTACGGTTCGCGCTCGTCTGACCTCAGCCGGTCCCTGGCTCCCGTGGTTGCGGCGCCGGAACGATCGGGTCCATCGTCACTGGTCACATCCCCTACCGACGGGTAACCTCGACCTCGTGAGGGGACAACGCGTGCTCGTCAGCGGCATGGGCGGCGAGCTGGGCTCGCTGGTCGCGGCGCAGCTGGAAGCCCAGCCGTGGGTGGGCGCACTGGTCGGCATCGACGTCGACCCGCCCCGCCGCCGCCTGCGAACGGCCGAGTTCCACCTGCTCCAGCCGTCTCAGCGGGAGCGGATCGTCGACGTCGTCACGAAGTTCAACCCGCACGTGCTCATCAACCTCAGCGTGTGGGAGCCGGACGCACGCGCCGGGCTCGCGCACGCTCGCCAGTTCACCGCCGACGCCACCACGGCGATCGTCGGTGCCGCCGCCGAGTGCCCGGCGCTGGAGAGCATGGTGGTGCGCAGCGGCATCGAGGTGTACGGCCGGGCGCGCAACACCCCCACCCGGCCCACCGAGGCGCAGCCGATCGCACCCACCTCCGAGTACGGCCGGATGCTCGCCAACATCGAGCGCTCGGCCCGCGAGGTCGGCCGGCGCGTCGGCATCGCGGTCGGCAAGCTGCGCCTGGCCCCGGTGCTCGGCAAGCACGTCCCCAGCCCGCTCGGTCGCCTCCTGCGCCAGCCGGTGGTGCCGTTCAGCATGCTGGCCGATGCCCCGTTCGCCGTGGTGCAGGACGGCGACGCTGCTCGCGCGTTCGTCGCCGCTGCTGCGAACCGCCTCGACGAGCCGCTGAACATCGTCGCACCGCATGGCATCACGGTCGCCCAGGCGATCGTGCGCGGCCGCCGCGTGCCGCTACCGCTGATCGGGCCCGAGTGGGCGATCGCGCAGCGCATCAGCCATCTGCTGGGCGCACCGATCCCCGAGCACGTCGTCGAACTGATGCACCGCGGTCGTCTGGCCGACGGCTCGAAGGCCGAGCACGTGCTGGGATTCGTTCCCGAGCGCACGACGCCCGAGGTGATCGACCAGCTGTTCGCATGGCCCAGCGTCGTGCGGGTGGGCAGCGTACGCACGGGCGCGGCGAGCGAGGTGGCGTGATGGCCGACGTGCTGCAGTTCCCCAAGAAGGCCGTCGGCACGGCCGCTGGCCTGGTGACCGAGCCGTTGCGCCATTGGCCGGCGCATTCGGTCGACGACTTCGGCCGCGACCCGCACCTCGTGGAGGCGTTGACGCCGTTCGCCCGACTGCGCTGGGACGTGGGCGTCGGCGGTGCACAGCACCTTCCTGCGCGCGGCGGCGCGCTGCTGGTGTGCAACAGCCGACGCTGGTCGCTGAGCGCCGTGTACGCAGCGATGGCCCTCGGCGAGACCACCGGTCGCCCGGTGCGTTTCGTCGGCCGGCCCGACGTCGCACCCCTCGGCCCGTTCATGCGCCGCATCGGCGCGCTGCTGGCGCGACCTGACGAAGTGCTCGGCGCGTTGCGCCATCACGAACTCGTACTCGTGTCGTGCGAGCCGAGCAACCACGCGCGACACGCCGGCACGGTGGACCATTCGCTCGTCGGCGCCGCGGTGATGGCGGGCGTCCCGGTGTTCCCGGTCGCGACGATGAGCAGCACGGTGGGCCGCTCGGCGCGTGTGGAGGTCGGCCCGCAGGTGCGGCCGCGCCGCAAGCGCAAGGGGCCGCTCGCAGAGGTCGAGCTGGCCGAGCAGGTGCAGCACCACCTGCAGCGGATGCTCGACGGCTTCGGCGGCATGCAGACCGGCGTCGCACCGCTCGACTGGTTGGCGGAGGGCTGACATGCCGTATGCACGCGCCTCCGACGGCATCCGCCTGCACTACGAGGTGCTCGGCCGCACCAGCGCCCCGGCAGTCCTGATGATTCAGGGTCTCGGGGCCGACAAGCACGGCTGGGACATGCAACGGTTCGCGCTGGCGCTGCACTACCGCGTGATCGCGCTCGACAACCGCGGTGCCGGCCGGAGCGACAAGCCGTTCGGTCAGTACACGCTCGAGCAGATGGCCGACGATGCGATCGCCGTGCTCGACGCCGTCGGCGTGGACCGCGCCCACGTGGTCGGTGCCTCGATGGGGGGCGCGATCTCGCAGATCGTCGGACTCAAGTACCCGGAGCGGGTCATCTCGCTCACGCTCGCCTGCACGGCCTGCCGCAACCACCCGTGGCGCCGTGAGTTGTTGCAGGGATGGGCCACCGCTGCGGCCGAGCAGGGCATGGGTGCCATGGCCGCCGAGGCAGCGCGCTGGGTGATCGGCCCGCGCTCGTTCCGGCGTCTGTTGCCCGCGTTCGGATGGCTCGGGCCGCTCGCAATGGGCCGCACCGCGCATGCCTTCGTGTCGCAGGTGCGGGCGATCCTCGACGTCGACGAGTCGGTCAGCGAGATGCTCGAGACGGTCGACATCCCGACGCTGGTGATGGTGGGCAACCAGGACATCCTCACGCCGCGCGGCGACAGCGAGGAGATCGCCGACCGGATGCCCAATGCCGAGCTGGTCGTGATCTCGGGCGCGGCGCACGGGTTCATGGTGGAGCACGCGAGCACGTTCAACCGTGTGCTCGGCGAGTTCCTCGGCCGGGTCACCAAGGCCGAGCGCGCCGCCGCGGCGACCACCGCCCAGGCCAAGGCCTCCTAGCGTCGAACCTTCCCCGCCGAACTGAAGTGCTGCGGGACTTCAGGCGGCCGTGGTGTCGATCGCGTCGATGCCCAGCTCGGCGCGGCGACGGTAGGCCCAACCCGGGCCGCGCAGCACGAAGCCCAGGCGGTCGCGCCAGGTGGTGCTGCGAGCCACGTCGCGGAACATGTCGCGGTACTCGTGCGTGCTGACGTTCCACAGGTTGTAGGTGTGGATGTTGCGGGTGAGGCCGTAGATCACGGGATCCGACTCGGGCTGTTCCCGACGGAACGTGCCGAACAGGCGGTCCCACACGATGAGGATGCCCGCGTGGTTGCGGTCGAGGTACTGCTGGTTGCTGCCGTGGTGCACACGGTGGTGCGACGGCGTGTTCAGCACCTCTTCCCCGGCGCCGAGCGTGCGGATCGTGTCGGTGTGGATCCAGTACTGGTAGATCAGGTTGAGTGCCCGAGAGGTCTCGACGATCGACGGGCGCACACCCACTCGGCTGACGAGGCCGTACGGCACCCACACCCCGAACGCGCCCGCCACCGGCTGGCGCAGCGCGGTGGACAGGTTGTAGTGCTCGCTGGAGTGGTGCACGACGTGGATCGCCCACATCGCACGGATCTCGTGCTGGAAGCGGTGGTTCCAGTAGTAGGCGAAATCCCACCACAGCATCGCGGCGGTCCACGGCACGATGCCGGTGCCGAGGTCCTTCGCCGCGCCCTTCGCCCAGAACCGCTTCGTGCCGGTCAGCGCTGCGGCCGTGGCCGTCACCACGAGGCCACCCGCAGCGATCGTGGTCACGCCGCCCACCTCGGCCACCTTGCGGGCGCGGTTGCGCAGACGGCGGCCGTGCACGGTGCCGGCATCGGTGGTGCGCACCACGATGTCGGCCACGGACGTCACGACGGCCGCACCCACGGCAACACCGAGCACCACGCGGCCGACGCGACCCTTCGGACCGCGACGCAGCGCGGCGTAGCTCGCCACGTAGGCGGTGATCGGTGTGGTGAGGCTGAGCACACCCATGCCGATGCTGGCGAGCGCATCCGGCTGCTCGTAGTCGGCCGCGCTCGGGCCCTGCTCGCGGGCGCGGCGCTGCAGCGCCTTGCGCTCTGCCGCCATCGACGCGAAGTAGAGCGGGGTCACCGCCACCGAGAGGTCCACGCTCCAAGTCTGCCCCACTGCCCGGGGGAACCTAGGTTCAGGGTTGATGATCTCCCACGACGAGGCCCTGCGCGAGCGGATGCGGCGCCATCTGGCCGAGCACTCGTTGCACGAGGTGGACCACGGCACGCACAAGCGGGCCGCGGTCGCGATCGTCGTCACCGACAGCCAGGCCGGCACCGACGTCGACGACCCGATGCGGTTCACCGAGGAGGAGATGAAGGTCGTTCCCGGCGACATCCGCGGGTTCGACGGCTCGGTCTCGGGCGTTGCCGGCGGAGCTGCCTTCCTGCTCTGCCGACGGGCCGCCACGCTCAACGGCCATGGCGGCCAGTGGGCGCTGCCCGGCGGCCGCACCGACCCGGGCGAGACGCCCGAGGACACGGCGCGCCGCGAGCTGGAGGAAGAGCTCGGCCTCAGCCTCGGTGAGGACGCCGTGCTGGGACGACTGGACGACTACACCACGCGTTCCGGCTACGTGATCACGCCCGTCGTGCTGTGGGCCGACGGACACGTGGACCTGTCGCCGAACCCGGCAGAGGTGGCGCACGTGTACCGCATCGGGTTGCACGAACTGCAGCGTGACGACTCACCGCGCTTCGTCACCATCCCGGAGAGCGACCGCCCCGTGGTGCAGGTGCCGATCGGCAAGGACCTGATCCACGCGCCCACCGGCGCCGTGCTGGTGCAGTTCCGCTGGGTCGCACTCGACGGCCGCGCCGGCGAACGCGTCCACGACTTCGAGCAGCCGGTCTTCGCCTGGAAGTAGGCCCCGCCGGGTCACCTTCTCTGTGCGGCACGTCGCAGTTTTCGAGACGAATCAGCCCGAGAAGCCGTTTCGGGACGAATCAGCCCGAGAAGCCGACGTGGCCCCCGCAGTGGGGTCAGTGCGTGCCGGTGTGGCCGAAGCCGCCGCCGCGGTCGTCGCCGTCGAGTTCGTCGACCTCCTGCCACTGCACCTCGTCCACCCGCTGCAGCACGAGCTGGGCGATGCGCTCGCCGCGGCGGACGTGGAACGGCTCGGTGGGGTCGGTGTTCAGCAGGATCACCTTCAGCTCGCCGCGGTAGGCGGCGTCGATGAGCCCCGGCGCGTTGGCGACGGTGAGCCCGTGCTTGAGCGCGTTGCCACTGCGCGGCAGCACGAAGCCGGCGTGCCCCGGCGGGATGGCGATCGCGATGCCGGTGGGCATCAGCAGACGACCGCCGGCGGGCAGCACGACGCCGTCCTCACGCGCACGCAGGTCGAGGCCAGCGTCGCCGGGGTGGGCGTAGGCGGGTAGCGGCAGGTCGGGGTCGAGGCGCACGACGGGCACGGGCAGCATCCGGCCGAGTGTAGGCAGCCCCACTACCGTGGCGCCCATGAGCACGCCGCCCCGACCCCCCAGCGTGGACGCGCTGGCACGGGCGATGGCACCGGCGGGCCTGCCGCACGCGGTGAACGTGGAACTGGCCCGCGAGGCCGTCGCCGCAGGCCCCGAGGCGTGGGGCACGGAGGCCGCGCTCGCGCGTGCCGAGCGGCAGCGCCGGTTGCTGCTCTCGCCCGTCGTCAACGCGACGGGCACGCTGCTGCACACCAACCTCGGCCGTGCGCCGTTCACGGTGCACCACCCGGCACAGGCGATCAACGTGGAGTTCGACCTCACCACCGGCGAGCGCGGGTCGCGCCAGGCGGCCGTCGGTGGGTTGCTCGCACGGCTGTGCGGCGCCGAGGCCGCGATGGTCGTCAACAACAACGCTGCGGCGGTGTTGCTGGTGCTGGCGGCGCTGGCGAACGGGCGCGACGTGTTGGTGAGCCGCGGCGAGAGCGTGGAGATCGGCGGCGGCTTCCGCGTGCCGGAGGTGATGGAGCAGAGCGGCGCCCGGCTCGTCGACGTCGGCACCACCAACCGCACCCGCCTGTCGGACTACTCGAAGGCACTCGGCCGGAAGAGCGTCGACGCCGCCCTGGTGCTGAAGGTGCACCCGAGCAACTATCGCGTCGAGGGCTTCGTGGAGGACACGCCCGTCGAACAGCTGGCGACGCTGCCCGTACCCGTGGTCGCCGACATCGGCAGCGGTCTGGTGGACGCCGGCACGCCGTGGCTCGGTGGGCCGCCGCCCGCATGGCTCGCCGGTGAACCTGCGGCCCGCCAGACGCTCGCCGCCGGGGCAGCGCTGGTGACCTTCAGCGGCGACAAGCTGCTCGGCGGACCGCAGAGCGGCATCATCGCCGGCGACGACGCGCTGGTCGCAGCATGTGCTCGTCACCCGCTCGCCCGTGCGCTGCGCCCCGGGGCGCACGTGCTGCTCGCACTGCAGGACGCCACGCTGGCGTACCTCGACCGCAGCGCGGCGCGCACCATCCCGTTCTGGCAGATGGTCGCCGCGCCGCTGGACGAACTGCGCCACCGCGCGGAGGCCGTCACCCGTGCCGCCGGTGTCGGCACCGTGGTCGACAGCGAGGCGATCCCCGGCGCCGGAAGTGCACCCGGCACGACCATCCCATCGGTCGCGGTCCGTGTGGCAGGCGACCACCTGGCGGCGCTGCGGGCGCTGCAGCCGCCCGTCGTGGCGCGGGCGCGTGACGGCGCCACGCTGCTCGACCTGCGCAGCGTGCACCCCGACGACGACCGGCATCTGGTGGAGGCACTGCGCGCATGCGCGTCGTAGCCACGGCCGGCCACGTCGACCACGGCAAGTCGTCACTGGTGCAGGCACTCACGGGCACCAACCCCGACCGTTGGGACGAGGAACAGCGCCGAGGCCTGACCATCGACCTCGGCTTCGCGCACACCACCCTGCCCGACGGCGAGGGCGTCAGCTTCGTCGACGTGCCGGGGCACGTGCGTTTCCTGCGCAACATGCTCGCCGGTGTCGGCGGCGTGGACGCGTGCGTGTTCGTCGTCGCTGCCACCGAGGGGTGGAAGCCGCAGAGCGAGGAGCACCTGCGCATTCTCGAGCTGGTCGGCCTGCGCCACGGCATCGTCGCGCTGACCAAGGTGGACGCGGTCGACGACGAGTGGCGCGAGCTGCAGGAGATGGACGTGCGCGACCACCTGGCGGGCACGTTCCTGGCGGACGCGCCGATCGTCGGCGCCAGCGCGATCACCGGCACCGGCATGGACGACCTGCGCGCCTCGCTGGCCCGCCTGGTTGCCGAGACGCCCTCGGCGCACGACGCGGCCCGCCCACGGCTGTGGGTGGACCGCGTGTTCGCGGCGAAGGGCAGCGGCACCGTGGTGACCGGCACGCTCACCGGCGGCGCGGTGCGCGTGGACGACCAGTTCCACGCCGGCGGCCACCCGGTGCGGGTGCGCGGCATCCAGTCGCACGGCGAACGTCATGACGGCATCGGCCCCGGCAACCGCGTGGCGCTGAACCTGGTGGGGGTCGACCACACCGACCTGCAGCGCGGCGATGCGGTGGTGGTGCCGTCGCAGTGGCGGCCGACACGGCGCTTCGACGCGACGCTGCGCGTGTTGCCCTCGTTGACCCACGAGGTGTCGCGCCGTGGCGCCTACGCCGCGTACATCGGGTCGGGCGAGTTCCCCGTGAGGCTCCGCGTGCTGGGCAGCGAGCGCATCACACCTGGCGGCGAAGGGCTGGTGCGGCTGCACCTCGACAGCGAGCTGCCGCTGGTGCGCGGCGACCGGTTCGTGTTGCGCGAGAGCGGCCGCGACGAGACCATCGGCGGTGGTGAGGTGCTCGACGTGCGCCCGGTGCTGCCGGCATCGAAGGCGCGGCCCGATCGCGACGTGGACCGTGTCGTCGACGAGCACCGCTGGATCGACGCCGACGACTTGTGGGCGTTCACCGGCGATCGCCGCGCGCCGACGCTCGGCCGCTGGGTGGTGTCGCCCGCCGCGCTCGAGGCGACGATCGGCGACGTGCGGGCGCGGGTTGCCGCGGCGGGCGAGCTGGGCCTCGACGTCGCGTCGCTCGACGAGCGGGCGCGCACCGCGCTGTCGACCCTCGAGGATGTGGCCGTGGACCAGGGCCGCGCACGGCCGGCTGCGGCCCGTGACCCGCTCGCCGACCACCCGGTGCTGGCGCTGCTGCTCGCCGGTGGCGCCGCGCCGCCCGAGCCGACGGGCGTCGACAAGATGCAGCTGCGCGAGATGGTGCGCCGCAAGCTGGTGGTGGAACGCGACGGCCTGTACTTCCACCCCGAGGCCATCAACGGTGCGGCCCGCACCGCCGCCGAGCTGTTGCGCGCGAACCCCGACGGCTACACGATGAGTCAGTTCCGCGAGGCGCTGGGCATCACCCGCAAGCACGCCTTGCCGCTGGCCAACGAACTCGACGCACGAGGGATCACGCGCCGCCGCGACGACCTGCGCATCGCCGGCCCCAAGCTGCCCGCGGTCTGACCGCGACCCCTTTCATGTCATGCGTTGACCACAAGGTTCGACATGAGTGCATGACACGAACGAGGATCCCTGCCGCGCGAGGGGCCCTACAGCTCGCGGATCCGACGCAGGCCCTTGCGCTGCCTGGCGGGCGCCTTCAGCTCGAGATCTCGTGCAGCCTGCGCGACCTTCACGTCGTTGGTGATGATCTCGCCGAACTGTGCGGGGTCGGCCAACAGCCAGCTGTGCGAACCCTCCACCACGGTGCCCTCGACCCCCGACGCGATGCACAGCGCCTCGAACGACTCACGCGGGATGATGCCGTCACGGGTGCCCCAGATGATGCTGATCGACAGACCGCTGTCGCGCAGCGACTGCAGCTCGGCGCGCAGGTCGGCACGCCGTGCGAGGTTGGCCACCTTCACGATGGCCCGCGGGTTGCGCACCAGGTTCGGCAGCAGGTCCTCCGCCACCACCGGCAGCACCCGGGTCGCCTGACGGATCGGCCACACGTCGCCCGGGAAGTGCAGGCCCCAGTCCCACAGTGGGCGTTCGGTGATGCTGCGCAGCGTGCGGCCGCTGCGCCATGACGACCCGCCGATCGAGTTCACCAGCACCAGGCTGCGTACCCGGTCGCGATGGTCGTGCGCGAAGCGCACCGCCACTCCGCCACCGAACGAATGGCCCACCACGACGGCCGGCTCGTCCACGTCGAGCGCCTCCAGCAGCTCGGCCACCCACTGCGCGTAGCCGCGCAGCGAGAACTGGTCGCCGGGCAGTTCGGGCGTGCCACCGAACCCGGGCATCGCCGGAGCGATGACGCGGCAACCCTGCGACGCGATCTCTTCGATGACGCTGCGATACGTGTGCTGCGCGAGCGCCCAGCCGTGCAGCATCACGACCGGCAGACCCTCGCCAGCGGTGCTGTAACCCGCCGGCCGACCCTGCACGAACGTGCGCTTGTCGACGACGATCACGAGGGCACCGCGATCAACGCGAGGCGTCGTCCGCGGACTGCTGGTCGAGTTCGCTGATGTCGGTGTCACCCTTGCCACGACGCTCGCGGTAGTCGCGTGCGCCACCCTCGGCCGGCTCGACCTCCAGGGTGACACCGTCGATGGCGACGACGCGCAGCTCGGCCCCGGCGGCGATGGGCGTGGCGCGGTTGGTGCGCGCCCGCCACTTCGACTCGCCCACCTGCGCGACGCCTTCGGGGCTGATGGCTCCGACGGCGGTGCCGGTGGAGCCGAGCATCCACTCGCGGCCGATCGTGGGCGTCGCGAAGCGGGTGCGCACCATCGACGGCATGCCGACGATGAACGTCAGCAGGATGCCGATGACGGCGACGATGAGCGTGATCCAGCTGAGGCGCAGATCGTTCCCCGGGACGGGCTCGTAGAGGAACCAGGCACCGAGCACGAAGAGCACGACACCCACCCCGGTCCAGAACCGTGGGATGCCGACCTGGACGTCGACCGCGAAGGCGAGCATCGCCAGCAGCAGCAGCACCAGTGCGCCGGTACGGGTGGGCAGTGCCGAAAGGCCGTAGCAGCCGAGGACGGTGAGCACGGCGCCGACCAGACCGGCCACGCCGACGCCGGCGGTGAAGAACTCGAAGATCAACAGGCACAGGCCGATGATGAAGAACAGGAAGGCGATGGGCGGGCTGGCGACGGTGTGCATCAGCTCTTCGATCAGGCCCAGCGAGGTGAAGCGCACGAGCGTGGCCACGTTCTGGGTCTCGCCGCTGTCGCTCAGCTCCTGCGACACCGTGTCGAGCACCGTGCCGTCGTCGAGGGTCACGCCGTCCATCGCCAGCACCATGCTGCGCACGGTGGGCACACCCTGGTCGGGCGTGTCGAGCTTGAGGACACCGGCGTCGCGTGCTTCGCCGAACGACATCGAATCGTTCTTCAGCTGGTCGCCGTTGGGTCCGAGGTCGACCTGTCGTTCGCCCTCGAGCCGGATGAGGTCGGTGGTATAGCCGAGGCGGCTGCCGGCCACCATGGCGGTGACGTCGGCGACACCGAACAGCTGCGCCGGCAGGCCGTAGGCACGTGCACCGGACGACGGCCCCACCCAGATACCGATGGCGATCTTCGCGTCGGCCACGGACTGCAGCAGACCCTTCATGTCGTCCCGGGAGACGATGGCGCCGCGGGTGTTCATCTGCAGGATCAGCGCTTGCGAGCCGTTGTTCTCGGCCCCCTGGATCGCGTCCTTCACCGACTGCACCTGGACGTCGTCGAACAGGCCGGACACCTGCAGCACGTCGACGGGCGCGAGATCGGCGGACACCGAGTCGGTGCCGGAATCGGTGGTGGTCCCCGTCGTGCCGGCCACCGTCGTGCCGGTCTCGGTCCTCGACGCATGCGCCGTGGATCCGAGCAGCGACAGCCCCGCCAGCCCCGCAAGGGGCGTGAGAAGTAGAGCGATCGCTAGTCTGCGCACAAGTGCCTCCGAGAAAGAGCGTGGATCCGCTGCAGTTCGTCTCCACCGCCCGGGTGGCCGTCGTGGCCGGCAAGGGCGGGGTTGGGAAGACCACGGTAACGGCCGTTCTTGCGCGAGCGGCAATCCGTCGCGGACTTCGCGTGCTGGTCGTCGAGCTCGACGGCAAGCCCACCCTGGAGGCCCTGCTCCCGGGCGTGGAGGTGCTGCACATCTCGGCCTCGGCCGCCCTCGGCGAGTACCTCGACACCCACGGTCTGTCCCGCGTCGCGAAGCGCCTCGCCACCAGCGGGATCATCGACGTCGTGGCCACTGCCAGCCCCGGCATCGACGACATCGTGGTGCTCGGCAAGATCAAGCAGCTCGAGCGCAGCGACCACTACGACCTGGTCCTGGTGGACGGACCGGCCGCGGGGCACGCCATCACCTTCCTGCTCGCTGCGAAGGGGCTGTTGGCGACGGTGCGCGGCGGGCCGATCGCGCAGCAGGCGACCGAGGTGGCGGCGATGCTGGCCGACCCAGCGCGCTGTCAGGTGGTGTTGGTGACCCTGCCCGAGACGACACCGGTGAACGAAGCGGTGGAGACCGCCGCCGCGTTGCGCGAACGCATCGGCCTGTCGCTCGGCCCGATCGTGGTGAACGCCGTCGACGAGGGCACCCAACTGGCGGCCGAGGCCGCTCCCGAGGGATCAGCGCTGCGCGATGCCGCCGAGTTCCGCAACGCCCGCCGGACGATGCATGCCGCCGAGCGCGCCCGGCTGGCGGCCGAACTGGACCTGCCGCAACGGGTGCTGCCGCTCGTGCCGGGTTCGGTGCTCGACGCCACTGCCGTCGACCGTCTGGCGGACGACCTCGCGGGCAATCCGGTCGGAGGCACCCGATGACCGCCACCCTGGCCGACCACCTCGCAACCGCGGAGGTCCTGGTGTGTTGCGGCTCCGGTGGCGTCGGCAAGACCACGACTGCGGCGGCGCTCGGGCTGGAAGCCGCGCACGTCGGTCGCCGAGCCGTCGTGGTCACCATCGACCCGGCGCGACGCCTGGCCGACGCGCTGGGCGTGCCCGGCGGACTGACCAACGATCCCGTGCGACTGGACATCGACGCGCCCGGCGAGTTGTGGGCGCTGATGCTCGACACGGCGAGCACCTTCGACGGTCTGGTGCGGGCGAACGCGGCCGACGATGCGCAGGCCGAACGCATCCTCGCCAACCGGTTCTACCGCAACGTGGCCGGCAGCCTGTCGGGCACCCAGGAATACATGGCCGCCGAACGGCTGCACGCGCTGCATCACGACGAGCGTTTCGACCTGGTCATCGTCGACACACCACCGACGCGCAACGCGCTCGACTTCCTCGACGCACCGAACACACTGGCCCGATTCATCGACCACCCGCTCTTCAAGATGCTGATGCTGCCCACGCGGCGAGGCATGAAGGTGTTCAACATCGCCGCCCAGCCGGTGCTGAAGACCATCGGCAAGGTGGTCGGCGGCGACGTGCTGGCGGATGCCGTGGCGTTCTTCCAGGCGTTCTCGGGAATGGAGACCGGCTTCCGGGAGCGGGCCGACGAGGTGATCGCTCTGCTCGCCGGCGACGAGACCCGCTTCGTGCTGGTGGCGTCACCCCGCGCCGACACGATCGACGAGGCGAAGTACTTCGCCACGCGCCTGCAGCGCAGTGGGCTGACGGTCGGCGCCGTGGTGGTGAACCGCTGCACGCCGACGTTCGGTGACCCGCCGGCCAAGCGGCCGCGTGCCGCTGCACAGGCCGCGCTGTTCGACAACCTGGTGGCCCTGCGCGAGACCGCCGTCGCCGAACGGGCACACGCGTCGTACCTGCTCGCATCCGACGCGTTGCCGCCGGCCGTGCACACCACCTTCGTGCCGACCCTCAAGGGCGACGTGCACACGATGAGCGGTCTGGAGGACATCCGCTTCCTCCTCTTCCCGGCCACCCGATAACGTCTCGGCCGTGCACATCCTGCTCGCCACCGACGCGACCTACGTCGCCACCGACGTCACCAGCGCACTCAGCGGCCCCGACATTCGGTTCACGCTCTGCACGGAAGGCCGCGAGGTCAGCCGACTCGTGGCGAACGGCGACGTCGACCTGGCCATCCTCGATCTGCAGATCGGGTCGAAGGGCGGCATGGCCGTCACGATGGATCTGCGTCTCGACGAGAGCGCCGGCCGCGTACCCGCTGTGAAGGTGCTGATGCTCCTCGACCGCAAGGCCGACGTGCACCTCGCGAAGCGTTCCGCCGCCGACGGCTGGATCACCAAGCCGTTCGATCCGCTGTCGTTGAAGCGTGCGGTGAAGGCGGTGCTCGAGGGTCCGGCTGCAGACGCTGCAGGCGCGACCGACGCCGCCGATGAGGCGGCCGGAATCGAATCGACTGAGGAAGAACCCGCAGTCGCCGGATAGCATCGTGCATCGCTACGGGGTGTAGCGCAGCTTGGTTAGCGCGCCACGTTCGGGACGTGGAGGTCGGAAGTTCGAATCTTCTCACCCCGACCAGCAACGAGATGCCCGCCGAAAGGCGGGCATCGTCGCGTTCGGGACCAGGCAGGGCGTCGAAACCGGATGATTCATTCGACATCACATCTGGATTTGCTCAAGCCAACGCGCTGACCCGCCGAAACAGTCGCCATGACCGCGCTGCCCCCGCCCCCTCCGGGTGCATTGATGACCCTGCTCCCGCCACCCGGCGGCGACACCACCGGGCCCATCCCACTGCCGACACTGCCGAAGCTCGCGACGGCGCCGAGAGCCGTCGAGTCGCCGCACACCGCCGAGCATGCACTGGTCGTTCGCGACGACCCGTCGCTCGGGGTCTCCGGTGCCGTGCCCAGGGTGAGGACGGACGCCACGACACCGCGCGGGTTCGTCGCCTCCACCGTGATGCGGCCGATGCGCTCGACGGCGGTCCACGCGCTCCCGATGCTCGCCCTCTACACCGTGACGGTCGGCTGTGTCACCACACTGGCGCTCCTCGCCGTACGCGCCGACGACCTGACGTCGCGCGCCGGTGCGACGAGCACCCAGCTGGCACAGCTCGAGCAGCGGTCGAAGGTGCTCATGATCGTGCTCGTCGCAGCCGCGTTCGGCGGCGCGGTCCTCACCTCGCTGTGGGCCGGCCGCGTGGTCGTCAACGCCCGGTCGATGGGCATCCCCGCCCAGCTCGGCCCGGCCCGGGTCGCCTGGTTCGTGCCGATCTGGACGTGGTTCGGCGGCTTCCGCGAGGTGGCGAAGACACCGGGCGCTGCCCGGGCGGTCGGGGTCTGGCAGTTCGTGTTCGTCGCCCAGGCAGTGGTCTCGATCGGGCTCCAGGTCGTGGCGCAGGCGATGGCCGGCCCGGATGCCCGAATCGGGTCATGGGCGGAAGGCCTTGCGCATGCGCGCATCGTGCTGATCGGCAATGCCGGCCTGTACGCGGCGATGCTGGGTGCCGCTGCCACCGCCGTGGCCGTGATCGCTCGCAACACCCGAGAGATCGAACTGGCCCGCCGCGAGCTGACGGCCTCGGCGACCGCCTGATCAGCTCGCCGAGTGAGTCCCGGTCAGTCGTCGACCGGGCGCGCCTCGGTGACGGCACGACACGAGCGTACGGCGAGCGGGGTCGCCGGAAGGTCCGGCTCGGCCGCCGCCAGACGTGCCACGTGACCGTGCACGGCGGCCAGTGCCGCCTCGTCCTCGACGCCGTCGGTCACCACCTGCCAGCGCCGCGCTCGCGCCGCGATGTCGGCCTTCTCCGGCTCGTCCGGGAACACACCGGCCACGGCGAACACCCGGCAGTCGTAGACGCGACAGGTGCGCGGCCGATGCGCGTAGATGGTGCAACCGTGCTCACCGAGCATCGGGCAACTTCCACGTTCGTCGTAACCCATCAGTACATGACCCTGCGGCATGCCGGGGGCCGGGAACCGCAGCGCGGACGGGATGTGCGCCAGCGCATCGGCTTCGTCGGGCTCGATGTGGATGAACTGCTGCGAGCGGCAGCACGCCGTGCAGGTGCCGCAGGCGACGTCACTGTCGGCCTCGCCACGCAGTGCCGCAGCGAGACCGGCCAGCCAGGCGGTCACCACGACGTCGGGCTCCGTCATCCGCAGCCGCAGGGGATCGAACCGCAGCGCGGGCAGCCGTCCTTGTAGCGGTCGACGGCGTCGGTGAGGTCGATGCCCATCTGGTTCGCCAGCGTCGCCACCCAGGCGATGACGTCGGCGAACTCGTGCACCTGTTGGTCCCGGGTGCCCTTGCGGACGGCCTGGGCCAGCTCGCCCACCTCCTCGGCCAGCCAGGCGACGGACGCGGGCACGCCACGAGCGCGGTCGCGATCGCCGAACGTGCGCTCGATGACGTCCTGCAACTCTCTCAGATCCACGACGTGGACTCTACGACCGGTGACGCCGCCTGACCGGACGGTCGGCGGCCACCGGCCCGTCGCTCAGACGAGCAGCTCGGCGATCTGCACGGCGTTGAGCGCCGCGCCCTTGCGCAGGTTGTCGTTGCTGAGGAACAGCACCAGGCCTCGGCCACCCTCGACGCTCGAGTCCTGACGGATGCGACCGACGTAGCTCGGGTCCTTGCCGGCCGCCTCGAGGGGGGTCGGCACGTCCATCAGCGCCACACCCGGCGCGTTGCCGAGCAGCTCGGTGGCGCGGGCAACGGTGATCGGATTGGCGAACTCGGCGTTGATGCTGAGCGAGTGACCGGTGAACACCGGCACGCGCACGCAGGTGCCGCTGACGAGCAGCTCGGGGATCTCGAGGATCTTCCGACTCTCGTTGCGCAGCTTCTGCTCCTCGTCGGTCTCGAACGAGCCGTCGTCGACGTACTTGCCGGCATACGGCAGCACGTTGAAGGCGATCGGCTTCGAGAACTTGGTCGGGGTCGGGAACGTCACGGCGTCGCCGTCGTGCGCCAGCTCGCGGGCACGATCGACCACCTCACGGGCCTGCTTGTCCAACTCGTCCACGCCTGCCAGGCCGCCGCCGCTGACCGCCTGGTAGGTGCTGGCGATGAGGCGGATCAGGCCGGCCTCGTCGTGCAGCGGCTTCAGCACCGGCATCGCGGCCATGGTGGTGCAGTTCGGGTTGGCGATGATGCCGATGCGCGCGTCGCGCACGGCCTCCGGGTTCACCTCGCTCACCACGAGCGGCACGTCGGGGTGCATTCGCCAGGCCGACGAGTTGTCGACCACGATCACACCCGCGGCAGCGAACTTCGGCGCGAGCTCCTTCGAGCTGGTGGCGCCGGCCGAGAACAGGGCGACGTCGAGGCCCGACGGGTCCGCGGTCGACGCGTCCTCGACGGTGATCTCGGTGCCCTTCCACGGCAGCGTCGTGCCGGCACTGCGCGCCGACGCGAAGAAGCGGATCTCGTCGACCGGGAAGTTCCGCTCTTCGA